>NC_019904.1:1870000-2105000 GCF_000325705.1 Echinicola vietnamensis DSM 17526 | reverse complement strand
TGGGAATGCAAACATAGAGCTCTTTCTTAAAATTACCAAACCGGCCCTTGATTTTTTCTATTGGTTTTTCGCAACTCGCTATTATTGAGTGGAATATTTTAACAACTACTTTGGCCGCTTGTACACAGGCACTGTACTACACGGCTCACCATACATAATAGACTTCGCTTTTCCTTTCAGTAAACGTACCACTTCTCCGTATGCAAAAATGGGAACAGGAAATTTACTGCATCCTTTGATGACTACTGGTCTACCTTCGAAAGTAGCAGGATCAATCGCCATAAGGGCTTTCTGGAATAGGTACCGCTCCAGATCTTCTACTGAGCCCACTGCCACATCCTTGGCCACTCCTTCCAAGTAGGTCACCACCAACATATATGCCCAGGTCGGCACAATCGCATCCACCGTACAATCTACCGCTACAAACTTCCCACGGTATTGCTCCCAATCAAGCTCTTTTAAAGCCTTTCTAAAATCTCGCTCCTTCAACACGAGCTCTTGGAACAAAAACACTTTCAGGTCAAACAACACACGATCTGTCCCTTGGCCATAATATTCCTCCAAGTCTATTGTCACTATTGGACTATTGGCTACCCTGTTCACTATTTCACTCATAAGGCTAATGGATTTTTCTTTGATTTAAGAACCCTAAATTCCTTCAAGTAGTTCGGTTCGAAGTAAGCTAAATCGACAAAATCTTTTTGACGAAACTTCTTCAAAGCCAAGTCACCTACACTTGCCGCTGAATTATACACTTTCAAAAAGCGGGCGTTGGGATGATCGATTACCTCTGCCACCTTCCCGACAGCATCACCACAGCAATACACCCTTCCGCTTTCCAAATAAGCTGCATAGGATTTTTCATCCACAATAACCGGTGTGATTGGTTCTATTTCCTGCAGCTTACCATCGAAAACTTTGCTGTAAACTTCCATTCTCCTTGCGTCTATCAGCGGCACTATGAACGATTCGGGCTCAACCATATCAACCACCTGATGCGCCAAGGCATCTAATGTGCCCACGGCTATTAAGGGCAACTGATGCGCGAAGGCGATTCCTTTAGCGGTAGAAACGCCAATCCTTAAACCGGTATAGGAACCTGGACCTTCTGAGACAGCTACGGCATCCAACGCCCCACTGCCCACTCCTACCTGCCCAAGCAGATCTTTTATCAAGGGCATAAGCTTTTGGGCATGAATATTCTCTTGACGAAGCTCCATCAAGCCCACCAAGCCATCATCATTATGCAGTGCCACTGAACATACCGAAACTGCCGTTTCTATGGATAAAATCAACGTCATGAAAGCATCATTAATTCATCATACATCTAAGACCACTGTTCCAATTTTCGGAAGTGAATTCAAAACTTAAAAAACTCCTCCCCAAACCCCAAAAGGATCCAGAAAGGAGTTTTGACCTCAGAGAGGAAATTACTTCTTGGCCATTGCGGGCTGGAGCATTTGATGATAGTGTGCTTCATCAGAAAGAATCTCCACTGCCTTGGCCACTTCTTTATCTTGATCTAGGGAAGCTTCTACTACCCCTCCTTCGTAATAATACCTCGATATGATCTCATCCTCGAGCGCCTCCTTAATTTCTTCTTTGAAGGTCACCAAATCCTGTTCCTTGTTATGGCTGACACTTTTTTTCAGCGAATCAATCTCACCCTTAATATCTTCGAAGTACTTTTCTTCTTTTGCATATTCCTCCAGGTCTTCAATCGTTTTTTCCACCCTGGTCACATAATCATATTCCTTTCCTTCCAGCCAACTCACGAATTCATCATAAAGCGCATCATCCACTTCAAATGTCCGCGGGGAAGAAATGCTGTCATGTTCGTAATAAAATTCATTCGCAAACTCAAACACCAAGCTTCTGGCCACTAAACTGTACGTAATGGGCGCATAGGTTCTTGCGTCGACTTCTTCATCAGGCATGATCCCTTCTCCATCCCACACGGTCCGGCCATTCGTTGTCTTAAATTCATGACGCAACGAATCGGCTACACTTACAGCCCTTCCATCCTTTCCTCGCTTGCTGTAATCGATTTCCTGTATACAACGACCGCTAGGAATATAATACTTGGCAGTAGTCACTTTAACCTGTGCATTGTAAGAAAGCGGAATGGTACTTTGCACCAACCCCTTTCCAAAGGTTTTTCTCCCTACCAACACTGCCCGATCATAGTCCTGAAGTGCTCCTGAAACAATTTCAGATGCCGAAGCTGATCGCTCGTTTACCAAAATGGCCAGTGGAATATGCTTATCGACCGGTGAGCGATTGGTCTTATATTCTGCATTTACATTTTCCAACTTACCAATGGTACTAACCACCTCTTTACCTTTTGGCATAAACAAACTCACGATATCTACCGCTTCTTTCAAAATACCGCCAGGATTGTCCCTCAAATCCAAAATAAGTCGATCTGCACCTTGCTCCTTCAACTCCACCAATGCTTTTCTTACATCATCTCCCGCATTGGTCGTGAAATCAGTCAGTTTGATAAATCCTATGTGATCATTTACCATTCCATAATAGGGAACGTTATTGATCACGATCTTTTTTCTCATAATATCAAATGACAACGTATCCTCTCCCCTCTTCACCATTACCTCCACTGGCGTGTTGGCCGGTCCCTTCAGCATTTCGGAGATCTCAGAAGTCACTAGATCCACCACATTCACGGTGTCTATCTGAAGGAGTTCATCCCCAATTCTAAGCCCTGAAGATTCCGCCGGAAATCCTTTGTAGGGCATTAATATCATGTTCTTCCCAAGCCTATTGCCGATCATGGCTCCAACCCCACCATATTCTCCAGTGGTCATGGTCCTAAAATCTTCAGACTCCTCCTCTGGAATATAAGTGGTATATGGATCCAACTCCTCCAACATGGCATTGATTCCAACAGTTACCAGCTCCTCTGGTTTAATTTCATCAACATAATAAGAGTCTAACTCCCTGATCAAGGAAGCGAAAATATCAAGGTTCTTCGCTATCAAAAAAAGCTTATCGTTCTTTCCCTTAAAGGAAACCAACACTCCCCCACCAACAATTAGCACCAAAAAAATGGCTATTAGGCTACTTCTTTTCTTCATCATCATTACGGTTTGCTCCTTGCCTGTCTGCAAGTCGATTTAATACTTTCTGAACCTTCGACTGGATTTTGTGAAATTCTTCCAGCCCAGGCGCTACATATACGAAAGCTATCAATTTTTTGTTGTTTTTACCATTTATAAGGATTGATTTGTTGAGCCGATAAGCCTCTTTCATCCTTCTTTTTAGGTAATTTCTGTGAACGGCTTTTCTAATTTTCCTTTTGGAAACAGAAAAAAGTACCTGATTGGCCTCCTCCTCCCCTTCCAAGGGGAGGTAGATAACCTTAAATGGATATAAAAAAAAAGAGGAACCTTTGTCAAAAAGTTCCTTTATTAACTTTTGAGAATGTAATCTCTCCTTCTTTGGCAGCCTATAGTCCATAGTGATAAGGCAACAAGGAACGAATAAATTACTTCTTAAGCGTCTTTTCAGAAGATACGGACAATTTATGTCTACCTTTTGATCTTCTTGCTCTGATCACCCTTCTGCCGTTAGGTGACGCCATTCTTTCCCTAAATCCGTGCTTATTTCTTCTTTTTCTGCGAGAAGGTTGAAATGTTCTTTTCATGATCGTTTAAATTTTATATCGGTTACAGAAAACCTAACGGGACTGAACACCCATCGCCGCTTATTCTTTTACCGATTTATGTTTTGAATTTTTTCCGCTTTTATTTGTCCTTGTTTCCAGTATACCCTGAAAAGGACTGCAAAGATAGCCACGTTTTTTTTATTTACAAATCAGTGGCTTACTTTTGTTTACTGTAAAGCACAAATGTAAATGGAATACCTGATATATAGAAACAATCCTGTCAATCAATTTGTACAAATTGAACTTTCTTTTGACTGTGAAAGCAACACCACCTATTCCCTTCAGCTTCCGTCATGGAGACCTGGACGGTACGAAATCACCAATTATGCCCAAAAAATCCGAGCATTTCAGGTAAATCATGGCACGGAGACCATCCACTGGCAAAAGGAAACCAAAGATCTGTGGACGTTTAAATCTGTACAGGCTGGACGGTATCGCATATCCTATGAATTCCATGCGGCACAAATGGATGCTGGAGGAAGCTGGTCTGATGATGAACAGCTCTACATAAATTTTATCAATTGCTGCTTTGCAGTAAAAGACTTCGAGAACGCACCGGTGAAGGTCCAGCTCAACCTTCCTGAGGGTTTCGAAGTAGCTACAGCACTGCCCAAGAAAGGGAAACATCTATATCAAGCCACCGATTATCAACACCTCGTGGATAGCCCCTTGATGGCATCCGCAAGCCTAAAACACTACAGCTATCAGGTAAAACGCAGCAATTTTCATTTATGGTTTCAAGGCGAAATCCATTTCGACGTGCCTCAACTCATTCGTCAATTTGAAGCATTTACCGAAAAACAGGTCGATGCCTTTGGGGAATTCCCTGCCGAAGATTACCACTTTTTATATCAGCTTCTACCTTACAAACATTACCATGGAGTAGAGCATCAGTTTTCCACAGTAATTACTTTTGGTCCAGCTGATTCACTAAAGGAAAAAAGTGAAATGGATGAATTCTTTGGTGTAAGCTGTCACGAACTCTATCACTTCTGGAATGTTTGCCGCATCAGACCAAAACCACTGCTGCCTTATGATTTTTCAAAAGAGGTGTATTTTGATACAGGAATCGTTGCGGAAGGAGTGACGACTTATATGGGAGATTTATTTTTACTAAAATCAGGCTATTTCAGCCTAAGTACCTTTTTGGATAATATGCAGAAACAACTTGCCCGGGAGTTTGGCTCCTTTGGATGGCAAAATCAGGCTATATCCGCTTCCAGTTGGGACCTGTGGCTGGATGGCTACAAAGCAGGAATTCCCGAAAGGAAAGTCAGTATTTATAACCGTGGGGCATTAATCTCCACCATTCTGGACCTCATGCTATTGGACCAAGGAAGTAGCCTGCACCAAGTCATGAAAATAATGTGGGAACGATTTGGCAAACCCCAAAAAGGATATACCATGCAGGATTTCACTCAGGTCATAGCCGCGTGTTACGGAAACGATCAAGTGATCCAACAATTTTTCGAAAAGTATGTCCAGGAAAACCACGACATATTCCCTCTATTGTGTGAACAAATGGAATCTGTCAACATCAGCATCAAAACCATTCCCCATACACAAGTCCTTGCTGCCAACTGGGGGATACAGGCCCTTTCTGACGGAACGATTTCAAAAGTTCATCCTGATAGCCCTGCCTATAAGCTTCTCATGCAAGGAGACAAAATCATCACCATCAACCACCAAAGCTTTTCCCCAGCACTGCCCCTAGAAAACGAACCGTTACAGCTAGAGATTGATCGCTTTGGAAGAAAACTAACCCCTGCCCTGGAAGCCTCTACGACAAATTACTACTTGGAGTATCTTCTGATTGCAGGAGAATCCAATCCTAAACGGAAGCGTTGGGTAAAATAAGGACAAGCCTCTTTATTAAAGCCGTGAAAATCAAATAAATAAGCTTATTTATTTGTATATTACTGCTAAACAAAACCCAAAATGACATGGAAACTATTTCAAAAATCGAACTATGGGCAGACACCCACCATCCTAAGTGGATAGATTTCATTAGAATGGCACTGGGTTTATTTATCTTGTACAAGGGCATCTTGTTTATTGCCAACACAAATGCCTTGATGGAAATGATGAGCAATAGCGATCTACAGTTCTTTAACCTTGCCTTGGCACATTACGTGGCCTTTGCTCATTTGGTAGGAGGCTTTATGATTGCCGTTGGCCTACTGACACGCTTTGCGATTATATTCCAGATCCCCATATTACTGGGGGCGGTTTTCTTTATTAATATCAACCAAGGGTTCCTTTCTGCAGCAAACAACCTAGAGTTTGAATTATCCTTGATTGTATTGATCTTATTGGTGGTGTTTCTGGTTTATGGATCAGGAAAATTTTCACTGGACCATTGGATGAAAAACCATCCAAATTGGTAAAAATGCTATGAAACAAAAAAGAGGCTGTCTCATAAGTCCACGTCATATGCGCAAGATAGCACATCGAGATCTCCTGCTACCCTCAGGCAGGCTACGCTCGTGATGGCGGATAATAAGACAGCCTCGTTCTATTATGGCTAACCGAGAAGGAAATTAAAATTCAAAAAGGGCATTATCCAATTCTTGGTTAAATACTACAGAAGTGATATTGGCCTCCATGGGAGCAGGCATCATCGTGTTGGCAATCACCATTTTAGAAGGAACCATAATACCATCTACTTCCTTATAATCCTTATAACTTACCGTTCCCGCTGCTTCTGATTCTGTCTTTAGCTTCAGGCCAGATTCCACGCTGTAAAACTCAGCAGTCTCCACACCACTGGCATCTTTAAGGAGCAACTTATAGGCTTCTTCTCCTTCCACATCTTCGGTGCCACCATAGGTCACTTCATAGCCCAATTCCTCATAAAACAATTCCGGAAACACAAAAGTCTGGCTTTTCATGGAATTTAGCTGATCTTCTGTCAGATCTTGTTCCTGCCCCATACTGACCACCTTACCTTTGTTATCTTTGATGACAGTCTTGGCCACTTGGTTACCGTTCATCTCTGTAAGGTTCAATAGTCGATTATGTTCTTGGTCCGTTACTGCTTTGATCACAAGGGTCATCCCTTGGATTTCAGTTTCCATGTTCATTTCCATGTTTTTGATTGCCTTGACCTTGTCAATGCCACCTGCTGCTTCGATATACCGATCCACTACCTCCTTTACGGTCACCTCTTGGGAAGCGATCAGATGCTTTTTCTCCATGGATTCATTGGCTTGGACATCCACGCCACTCATCATCAGTGATGCCACCAATGCAATCATTGCCTTTTTCATAGTTATATATTATTTAAAATCTTCGTCTGTTAACGTCGCATTAAACTCGAGTGACTCGACCGTGGTGTTTAACGGCGCAGGAATCATTGGGGATTTTACCACCATTTCCATGGCATACTTCACACCATCATGCTCTTGATAATCGGAATAAGTGATTTCACCGGTCTTTTCATTTTCACTCTTCAGTTTTAAACCCGTTTCCACACTATAATAGTTCACACTTTTAGCACCAGTGGGATTGGATACAATTACTTTATAGGCATTTTGGCCATCGATGTCTTTCACCCCATCCAGCGCTAATGTATACATCAATTCCTCAAAATGTACCTCTGGAAAGATAAACATGTTCATCTTTGCCTCCTCATACTGCTCATCGGTCAATTCCTTGTTTTGCCCCATGGCTGTAACGGTTCCTTTTCCTTCTTGGAGTACTGTATTGGAGACGGTATTTCCCATCATCCCTACCTTTTGGCTAAACCGCATACCTGGATCATCATATACCATGGTCATTTCAATCACTTGCCCTTGCACCTCCGCTTTTACTTTCACCTTGGCTGTTTCGATAGCATTCACTGCTTCTTCTCCACCGATTGCCTCAATATAATTGGCCACCACCTTCTCGGCAGTCATATCGATATCGGTCATTTCTATCTCTTTGGCAGGATCGCCCCAATTGTCATAAAGGCTGACAGGACCAAACTGGTCAAGCTTATCTTTAATGTCCGTACCATTACCCACAATGGTAATGTACATATTTTCGGGCTTGATGTATTTTCGTGCAGCAGCATTGATATCTTCCACCGTGAGCGCACTGAGGCGTTGCAAATAGGTTTTATAAAAATCCTGGGGCAGTCCATAGCGCTCGATATTTATCGCAAAACTCGCCAAGGTGGAAGGGCTTTCCAATGACCTACCAAAACTACCACTAAGATTTGCTTTGGCCGCTTCGAGTTCATCTGCCGTCACTCCTTCATCTACGATATGGTTGATTTCATAAATCATTTCTGACACCGCAGAATCTGTCACCTCGGTCCTCACGGAAGCTCCCGCCGAAAAACTGGTCACCAGTTGGTCTGAGCCGATGCTTGAATAAGCACCATAGGTATATCCTTTGTCCTCTCTAAGGTTCATGAATAGCCTTGAAGATGATCCTCCTCCAAGGATATAGTTTAACACCCGCGTATCAAGATAATCTGGATTTTTAAGGCTCATCTCAAGCGGATAAGCTATATCGATTACAGACTGTACTGAGGCTGACCTGTCCACCAATGCCACCTCATTCTGCGCTGGGGGCGTAGGAGTAGCATAGTCCATCTCTGGAACTTGGCCTTTCTCCCAACTTCCAAAATGGGATTTCACTACCTCTTCAGCCTCCTCTTTATTGATATCGCCTACAATGGCCAAGTAGGCAATGTTTGGTTTGAAGTAGGTTTCATAATATGCTTTGATATCCGCTAATTCTATGGCTTCAATGGATTCCTCTGTCCTAATCTCTCCGTAAGGATGGTCCTTTCCATAGACCAATTTCCCCGCTAACCTTGACGAAATCGCATCAGGTTCATCCCTGGATGTGGCTAAGCCCGTTAAGGATTGCTTTTTAAGTTTATCCAACTCTTCTTGGGGAAAAGACGGGTTAAATAGCACGTCAGCCATTAGGTCAAGAATCTTCCCTTGATGCTCCTTTAATGACGATCCATATAAGGAAGTCGATCCTGCACTTAAGGAAGCACCGATAAAATCCACTTCCTCATCCAATTGATCCTTGGACCTGTTTGTGGTTCCGGCCATCAGCATCTCTCCTACAAACCCTGTCATGCCAGCCTTGTCTTTCTCCAAAATAGGATCTCTATCCAACACCAAGGAAAAAGCCACTCTTGGCAACTTATGATTCTCCACCACAAAAACCTTCAAGCCATTATCCAACGTAAACGTCTCAGGGTCTTGCAGCTCTATCTTTGGCGCAGGCCCAGGCTCAGGATACTTACTTCTATCTACTTGTGCGTGACCCATCGTAGTGATAGCCATGCAAAGGAATAAATATATTATGCTCTTTTTCATAGGTTTGTCCACATTCATGTTAAAAATCAATCTTGAGGTTGCGCTGATTTAGGCAAGTAATAAAGCACCACTCTGCCATCCAGTGTAAGGTATTCATTGGCCACACGCTTCAAATCCTCTCGGGATACCGATCGGTATTTCTCCAGCACCTCATTGATATGGCTGGTATGGCCAAAAAACACATGAGACTGTGATAGGCTCTGTGCAATCCCAGACAATGTACTGTTACTGCTGACCACATCGTTCTCAATAATGTTTTGAAGCTTCTCAAAGTCACTCTCTGACACCCCTTCTTCCTGAACCTGCTTGATCAGTTTATCAATTTCGGTCTCCAATTCTTCTGCCTCAACCCCCATGTTGGTAATGCCATACATTATAAAGATCCCGCCATCTTCTAAATCCAGCGGAATTGCAGCCACTGCTAATGCCTTCTGCTGCTTATCCACCAATTCCTTCGTCATCAAGGAAGAATTTCCGCCTGTAAGGTAAGTAGACAGCATATCCATCGCATAAGAATCCGGATCGGTTTTGGGAGGTAAATTATACGCCTGAATCACAGCGGGAATCTGAATATTGTCGTAGACGATATCCCTGATCTCCTCTGTTTTTACCGGTTCAGTGATATCAGGGCGATAAATCTCCATCTTCCCACGAGGAATTTCTGAAAAATACTTCTTTACCCAAGCTTCAGTCTGATCATAGTCGATATCACCAGCAATGGTCAAGGTAGCATTATTGGGAACATAAAACTCATTGTAGAACCCCATAAACTCATCAAGGGTCGCTGCATTCAAATGCTCTAAAGAGCCGATAGGCGCCCATTGATAAGGGTGTTTTGAATAAGCACGCTTCAGCGTTTCTGGAAGAATGGTACCGTAAGGTTGGTTATCATAACGTTGCCTTTTTTCTTCCTTTACCACTTCCCGCTGAGTATCCACTCCTACTTGGTCAATCTTGGCGTGAAGCATTCGTTCACTTTCCATATATAAAGCCAGTTCTAATTTGTTCGATGGAAGCGTTTCGTAGTAATAAGTAATATCATTACTCGTATATGCATTCAACGTGCCTCCTTCGGACTGGATTTTCTTCATATACTCCCCTCTACCGATATTCTCACTCCCTTCAAACAGCAGGTGCTCAAAAAAGTGGGCAAACCCTGTTCGTTCTGGATCCTCATTTTTAGAACCTACATGATACAAAACAGATGTCACCACAATGGGTGTGGTGTTATCCTTATGCATGATGACATGCAAACCGTTATCCAGGTCAAATTCCTGAAACTCAATTTTGTTTTGCGCAATGACCGGATAAACCAACAGACTGGTTATCGTCAAAATTAAAAAACAGATTTTTCTCATACTTGGGTATTTATATATATTGTGGGCATTTAAAATCGTAAATAATATAAATGTATTTTTAATCAGATAAACTAACAAACAATTGAATACTTAAATCTACGCAGCTCCATCCTAAAAAACACATTCGAACTTAGAATTGGTAAATATAACCCTTAACAAGCCATAAAAATAGCACAGGGATATTTTTAGTGGCATTAATCAAGCTTGCCTTACGACATTTAGCTACAATACAACCTCTTTTTGGAAGGTATAAAAGCTGGACTTAGCTTAAATCTGCATCCCTCTAAACATCATCACCTTGCGGTCTAGCGCCCTCTTCACTGGATCTAGTCGGTAAACTGAAAAACTAAAGACGGACAGCTATTCACGATGAAGCGACCAGGATTACTCATATTCAATTAATGGTGTTTATTTTCTAATTATAATCAGGAAGCACTTCCGGTATCTCCGAAACCCTATCTGCCAGCACCATTAAAAGAAAGGAGAGGCGTCTAGCACCCCTCCTTTCCTAAATAATCAGCACAGGAAGTAAAAAAATAACCAACATAGTAATACTAAAAATCCGCACTTGTTCAACACACTCCTGAGCGATTTTCATCAAAAAATATCAATACTTAACCTCCATTCACCAAAAGAGGCATTACAAAAATTGATAGCGCAAATATATATAGGCTAAATGACCTAAATTATGACAAATGTCATGTTTCTGAAAAAGCCTTAAATTTCTTTAAAAACGAGGACAACAGCAGGATAAAGGCCCACTGCGCAGTCACTATTTTGACCAAGCGGAGAAGTTGGAGACTGTGGGTTTGCTAAATGGTAAAACAGCGATAGACAAAAATGCCACAAGGTCCCAAGGGCACCAAGTGGCTGTTGTGAACCTGGACTTAAAGGAATGTATCGTTCCTCAAGCCTTGGCAGGGAGCCCTCTTCATAGTCAAAAGCAAGACCACGGTAAATTTGCCCATCCAATGTTTTAGGTTTTAGCCGCATTGACAGCCCTATTCCCCCCAGAAATAATGCTTGATCCTTTTGGTATGCTTCTTCTTCTCATGAATAACAATATCGCCAGGAGACAAAAAGAAAGGGATACACCACACATGTATCCCTTCTGACGTTAATCAACACGAGAACTAAAAAATCACCAACATAGTAAATACTAAAAAATATTGTCTTTAATCTATGTACGCTCTCCACCTCAATATTAGTGCCAAGAGCAACCATCAATTAATATTTAAAAGATGTAGCCAATGCTGATAGCTGACCGATAAGGTAAAAACAGCAACCCAGCTGGAAAGTAACTACACCTTTTGCAGTAGTTTCATTTTATTCTAATCGAGCTATATTGCCTAGCAGAATAGGTTTAAGGCGATCAATCAACGAATTTCTGAATCCCCCTCTCCTCTCTGTTTCGTTATTATAAAGGTACCTTGAGTGCGTGCACAAAACTTGCACGGAGAACATTTTTTATGTATTCGACTGATAACCAACAAAAAAATAATAAAATAACTGGGGCAAAAAACCTTAAAATGGTGAATTTAACCCCAAAATTTGGCCGTTCACGTGCGGTTTAGATTCGAAAATAATTGACTCCTGTCGAAACTTAGGTAAGCGATATTAAAAAATTCCATTTATTTTCAGATGGCCATAGCGATTAGCCTGCCTCATTTAGCCATTCCCATTCAGGAAGCCATTCCGGAATGATGGGTAGATACATTCCGCCATAAATATTTTCCGTCTCCTCAGGACCGATGACCTTTAATGTAAAAGTCATCTCAAGGTGCTTTTCATCCACATAGTGAAAACTATTGATCTTCCTTGAAAAAGCAACTTCAAGCCCCATGTCCTTAAGGCTTTCCAAATGATTATATAACTGCCTTCTACTGATACCCAAGCGCGTGGACAACTCCTCAGGAGAACCTGTTTTTTCTTCTTTCACCAATTTATTGATGAGTTGAAGGCGTTCAATATGTTTAATAAAATTCATAATTCATCTGTCATTAACCCAAAACAAAAGCCTGTTTTTGGACCATTTGATAGTATCTCCCTTCCTGAGCAAACAGTTGGTGGTGACCTCCCTGTTCTACCAGTTCTCCTTTTTCCAATACCAAAATACGATCAAAATCCCTTACTGCCGACAATCGGTGCGTAATAAAAATAACAGTCTTTCCCTTTTTTACCAAAGTTCTGATCACCCTTTGGACATATTCCTCGGATTTCGGATCCAGGGAAGCATTGGCCTCATCCATCACGATAATTTCAGGATCCCGGTACAGGGCGCGGGCAATAGCCACTCGTTGCCTCTGCCCACCAGATAGTGATGCACCATGTTCACCCAAAAAGGTAGCAAAGCCATTGGGCAATCCTTCTATAAAATCCATCATCCCCAATTCATGACAGATCCCTACGATCTTCTGAATATTGGGCTGATGATCTCCAAAAGCAATGTTATCAATTAAGTTGCCGGCAAACAAATCTACCTGCTGCGGCACCACCCCCACTATCCGCCGTAAACAACTGTGCTCAATGTAAGAGATATCGTGAATGCCTATTTTTATTTGCCCAGCCTCCAAAGAATAAAAGTGCTGGAGAAGGGCTGCCAATGTAGATTTGCCGGAACCGCTCTCCCCTACTACTCCGGTGACTTTGCCTTTGGGAAAGGTCAGGTTAAGACCATCAAAGACCTTGGCCCTCGAGCCATAACGAAACACCACCTGCTGAAAAGCAATGTCTCCTATGTCCTCCCGCTTGATCTCGAATTTTTCTTTCTTTTCCTCCACTTCCAAGTCCATAATCTCAAAAAGCCTGTCTGCTGCTATGACCGCATTTTGCATGGTTTTGTTCATCCCTATAATGCCCACCAAGGGCCCTGTAAGGTAACCGATCAAGGCATAAAAGGACAGCAGCTCTCCGGGGGTGATTTCATTTTCAAGCACATACCCCGCCCCAATCCACAGCAAAAGGATCGTAAAGAGACGAGAAATAAACTCGGACGAATTACTGGAAAACACATTATTCAACCCTGAACGATAGATAGACCCCAGCATGTTGATGAACTTGCCCTCTGTTTTGATATTGGCATAATCCTCAGCCCCAAACTGCTTAATGGTTCTCACCGAGTGGATAGACTCCACCAACTGCGACTCCAACTCTGCCGTATTTTCCATCAGCCTGCGCTCCACCCTTCTGTTCAAATGGTTAGTGACCACATACACCACTAGATAGAGGGGAACTATCATCAGCATGATTAAGGCTAATTTCCAATAAAAGGTAAACATCAAGGCAAATGAAAAGAACACTATAAAAACGTTCACAACAATACTGATGGACACGTCATTAATAAACGCTCTTATTTTCACCGCATCATTGATCCTGGAAATGATCTCCCCCACGCGCATGGTATCAAAAAACCGCTGGGGCAAAGACAGCAAATGCTTATAATAACCCAAAATCAATCGAGCATCGATCTTTTGCCCTGTTTTGATCACAAAAATGGATTTGTAAACTCCAATAAAAATCTGAAAGAGCAATAGCAATATCATGACTACGCTCATCAGGTTCAATAAATTGGTATTTCGGCTTATGAAGACATTATCAATGATCTTTTGGACGTAAATGGACGTGGACAAGCCTAGCACGGTATAAATTCCCGCCCCAAAAACAGCCTGCAGCATCACGCTCTTATGCGGGCTGATCAAGTACCAAAAGCGTTTGGCCACAGAAACTGTCTCATTCATGGCCTTGAATTCCTCATTGGGCATCAGCAGCACCATCACCCCCGTCCAAATGTCCTTAAATTCGTCATGGGAAAGTTTCTTCATCCTGCCCTCTGCTGGGTCCATCACCTTGACATAACGCTTGGTCACTTTATAGATCACCATATAATGGTGGAGTGTTTTGTTCAACACCACATGAACGATAGCCGGTTTTGGCACTTGAAATAAACTTTCAAAACTCCCCCGAACACCTTTGGTAGAAAAGCCCAATTTTCCCGCAGCTTCGATCAACCCAAGGACATTGGTACCCTTTTGGTCAGTGGAAGCGAGTTGGCGAATTTTAGAGATCGGTATTTTTAGCTTATAATTACTGGCAATCGACGCCAGACAGGCCGCCCCACAATCTGTAATATCCCGTTGTTTTATGCTTTTGCTCATGAATCTAACTCCTCACTTGTTTTACATGGCAGGATTAAGCCAGTTGTCTACTTTATCATACAATAGCTGGTACAAAGAACGTCTTGCCACCAGGAAACGGCCGTTAAAGGTCATCCCTCTTTTCACATTTCCCTTGACCCCATTTTTCAGGTAAAGCGCTTCTTCGGCAAGGCTACAAACCACACGAAAGGCCACTTGGTTTTCGCTGATCATATTGATATCCTTTGAAATTTCCTCTACCGTGCCTTCAAGCAGTCCCCACTGGTTATAGTTATAGGCATCCACCTGAAGATTGACACGCTGCCCGGGCTGGACAAAGGCTATATCGGCCGGATCTAAAAAGGCTACCGCCTTCAGGGTACTGTCGGGAGAGATCTCCGCTATTTTCTGGTTGGCAAAGACAAAATCCCCAGTCTTGATATTCTCGAAATTGATGATCGTCCCCGAAACACCCGCCATGATTTTATATTGGTGCAGCTGGTCACGCAATCGCTTTTTATTATTGGAAAGCTTATCCCATTCATTTTGATAATCGCGTAACTCTTGCTCCCAAGAAGAAATCTTCTTACTGTGATAAATATCCAAGTTCGCCAAAGACTGCTCAAACTTCGATCGGTACTCGTCATACTCCACCGCGGAAATCGCCTTACTATCAAAAAGTACCTTGGCACGCTTGAGGTCACGCTTCTCCTTTTCCAAAACCGTCTGAAGCTGCTGGACACCCGACACATACTCAAAGAAAGCCGCTTGGTAA
Source organism: Echinicola vietnamensis DSM 17526 (assembly GCF_000325705.1). Taxonomy (NCBI): domain Bacteria; kingdom Pseudomonadati; phylum Bacteroidota; class Cytophagia; order Cytophagales; family Cyclobacteriaceae; genus Echinicola; species Echinicola vietnamensis. Next base: position 2,089,722 of record NC_019904.1, on the reverse strand, counting down.
TATTTGGTGGTCAACGTCCGCCCCACAAATTCATCGATGCGGTTAGGACTCAGTTTCATCATTTTCCTTAGATCTCCAATAAAATTCTGCACCAAGGCCTTTCGGCTATCCACCCCGTCAATCTCCAAGTCTACTTGATCTGACTTGATCTCTGCCAATACCTGCCCCTTTCCGACAGATTCATTTTCGACAATGCTTATCGATGAAACCCGGCCAGAAACTGGGGAATGGATTTCATTTCTCCCCAAGGATGTCTGGAATCTACCTCGGGCGCTGACCGATACATCCACATAAATAAAAGGAAGACTTACCAAGATCCCGGTCAAAACTAGCAGTACGCTCAGGTAAATGACCTTTGACCGAACAGAAATCTTGCTTTGATAATGTTCGGTGGTTTGATTGATGATACTGGCTGGAAAAATCGTTTTCATCCGTGATTCATGTTAAACAACGAATAATATAACCCATTCCAACCCAAAATAAAAAACACCTACTGCAGGTAAAACACACCAATACTACATTCACACACACTATTACGACACAAAAATCATTTTATCGGTTTCAAAAAGCACAATATTAAATTTGAGTAAGAAAAAGAGGCTCAGCAAAATATTTTAATAAAAGACACAAAAAACGCTCTTTCTATAAAAATCACGTCTCAAAGGAACCAAGTGGATGCGCTAACCTGGACTGAAAGGAAGTTATCATTGCTGTGTGCCTTGCAGCCTTGGTGGTGATCTATTGTTCCGATAAACAAAGAAACCAATCGTCCCCAGAAATAGCCTTGATCCATACCTCGCTAATTTTTCTACTTTATCCCTGATTTACGCTATGCTTCCTCTCAGGACAAGGCACAAAAAAGCCACCCTTTAAAAAAGGGCGGCTTCCTATATCATACTGATATAAAATCTTACGCTTCAGCAGGTACTACGCTTACGTAGGATCTACCATCGTGCTTTCTCTTGAATTCTACTTTCCCATCAGCTACGGCAAACAATGTATGGTCTTTTCCAACCTTTACATTCAGGCCTGCATGATGCTTGGTTCCTCTTTGTCTTACGATAATATTACCGGCAATCACAGATTCACCACCAAACTTTTTAACACCAAGTCGTTTACTGTGGGATTCTCTACCGTTTTTAGAACTACCGACACCTTTCTTGTGAGCCATAATCTTTAATGTTTTAGGGCTATAAGATTAAACTTATAGTGCAATGTTTTCAATAAGTAATTTAGTAAACTCTTGTCTGTGACCGTTTTTCTTCTTGTAACCTTTTCTTCTCTTCTTTTTGAAGACGATTACTTTGTCACCTTTTACGTGATCAAGAATTTTTCCTGTCACTTTAGCGCCTTCCAATACAGGAGCGCCTACCGATACCGTACCGTTGTCATCTGCCAACAATACCTCATCGAACTCAACGGAAGCGTCAATATCGCCTTGCATCTTCGGTGCATAGACATATTGATCTTTAGTTACTTTGAACTGCTTTCCAGCTATGTTAACTATTGCGTACATACTAAGAACTTTTTATCAAAATTGAGGTGCAAATATAAGGAGGATTTCCATAAGTAAAAAACTTCACCAAAAGATTTATTTAAAAACATTAAAAAGCTGAGTGCTATAAGCTTACAAACCCCTTGTCAATCGGCACGATCCATGGCAAATTTTAACCCTACCACAAATCCATATATTGCGGCGCGTACTGAGAAGTGCTCACCCTAAAAGAGCGCAGGCTTGCACCGGTTCATGAGGATAAGTAAATGCATACAACTCCTGACAATGCCAGAAGCCTCTTTGAATCATTGAAATTTTCAATTAAAAAATCCTCACCATTTCCTTGCTTTTGTTTAGGATTTGAGAATCAAACAGTTGTTTATTTACTCATCAAAAAACAAAACAACAAACTGACTTACAATAAATTACAATAACACAATGTCATTGACTTTCGGTCAATTTTTGCTTGAATATCAGTTTGGAATATTTTTTTAATTTTTTTTCACCCCCTTCCAAATGCCCCTTAAACCGCGTTTTAATAGAATGGTAGCTTTAAATTAACACACCTTATGCATTGATATATAACAATTTATCACTAATTTGACCATTAGTCAATAACTTGAATACTCGTCACTGCCCATGGTTTTATTTTTAAAAATTGTTGGTGATATTTGTTTTACGGCTCTGCGAAAAACTGCTTTCAATCAGGCATTTTTTGAGGAACAACAAATCAAGACGGAGAGCCTATCGCAAAATAATGTAGATGAATATAAATTGATGGTAATAATAAAACTGACTGACTGATGCAAAAAACCGAACCCATATTAGAACAAGGAGATAACAGTAGATTTGTATTGTTTCCCATCCAGCATGATGACATTTGGGAATTTTACAAAAAGGCAGAGGCGAGTTTTTGGACCGCAGAAGAGATCGATCTGGGCCAGGATATGAAAGACTGGAAAAACTTAAGCGATGATGAACGTCACTTCATTTCCCATGTTTTAGCGTTTTTTGCAGCCAGTGACGGGATTGTAAACGAAAACTTGGCAGAACATTTCGTGGCAGAGGTTCAATACACTGAAGCAAAGTTCTTCTACGGCTTTCAGATTGCCATGGAAAATATCCATTCAGAAACCTACAGTCTGCTGATCGACACCTATATCAAAGAACCAAAGGAAAGAGATCGGCTGTTCAATGCTATCGAGCACTTGGATTGTGTAAAGAAAAAAGCAGACTGGGCGTTGCGCTGGATTGATGAAGGAGATTTCCAAGAAAGGCTCATTGCTTTTGCCGCTGTGGAAGGCATCTTCTTCTCCGGATCTTTCTGCTCTATCTTTTGGTTGAAAAAGCGTGGTTTGATGCCTGGGCTTACGTTCTCAAACGAACTTATCTCCAGGGATGAAGGCCTGCACTGTGACTTTGCATGTCACTTGTACACACAACACATCGTCAATCCACTACCAAAGGAAACTGTTTCAAAAATCATCCAAGATGCAGTAGCCATCGAAAAGGAATTTGTTACGGATGCCCTTCCTGTAAGGCTCATCGGGATGAATGCCGATTTGATGTGTCAATATATTGAATTTGTGGCCGACAGGCTATTATTGGAATTGGGCTGTGAAAAAGTATGGAACAGCACCAATCCGTTTGATTTTATGGACATGATCTCTCTTCAGGGCAAGACCAACTTCTTCGAGAAGCGGGTTGGCGATTATCAAAAAGCTGGGGTCATGAAAGGCAAAGATGCTTCTGATTCCGCTAAGTTTTCTGTAGAAGAGGACTTTTAATTTACTTCCCCAACCTTAAACTCCAAGTTAGCATGTTAGTAATAAAAAGAGATGGCAGAAGAGAATCGGTAAGATTCGATAAGATTACCACCCGGATAGAAAACCTCTGCGATGGGCTGGATTCCCGTTACATCCAACCCATTGAAGTGGCCAAAAAGGTGATCGACGGCCTATATGACGGTGTCACCACTTCAGAGCTGGATAACCTGGCAGCAGAAGTCTGTGCGTCCATGACCGTAAAACACCCGGATTATGCGATTCTTGCTGCACGGATCGCCATATCCAACCTGCACAAGACGACAAGCCAGTCTTTTTCAAACACCATGAAAAGACTCTACACCTATGTCAATCCAAAAACTGGAGACAATGCCGCCCTCATCGCGCCAGACGTATACGGTATCGTTAAAAAACATGCCGCTCGTCTTGATGAGATCATTGACTACAGCCGGGATTTTAACTACGACTTCTTTGGGTTCAAAACCTTGGAGCGAAGTTACCTTATAAAGCTAGACGACAAGGTAGTAGAACGTCCTCAGCACATGCTAATGCGGGTGGCCATCGGAATCCATAAGGAAGACTTGGATGCAGCCATCGAAACCTATCACCTACTTTCCGAAAAATGGTTTACGCATGCTACGCCAACGCTGTTCAATGCAGGTACACCAAAGCCACAGCTTTCTTCCTGCTTTTTGCTTACGATGAAAGAAGACAGCATTGACGGCATTTACGATACCTTAAAGCAATGCGCCAAAATCTCCCAATCAGCCGGAGGAATTGGCTTGTCCATTCATGATGTGAGGGCAAAGGGCTCCTATATCCGAGGCACAAATGGTGTTTCCAATGGCATCGTTCCCATGTTGAGAAACTTTGACATGACGGCTCGTTATGTGGACCAAGGAGGCGGAAAGCGAAAAGGAAGCTTTGCCATTTACTTGGAGCCTTGGCATGCCGATATTAAGGATTTCCTTGAGCTTAAGAAAAATCACGGAAAGGAAGAACTACGGGCTCGAGACCTTTTCTATGCGCTTTGGATTTCTGATCTGTTTATGAAAAGAGTGGAAGCCAACGAAGAATGGTCACTCTTCTGTCCAAATGAAGCGCCTGGACTTTCGGAATGTCACGGGGAAGAATTCGAGAAATTGTATGAAAAATACGAAAAAGAAGGCCGTGCACGGGAAACGGTAAAAGCACAGGAACTTTGGTTTGAAGTCTTGGAGTCTCAGATCGAAACGGGAACACCTTATATGCTGTACAAAGACGCAGCAAACGGCAAATCCAACCAAAAAAATCTCGGAACGATCAAGTCATCCAACTTGTGTACCGAGATCATGGAATACACATCTCCGGATGAGGTGGCCGTATGTAACTTGGCTTCCATCGCCTTGCCAAAATTCATCAAAACGGACAGCCAAGGCAAAAAGTCATTTGACCACCAAAAGCTCTACGAAATCACCAAAGTGGTCACCAAAAACCTCAACAGGGTTATTGACATAAACTATTACCCTGTAAAAGAGGCAGAAAAATCCAACTTCCGTCACCGACCAATCGGGATCGGGGTGCAAGGATTGGCAGATGCCTTCATTATGCTAAGAATGCCATTTGACAGTGCAGAAGCTGCTGGCCTCAATGAAGACATCTTCGAGACCATCTACTATGCTGCTATGGAAACATCCATGGAACTGGCCAAAGTCCATGGCACTTATGAAACCTATGAAGGCTCACCTGTATCCCAAGGCCAATTCCAGTTTGACCTGTGGGGAGTAACGCCTAAATCCGGCAGATGGAACTGGGCTGACCTAAAAGAAAGAGTGGCCAAATTTGGCGTGAGGAACTCCCTATTGGTGGCTCCAATGCCTACAGCCTCTACTTCTCAAATCCTTGGCAACAACGAATGTTTCGAGCCGTACACGTCAAATATTTATACCAGAAGAACCCTTTCCGGAGAATTCATTGTGGTGAACAAACACCTGATGAAAGATTTGATCAGATTGGGGCTTTGGAATGATTCCATGAAGAACAGGCTCATCGCCGCCAATGGCTCTGTACAGGATATGCCTGAAGTGCCACAAAACATCAAGGATCTCTACAAAACCGTTTGGGAAATCTCCCAAAAAGTGGTCATCAACATGGCCGCTGACCGGGGAGCATACATCTGCCAGTCCCAAAGCATGAACGTTTTCATGCAGGAGCCAAACTTTGGAAAGCTGACCTCCATGCACTTCTATGCTTGGAAAAAAGGACTAAAAACCGGTATGTACTACTTGCGTTCAAAAGCCGCAACCAGTGCCATCCAGTTTACCGTGGACAAGGAAAGCCTCAAAAACTCCCAGCAAGCTACGGCAGCGACAGAGGAGCCAAACAAAGCCAACAGTCAAGACGCGATTGCTTGCTCATTGGACAATCCGGATGATTGCGAAATGTGCGGAAGCTAAAATTTAATCCATACAACAACAAAAAGCCTGGCAATCGTCAGGCTTTTTGTTTTATTAATGGTGACGTCACTGCACCTTTAGGTTTTTTTAAACCAAAGCTACACCATCCTGGAAATAAAAGTGTTATATTTCGAAATTACAATCAACCACATGAGCTAATCATATCGTATTCTCAATAGGTATAATAGATTGAAGTACAAGCGAAATGCATATTGAATGAAACACATCACACTGGTCATTGCTTTTATCACCCTGATTCCTTTAACGTCTTTTTCTCAATCCCGAGAAGGAACGGATCGGTTATACAAACCTTTTAAAGTCGATGCCAGTATTAACCTCACCTTCCCTACAGCATCCGATCTTACCACGGGAGGAGGTTTTTTTGTGGAACCGCGATATGGTATTAATGACCACTTTAATATAGGACTCCAGCTCGGAAGCAATATTCTGGGAGAAGGTGAATCGCTTTTCAACCACCAAGAGGCCACTTACAGGGCTCAGGCCATTTCCAATCTTTCCTTAACCGGTGAATACCTCTTTGGAAAAGAAAATACCCGCCCATTTGTGGGCATCATGGCCGGAATGTACCGAAGAAGCGATTATGAAATCGTGGATTCTGACGACGGCACCATTTTTAACAAAGAAGGAAATGAAGTGAACTTTGGCTTTGCCCCACGAATAGGGGTATTGACAGGGAAGTTTCGCATGAATGTCACCTACCATGTTACCGGTCAAAACATCAGTAACTTTATCAGCATTGGATTGGGCATCCAATTTGGCGGGGGTAGGATCAAAAATGAACCCAAGAAAAATTATAGTACTTGGGAATAGTCCTAATCCCCAGTCAACTTGGAAAATTCTCTCCGCAAAATCATCCAACGTAATCTTTCAGGACCTTTTCAGCTCCTGTTTAGAAAACCACCTTCATGTAAGTGTGTCGTAAATCATAATTTCGGATCAAGCAGGAAAGATGGGGGGGAGCCTATTTCGATGGGAAAATATCTTCTTCGCCACCTTTGGTGGCTATTTGGCCACGGATGAACGCTGATAGAATGCTTAAGGCGTTGCAAATCTGTGTTCAAATCTTTTATCAGTAGCTTACTTAACTTAAAAGTTTACGATGCCCATGCCTTTGGCTATGAAAAGGACTTCTCGGCAACGCTTGGATTCATCCAGTTCATAGATGAAATAGCATCCTTTTAAATAAAGCTGCCCTCGGAAATATTGCTTGATCCGTGGTGTTATGTATGAAGTACACTCGAAAACCAGAGGTTATCTCATAAGTTCTCGTCATTGCGATTCCGATGGATATCGGAAGAAGCAATCTCGTCATACGTGCAATGAAAGCACATCGAGATCACTTCACTCCGCTCGTGATGACGGATTATTTATTTTTGAAACAACCTAGGCACATTCATAGCCATGGGTGAAGCCCATGGTAAATTAACCCATTCAACGTTTTCCGTTTTAGCCGCATTGACCGCCCTATTCTCCACCACTTCCCGCTAAAACCCATTCGAGCGGATGGAGGAAAAGCATCGTTTTAGCGGTGTGAAATTTTCTTTCATAAGAGCATGTCGAAAATCATCCCCCAGAAACATTGCTTGATCCATAATTTCTTCTTTCTACTGGCTTCTCGTACTGATTTTTCCTAAATTAAGTCTGTTCCATTTTTAACCCATTACAAAACCCTATGAACAGAGCCCATAACCTCCGCCCTTTAGCAAAAAATCAACTTTGGGATATTGTCATTATTGGTGGGGGCGCTTCCGGGTTGGGAGTGGCGCTGGATGCACTATCAAGAGGGTTGAGCGTAGCACTTTTTGAAAGAGCTGATTTTGCAAAAGGCACTTCCAGTAGAAGCACTAAATTGGTGCATGGTGGCGTCAGGTACCTGGCACAAGGCGATATTTTGCTGGTATGGGAAGCCCTTCGGGAGCGGGGAAGGATCTTAAAAAACGCTCCGCACTTGGCCCATGCCCAGCCCTTCATCATTCCCATTTACAGTCATGCCACCAAGTACTACTACACCGTTGGCCTGAAGTTTTATGATTGGATGTCCGGCTGGCTCAGCTTAGGAGACTCCAGCTTTATTTCAAAGAAAGAAACCATAAAGCGGTTACCAGAAATAAAAACAGAAGGATTACTAGGTGGTGTCGTGTATCACGATGGAGCGTTCGATGACGCCCGCCTGGCCATTGCGGTAGCTCAAACGTGTGATGACATGGGCGGATGCATCCTCAATTACATGAAAGTAACCAGCCTTACCAAAGACGGTGCGGGCATCATAACCGGTGTCAAAGTAAGGGATGCCATCCATAAAAAGAGCTATGATGTGAAAGCGAAAATGGTGGTAAATGCCACGGGGGTTTTTGCGGATAAGATTTTACAGATGGATCAGAAAGGAGCCCCCAGAATGATTCAGCCCAGCCAAGGAGTACACTTGGTATTGCCGCAGCATTTCCTTGGCGGCCAAGACGCCCTGATGATCCCCAAAACCTCCGATGGCAGGGTGTTATTTGCTGTCCCATGGCAAGGAAAACTTGTCGTGGGCACGACCGATACCATTCGCGCCAAGACCAAAATGGAACCGGAAGCCCTTTCCCGTGAAATCAATTTCATCTTAGCCAATGCAGGACAATACTTGAGCAAAAAACCAACGAGAAAAGACGTCCTGACCGTTTACGCAGGATTGCGCCCCCTTGCCGCGCCAAAGGGAGAAAGTGTAAAGACGAAAGAAATATCTAGAAACCACAAAGTCATCATTTCCGATTCCGGCCTGACCACCCTCACGGGAGGAAAGTGGACCACATTCCGCAAAATGGGAGAAGACACGGTGGACCATTTCCCACGAGTCACCGGGGAGGAAATAAAAGAAAGTCATTCTTGGGAGATCAAACTTCACGGCCATGGTGACCCTACATTAGATGACAAACACTGGAAAATTTATGGAACGGATGCTGTGAAAATTCTCCAACTCATCAAAGAGAATCCGCCATACGCCAAACTGCTCCATCCCCAATATCCCTATGTAGCCGGAGAGGTGATTTGGGCTATCAGGGAAGAAATGGCCATGCATATAGAAGATTTCCTTGCGAGAAGAATCCGTATCCTCCTGCTGGATGCTGCGGCTGCCATAGCCATGGCTCCCTTGGTGGCCTCACTCATGGCCGCAGAGCTCAAAAAGGATAAAAACTGGATAGATAACGAAGTCAGTGCATTTACCAAAATCGCTGAAAAATATTTGATCAAACCATAACATAATGACCCAAAATAAACAATTCATCATGGCGCTGGACCAAGGCACTACCAGCTCTAGGGCCATACTTTTTGACCAAAGCGGCCAATCCATTGCCATTGCCCAAAAAGATTTTAAACAACATTTTCCGAAAGCAGGCTGGGTGGAGCATGATGCCAAGGAAATCTGGACTTCCCAAGCAGCTGTCATTCTGGAAGCCATTGCACAAGCTGAAATCGAGCCCGGCCAAGTAGCGGGCATTGGTATCACCAACCAACGGGAAACGACCATTCTCTGGGACCGAAAATCAGGAAAGCCGCTGTACCGTGCCATCGTCTGGCAGGATCGACGTACTTCCGCTTATTGTAATCGACTCAAGCGGGAAGGATATCGTGACATGATCAATCAAAAAACCGGTTTGATCATTGACGCCTACTTTTCGGCTACGAAAATCAAATGGATACTGGACAATGTAGAAGGCGTGAGGGAAAAGGCCGAAAAAGGAGAGGTTTGTTTTGGGACAGTGGACAGCTGGCTGGTATGGAAGCTCACCAATGGCCAACAACACCTCACAGACATCACCAATGCCAGTCGTACCATGCTGTTTAACATCCATGATAAACAATGGGACGAAGAGCTATTGGAGCTATTTGACATTCCCAAGTCCATTTTACCGGAAGTACGGTCCAGTAGCGAAGTATACTGCACCACGGCAGGAGATATTTTTTCTGCAAAAATACCCATTGGCGGCATCGCCGGAGATCAGCAGGCCGCCCTCTTCGGCCAACGCTGTACCCAGCCCGGAATGGTCAAAACCACATACGGTACCGGCTGCTTTATGGTCATGAACACAGGTGAAAAACCCGTACAGTCCAGCAATCAATTGCTAACGACCATCGCTTGGGAAGTAGCGGGAAAGGTCCATTATGCCTTGGAGGGGAGTGTCTTTATCGGTGGTGCTGCTATCCAATGGCTCCGCGATGGACTCGCCATCTTTGAAGAAGCTGAGCAAAGTGAATCGCTGGCCACCAGTGTAGAAGACAATGGAGGCGTCTATTTTGTACCAGCCCTCACCGGCTTAGGAGCACCCTACTGGGATCAGGATGCACGAGGGGCGTTTTTCGGCATCACCAGAGGCACTACTCAAGCCCATTTCGCCCGCGCAGCTTTGGAAGCCATTGCTTTTCAGGTCTTCGATGTCTTGGCTGCCATGGAAAAAGATGCTGGTGCCAAGACCAAAGAAATGCGCGTGGACGGAGGAGCATCTGCCAATAATTTCCTGATGCAATTTCAAGCCGACTTGCTCAGAAGTGAAGTCAAACGCCCACAGATCACGGAAACAACCGCTTTGGGGGCTGCATTTTTAGCCGGTCTGGCCGTGGGCTACTGGAAAGACCAAACGGAACTGCAGCAGTTATGGAAAGAAGAGGCATCATTTCCCCCAAAATCTGATCGAAATGTTACCGATGAGCTGCTTCACTTTTGGCACAAAGCTGTCCAAAGGAGTAAAGACTGGGTGGAAGAATGAGGTGAAAATTTTCGCGACAAAATCGTCCTCACAAACCGGCAGCCTATTCCATGTAAATCCATCTTCTTACTACCCAACGAAAGTCTCGGACGCTTTACATACCCAAAACCCATAACCAAATGAACATATACATTGCTGAATTCATAGGTACAGGCCTACTCCTACTCATGGGGGCTGGTGTCGTCGCCAATGTCGTCCTGAAACAAACCAAGGGAAACAATAGCGGTTGGATCGTCATTACTACGGCTTGGGCACTCGGAGTGTTTATCGGGGTGGTGGTCGCTGGCCCTTACAGTGGTGCGCACCTTAATCCTGCTGTCAGTGTTGGTTTGGCTGTAGCAGGATTATTTGAATGGTCATTGGTACCGGGTTATGTGCTCGCACAAATCTTAGGGGCCGGTGCTGGATCATCTTTGGCTTGGCTGATATACAAGGATCATTTCGACCTTACGGATGACCCCAACCTGAAATTCGCACCATTCGCAACAGCTCCAGCCATTCGAAACCTCTCCTCAAACTTCCTTTCGGAAGTGGTTGGCACCTTTGTCTTGATATTGGTAATTCTTTATTCCACCGGTGCCAACCTGGAGGATCCAAACAATACCCCTATTGGTTTGGGTGCCTTGGGTGCATTACCTGTGGCGTTACTGGTATGGGTGATTGGATTGGCATTAGGGGGGACCACTGGCTATGCCATCAACCCTGCACGGGACCTTGGTCCACGGCTTGCCCATCAATTTTTACCCATAAAGGGCAAGGGAAGCAGTGACTGGGCATACAGCTGGGTGCCGATAGTAGGCCCTCTCATGGGAGCCTCATTGGCTGCCGCCACATTTCTTATTTTAGGATCCTAACGACGACTTAACCTCATATGATTTTTACACAACACTTTCCATTTTTGGCTACCCTCATGGCCTTCTTCATATTTTCATGCACAAAAAAACAAGCGAAAACTGAAGAAGACGGGCTACAAAATATTGTCATCAACACAAATGAGGTAAAAGACACCGTAGACATTTCCAATAGGATCAAAAACGTCACCATATCCCGACTCGAAGAAACCGAGGGAAACCATTTGGGTATGGTGGGAAAGATACTGATCGGGCCTGACCACTATATCGTTATAGACAGACATGAAACCAATCAAGCTTTTCTTTATGACAAAAAAGGCAATTTTATCAAAAACCTTATCCCTCTTGGCAATGGGCCCTTGGAAATAAATCAGCTAAACGATTGCTGGATCAATCATACGGGAACGCTAGAGGTTTATGATTACTCCCTTAAAAAAGTGGTGGTTTATAATGAGCAATTTGAACCTGACAGCACCTTTAAAACTTCTCCATCAATCATCTTTTCTAACATCTCCCCACTAAAGAACGGCGGCTATCTGGCCTACAATGAATATAGCGGATACAACGGCCCCTTCGAAGGAAAAAACTATAAGGTAGGATTTTTAAACGGCAAATTTAACCTGCAAGCCATCGCACTTCCTTATCCTGAAGGATTAAATGAAGCCCTGATTACAAGTCCGCTGAATCCGTTTTGGAAAGTAAAAGACAGCATCCGGTTTTACCAAAACTATAACCCCTATATCTACGATGTTCTGCCCAATCAACAACTTGCCAAACGGTTTAAATTAGATTATCAGCCAAATCCACTCCCCGATAATTACGAGGAAGAAATTTTCCTTCCAAACGTCAAGCTCATCTCTGACATCAGTATTCCTTTCCAAGATAAAGCCAAGGTTTATGAAGGGTATGCTGGATTTAGTGGAGCATGGAACGAATCACAGGATATTATCATGTTTTCATCTTTCGATGAGAAGCATAAGCGATTCATATCGCTGTACGATAAAAGAAAAAAAGAATCAATTGTCTCAGCCCATTCACTAGTAGAAACAGAGCGGTTCAAGATAGCGTTACTACCCTATCTGGCGTTTGATGCCGGAAAAAAAGCCTTTATTGGCGTATTGCAAGGTTGGATTCTGGAAGAATACCTGTTATTAGAAGGAAGTCCATTTAAGCCGCAAATCGGCACTGATAAAGAAAGTAATTTTCTCATCGAAGTGGTTTTCAAGTAAACATTAAGACACGTTTAATATGGAAAGGGTTAGTTCCTTTATTACAGTTCCTTTTGAAAATAAAAAAAAGCGAACCATTGCTGGTTCGCTTTCATTCATATCATTATTCTTGGATCAATCCAGCACCTTTTCAGCGAGCAGGACGATTTCATTTTCTCTCACTTCCACTACGCCTCCATCCACTTCTAAGGACTGTTTACCGTCATTAGTGGTATAAGAGACCGTTCCTTTTGCCAGTGCAGATACTACAGGAGCGTGGTTTTTCAACACTTGGAAAGCACCTGAAGCGCCAGGAAATGTTGCTTCCGAAACCTCTCCTTGAAATACCTTTTTGTCTGGTGTTATGATTTCTAAATGCATGTCTACCATTAGTTTGGTGTTAAAAAATCACAGGAATGAGCTGACGAATATGCTCATTTCCTGTGATTTGTGCCCCTCATTACAGTGGGAATAATTATTTAACCTCGGCAAGCATTTTCTCACCCTTAGCGATGGCATCATCAATGTCACCGACCAAGTTAAATGCTGCTTCAGGAAGATGATCAAGTTCACCGTCCATGATCATGTTAAATCCTTTGATGGTATCTTTGATATCTACCAACACCCCTTTCAATCCGGTAAACTGCTCGGCTACGTGGAATGGCTGGGACAAGAAACGCTGTACCCTTCTTGCTCTGTGTACGACAAGCTTATCTTCTTCAGAAAGCTCTTCCATACCAAGGATGGCAATGATATCTTGAAGTTCTTTATAACGCTGTAGCAATTCTTTTACGCGCGTAGCACATCCATAGTGCTCGTCACCCAGAATGCCTGGCTCCAAAATCCTAGAAGTAGAATCCAAAGGATCCACCGCAGGATAAATACCTAGCTCGGCGATTTTACGGGAAAGTACCGTAGTGGCATCCAAGTGGGCAAACGTAGTTGCTGGAGCGGGGTCAGTCAAGTCATCCGCAGGTACGTAAACGGCTTGTACGGAAGTAATGGAACCGTGCTTGGTAGAGGTAATTCTCTCCTGCATGGCACCCATTTCTGTTGCCAATGTAGGCTGGTAACCTACCGCAGATGGCATACGTCCCAGAAGGGCTGACACCTCAGAACCTGCTTGGGTAAATCGGAAAATATTATCAATAAAGAAAAGGATATCCTTACCAGCACCATCGCCTTCACCGTCTCGGTAATATTCAGCAAGTGTAAGACCAGTCAATGCCACACGTGCACGGGCACCTGGAGGCTCATTCATCTGACCAAACACAAAGGTTGCTTTGGACTCCTTCAATTTTTCAACGTCTACTTTAGAAAGATCCCAGCCACCTTCATTTTCAAGAGATTCTACGAAATCATCACCGTAAGTCACAATACCTGATTCGATCATCTCTCTAAGAAGGTCATTTCCTTCACGGGTTCTTTCTCCTACCCCGGCAAATACCGAAAGACCAGAGTAAGCTTTGGCGATGTTATTGATCAACTCCTGGATCAATACCGTCTTTCCTACACCGGCACCACCGAAAAGACCAATTTTACCACCTTTTGCATAAGGCTCGATCAAGTCGATAACTTTAATACCTGTATACAGCACCTCTGTCGAAGTAGAAAGGTCTTCGAACTTAGGAGCGTGTCTGTGGATAGGAAGCTTGGTAGTGGACTCTACTGCAGGAAGGCCGTCGATAGGCTCTCCTACTACATTGAAAAGTCGGCCTTTGATGCCTTCTCCTGTGGGTACAGAGATCGGAGCGCCTAAATCGATCACTTCCAAGCCTCTTCTTAAGCCTTCGGAAGAATCCATTGCAATCGTTCTAACACGATCTTCTCCTAAGTGCTGCTGAACCTCCAATACTACTTTTTGACCGTTCTCCTTAGTGATTTCGAGTGCGTCCAGGATATTCGGCAACTTCCCCCCTTCGAAAGAAATATCTACTACGGGGCCAATCACCTGAGTTATCTTACCAGTATTCGCCATTTTTGTGTATTAATGTAAAAGGAATTAATGCATTACTATTATTCGACTGCAAAATTAACTAATAAAGATTAATACCAAAGGATGTTTTAAAAATTAATCCACTTTATTGGCATTTTCTTTTTGCTAATTCCCTAAAAATTAATGAACAAACATCCCTTCTCCAAACGTCCCTCTCCTAACCAGGGTTATTCCTGGCTAAAAATACCTCCTTGCCCTGACAAACCTTGGTTTCCAGTAGGGTGAGGCCAAATTATCCTCCGTGACACCCAAAGAGGAGGAAGAATGGATAAATTGAACGCCTCGCCTTCCCTTATCCGTCACAATGCCCGCATGGGTCACCTTGTTCTTTCTCCTTCCAGTGGCAAAAAACACCACATCCCCTTTTTCCAATTTTCGCTTGGGAACTTTCTTCCCTACTTTACTTTGTGCTGATGAGCTTCGGGGAAGCTGAATGCCTGCGCGCTGAAAGGACAGGTAAAGCAGGGCCGAGCAGTCCATGCCTGACCGTGTGGTACCTCCATAGCGGTAAGGGGTCCCCCGATAGGATTTGGCCGTTTGGATGACCGTGTTGACATTTTTACGGTATGCTTTTTTTGAAGCCGAACAGGAGCTCAAAGCCATGGCAACCCATAGCGAGCAAATAATAACCAGGGAGATCTTTGGACGTCGGACCGAATACTGACTCATGAAGATTTCAAATTTTCTCAATAATAGTTAAGTCTTGGCCATGATGCAACTTTTGTACAAAAAGGGATATTTCCAAAAATGTAAATAAATTATCCCACCGTGAAACTTGAACTTCAAACATTAGGTTTATAGCTTTATAGCTTCTTGAAAAGAAACCACCCCAATACACTGACTACAAGATGATTAGAGAAGAGTTCAAAAAACTACCTTTGCATAAAAAGATCCATAAACTCTATACGGAAGGGACTTTCGTAGTAGGGATCAGGTATTATGCACATAAGGTGAATTTATACCTTCTCGACAATGAATACATTGAGGTTTTCTACAACCATAAACTGGACAAGATCGACAAGATCGATTTTCTGAATCAAGACCATACCCGAATGAAATTTTACCTTGACCAGATCAACCTTAACATCTAACCAACTGCCTGTTCCGGACATCTTTTTCTCAGGCTTTCTCGGACAATGCCTTGTGAACTTTCATCACTTGAGGAATCAACATTTGATTTTCCTTATTAGAGATCGTAAAATCGGCCTGTTTATTTTTTTGGGTATCGGACCATTGCCGCTCCATAATGGCCAGAACCTGCTCCCTTGATCGATGGGCATCCCTGGACAACACCCGCGAAATCCTTAAATCCACAGGGGCAAAAACATGAATGACATGATCCAAATCCTGATAGGAACCGGTCTCAAAAAGCAAAGCAGCTTCCTTCAGCACATACGGGGCATCTTGTCGTGCTGCCCAAGCTTCAAAATCATCCTTTACAGCAGGATGCACCAGTCCATTGATGCGTTTGGTCTGTTCGGGATCTGAAAACACTTTCCCAGCCAAAAAGGGCCTGTTCAGGGTCCCGTCTTCATGGTAAGCCTCCTTCCCAAACTGCGCAGCAATTTGCTCCTTTAGCGAAGGGGAATTTGCCATCAACCATTTGGCACGGTCATCTGCATAGTACACCGGAATCCCCAGCGTTTGAAAAATTTTGGCGGCCGTGGTCTTTCCTGCTCCAATACCTCCAGTAATCCCGACCAGTAAGGGCTTATGGTTCTGCATATAATAACTTAAATGTGTTTGGCTCCACCTCTACGGAGGTAATATAGTCAGGCATTCCTTTTACCTCCAGCACCACGGTACTGTCTTCCCGATTCCTTTTCCGATAATCGACGACCGCTTCCAGCTCCAGTTCCCGCAATGACTGAACCTCTCTTTCATCCACTCGATAGGTCATTAAAACCGAATTGAGCTCATTATCAAGGGTTACGTTTTCTGGAAAGTTAACCTTTTTCAGCTTCAAGCGTTTATTCCCCTCCAAAAAAGCCACCACTTCAAATTGCACATGAACAGTCTTGGGCGTTACACTTACCAGTGAGTGGTACCGCTCAGGAAGTATCAAGGGAACATATTGGTCAAAATCATCCTCTATATCGGTTTCTTCAAGGGTAAGCACCAACTCCTCTCCCAGTTCCGCTACTTTACTCTCGGCACCCTTTAAAACCACCGTAGCAGGATCCCACGAAAGGTCTCCCCCAAACTGATGGTGAGGGGCCAATGTCATCCCTCCGGTATCCAGCACAATTTCCGTTTCATGCTCCACAATCCTATCAAAGTCAAACTTCAAACTGTCAGTTAAAACAGCCACCAGACTGGTCGGCTCCAAGATCTCCGCCAGATTGCGCCTGTATTCAGATGAGAGCAAATAATTACGTTCATCAGGATTGGTCAGCTCAATATTAAAGGGCGTTACATTGAATTTGAAATATTTTCGAAAAAGGTCCCAGCCATTGCCATTGATTTCAATCCTTATCTCAGAAGGCAAGTCCTCGATGGCCATGTACTCCTCTGCATTATATTGAAAAGCAATCGGATAATCCACCACCGTCACGTAATTATCCTTATTGAGGGCATTTAAAACCCAAAAAGTGGTGGCCGCTATAACGCAGAGGACCACCACTTTGATATCAGAAGTTTTATTTTTCTTTAACTTTCCGAAGTATTTTTGAAACCTGTTCAAGACCCCGTCCTATTTAGTTCCGCTGGATTTTTTTGAAAACTCCGCTGATACGGCTGATTTTTCCACTTTGATTTTCAAGCCTTTGTCCAGTTCAATCAGGACAGTTTCACCTTCTATGGCATATACTTTTCCATGGATACCTCCAATGGTCACCACTTGGTCGCCCTTTTTGATGGACTCTATAAAGTTCTTGGCGTCTTTTTGTTTCTTTTGCTGAGGCCTGATCATAAAGAAATACATAATCAGGATAATTCCTCCAAAAAGGAATACTTGCCCCATAATGCCGCTGCCTCCGGCTCCTTGTGCTTGTAATAAAATTGTATTGGTCATGGTTACTTTTTCACTGGACCAGCTACATTGCTGGCTGTACTGTTTGTATTTACGGTTCCTTTTAGTTTAAGCTTGGTGATGCTTGGAGAGGTATTGGCCGTAATGGTCACCGTGGGGCTTTGCGCACCGGATTTATGTGCGGAATTAAACCTGACCTTTACATGTCCCTCTTCACCCGGTTTGACAGGTTGCTTGCTCCAATCGGGCGTGGTACACCCGCATGAGGCCTGTACATTGGAAATAATCAATGGAGACTGCCCGTCATTGGTGAAGGTAAACGTATGCTCTACTACTTTGCCTTGGTCAATGGTACCAAAGTCAAACTGCATGTCATCAAATTTAAATTTGCCCAATGAAGACGGATCTATTTGGGCCACGCTCTGTACGTTGGAGGGTTGCCGAGGCTGGGCGGCTTGATTTTGCTCCAGCTGGGCGATTTTCTGCTCCAACTCCTCTATTTTCTCCTTGTTTTTGCTGTCACAACTTCCCACAAAAAGAGAACCTGCAAGTAATATTGCAGGCAAGAATGAATATTTCATAACTGAAACTGGTTAGTTATTTTCTTTATTGATCTGGTCAATAAGCTTATTGACATCGGTCAGCAGGTTTTCTGCTTTGTTTTTCGCGTCTGTGATTACCTTTTTACCTTCAGACTTCGCCTCATTTAGCGGAAGGTCTTTCCCTTCTACCAAGTCCTTGATAATATCCTCCAGCTCTGCCTTGTATTTTGACAGTTGATAGGACAGCTTATCCCTGGTATTGTTACCGGAATCAGGTGCAAATAAAACCCCGAATGCCGCACCTACACCAGCACCGAGTACAAAAGCCAAAATCGAATTACTCTGTTTGCTCATAGTTAAATAATGTTTATTTGTTGTCCAAAAGCCCTCTGCCACTTTTACGGATTTTTCCCTGATCGGTTAGCTCTTTGGCTAATACATCTAGTAAACCGTTGACAAATTGCTTACTTTTAGGCGTACTGTACGTTTTTGAAATATCAATATACTCATTGATGGTTACTTTCACAGGGATACTTGGAAAAAATAACATCTCTGTGACCGCCATTGAAATGATAATCTTATCCGTAGAGGCGATTCGCTCGATATCCCAATTCTTGGTCTTTTCTGCGATCAAAGCCCTATTTGCCTCGTCGTTTTCAATGGTCAAGTTAAAGATATTTTGAAAAAATTCCTTATCCTCTTCCCAGTTTATCGCAATTTCAGGAAGGCTGTATTCCTCCTGATTTTCTGCTTCCAGTACATTCTTAAGTACCTTGATCGCCAAACTTCTTACCACGGCCTTGTTTTCGGTCCAACTAAGGTCTTTCTCTGAAAAAAGGCTTAAAATAGCATCTGTTTTAAAAAGAATCTTCTTGGTCAAATCCATTAAAATATCAAGATCCTCTTCCATGGTCGGCTCACTCAGCTGCATGTATTCTTGATAGCGCTCCCAAGGTTTTACGTACTCACGATACCACTCTTGGATTTCCATTTCCAGATCTTCCACATCGGCCTGCTGACGTATACTGGCCGTCGTAAAAGCCGGAGCTCCTTTCAAATAATCAATGACTTTGTTATTTGCCAAATTCAGCTCTCCACTAACGGAGGAGACCTGCTCTTGGTTCAGCTTCCGCTTGCGGTCATACTCCCGCTGAACGTGCTCACTGAAACCGACAAGGATCTGAATCGCCAAAAGGTAAAGTGCTGGAATATGCTCGGCCGCATCCACCATGTTGTTGCGCAGAAAATCCAAATCCTTTTGGTTTTTCTGATGGTAGAGATTGATGGCCTTGATGGCTTCTGATTTTACCTTGGTGGCATAATCCCCGGAAGCAATCAACGCTTTATTGTTCAGGTTTTTGGAAAAAAGGGTGATGGTCTCTTCGGCATCCTTCCGCAGTTGACCCTTATCCTGCACTTCCATGCTGTTCAGGTCAGGCTGAAACGCATCTCTGACATAATCCTTGGCTAGATTGAGATTGGAAGCCTTGCACTGCTCGTAAGCATACAAACTTTGGAAAGCCTTGACTCTAAGAATTCTTCTGTTTAACATTACCTGAATATAAAGAACGTAATTTTGATTTGGTTTATCAGCAAGGACCTCTATGGCGCCCCCACTGTTTGGTTAAGTGCAAAGTTATTAAATAAAAAAACCAAATGCACGGAATTTATGTTCCATTGCATTTGGTTTCTAAAAGAGTTAATATTTCAATAATCTTTTAATAAGATGACTTCACCTTTCCGATGCTCTGGATCCTGTTCCAAGCCAGTTCGATCGCTGCTTGCTGTGCAGGAATACGCTCTTTCTCTGATTTGTTAAGAATGGCCAAACAAGTGTCATAGATTTTTTCTGCCTGTTGATAGGCTGCTTCCCTATTGTATCCACCCAGGTATTCCGCATAGACATTAATCAGTCCACCTGCATTGATCAAAAAGTCCGGTGCATACACCACTCCTTTTTCCAACAACAACTGTCCATGCTTCTGCTCATCTTCCAGCTGGTTGTTTGCCGCACCAGCAATCACCGAGCATTTCAACCGATCGATCGTCTTATCGTTAACCGTCGCACCCAACGCGCAAGGAGCATAAATATCCATGTTTACATCATAGATTTCATCCGGGGCCACAACCGTAGCACCGGTAGCTGTCGCCACTTCTTTCAGCCGGTCTTCAAAAATATCGGTCACATAAATTTCAGCGCCTTCTTTTACCAAATGATCGATCAAATGCCTTCCCACTTGACCAATCCCCTGAACGGCCACTTTTTTTCCTTTCAAAGCATCGGTTCCAAAGGCTTTTTTAGCAGACGCCTTCATTCCCAAATATGCGCCGTAAGCAGTTACGGGAGAAGGATCACCACCTCCACCGTGGATTTCTGGAAGCCCGGTTACATGGGACGTCTCCATGGCAATGTACTCCATGTCCCTCGTCTTCATGTTTACATCTTCGGCAGTGATATACCGACCACCGAGACTCTCTACAAACCGTCCAAACCTTCTAAGAAAGGCCTCACTTTTGAGCTTGGGATCACCTATGATCACGGCCTTACCACCCCCGATGTTCAAACCGGAAATAGCAGCCTTGAAGGTCATCCCCCTCGAAAGGCGCAACACATCCGTAATGGCCTCCTGCTCGGAAGTATAATTCCACATCCTGGTACCGCCCAATGCAGGCCCAAGTACCGTATTGTGAACGCCAATAATGGCCTTCAAACCGGTAGGTTCATCATAGCAGATGACCAATTGCTCATGTCCTAAAGAAGTGATCTGTCCGTATATCGATCCCTCTTTTATTTTTTCCTCCGTTTTAACCTCTATCATATGAACTTTGACGTTTAGATTGTGTTATATTTGGGTAAGTCTTGCCGCAAAGGTAATGCTTTAAAATTAAATTCTAAAGCATGCTACAATAAAGCTAATAAAAAGACTATTGTAAAACAAAATTAACTATTTAAAAATTTTTATTTCGTGAGCTCACTCTGGAGACTGAACAAATACCTCTATAAATATAAAGGATATCTGCTTTTAGGGATACTCTTTACTATTATTTCCAATATTTTCGTCATGATCCCTGCCCAACTGGTAAGGGTCGCCATCGATTATGTCGTGGAAAGTTTCAGCTTTTATCAGATGTTTGAGCAAGGAGCAAGTACCGCAAGCATTCGTGCTGCTTTCCTGGATTTCATCTTTGTATTTGGGGTACTGATCCTCGCCATGGCCTTTCTAAGGGGGTTCTTTCTATTTCTGATCAGACAAACCATCATTGTGATGTCTCGATTGATCGAGTATGATTTGAAAAATGAGATTTTCGCGCATTACCAACAGCTGCCGCTAAGTTTTTACAGGAAAAACAGCACCGGAGACCTGATGGCCCGCATTACTGAAGACGTAAGCCGCGTACGAATGTATTTCGGCCCTGCCTTAATGTATGGCATCAACCTACTGGTACTCTTCCCATTGGTAATTGGCTACATGCTGACCGTCAATGTTCCGCTGACCATTTATTCCCTTTTACCGCTTCCGGTACTCTCCATCAGCATTTACATTGTCAACAACATGATCAATGAGCGCTCTGAGAAGATCCAGCGCAGCCTTAGCGGACTGAGTACCTTTGTACAGGAATCCTTTTCCGGCATTCGAGTGCTCAAAGCTTTTGTCCGGGAGGAAGACAGCAGCCATAAATTCGCAACAGCAAGTGAAGATTACAAGGAAAAATCCATCAGCCTCACCAAAGTACAAGCGCTATTCTTCCCCCTGATCATGGGACTGGTCGGCATAAGCACCATCATTACCGTATACGTAGGTGGAAATCAGGTGATCGACGGCACCATTGGCTATGGGGTAATCGCGGAGTTCATCCTCTACGTCAACATGCTGACCTGGCCAGTAACTTCCCTAGGATGGATTACCAGCATTGTGCAGCGGGCCGCTGCTTCCCAGACCAGAATCAATGAATTCCTGGATGAAAAAAACACCATCACCAGTGACGAACACCTTACCGAAGACATCCATGGCACAATAAAGTTCCAAGACATATCTTTTGAATACCCTGATTCTGGAATCAAAGCCCTGAAAAACGTCTCCTTCTCCATCCATGCTGGAGAATCACTCGCAATCATCGGCACGACGGGATCCGGAAAATCCACCATCGCCAACCTGCTCATGCGAATGTACGACCCTGTATCGGGTGAGATTATCGTGGATGACCATCCCTTAAAAGCTTACGACCTTTCACACCTCCGTAAAAATATCGGCTACGTACCTCAAGATGTTTTCCTTTTTAGCGATAGCATTTCCAACAACATCGGCTTTGGACTGGACCACATCCCGCAAGAAGTAGTCGAAAAAGCGGCAAAAGACGCCGATGTATACCAAAACATCATGGATTTCCCTAATGGATTCGAAACCCGACTTGGAGAACGGGGCATCACCCTTAGTGGTGGACAGAAACAACGAGTCTCCATTGCCAGGGCCATTGCCAAAGATCCTTCTATTTTATTGCTTGACGACTGCCTTTCTGCAGTGGACACCAAAACGGAAAATGTCATCCTCAATGCTCTCAAAGGCATTATGGAAGGCAGAACCTCCATCATCATCTCTCACCGGGTATCTTCTGCCAAACTGGCCGACAAAATCATCGTACTCGATGATGGCAAACTCGTGGAAGAAGGGTCGCACGAAACATTGATGGCCAGCAAAGGTGTGTATGCTGAACTTTACGAAAAGCAAACACAATCCGGCGAAACCATGGAAAAGTAACGTACCGGAAAAACTCATATATAAAAAAGGCTTTGGCAGGGTTTAACCCCGCCAAAGCCTTTTTTCATTTCATAACTGCTGCGCTGTGCCCTTGACCTATTGTCAGTTTAGCTAGCTGACACCACTTATCAAAGCTCCTCTTCCCGCTCCAGCATCAAAATGGCACTTTGCGAAACAATGTAAAACTTCTCTCCCTCATAGATGACTTCATGTGCCCCGTTTAATAGAAATATAGCCAAATCACCCTCTTTGGCCTGCAAAGGCACATAACGGATATTCTCATCTTTCTCTTTCCAAGGCTCATCCTCTTCTACATGCATGGGAATGGGATAACCAGGACCAGCTTTCATGATATAGCCTTGCTGTACCTTCTCTTTTTCCTGTACCCCTGGTGGCAGGTATAAACCACTGGAAGTTTTCTCATTTGCCTTTTTGAGCTTGATTAACACCCGGTCTCCCACGACCACCAATTTTTTCAATTTATTGTCTTCTGTCAAACGCATGGTTTCCTGCTTTTCTCAAATTTCTACCAAAACGACCCCATTACTTAAGGCGTTGCTTCACCGAAACCGCAAGGAATCACCGCTAGACGCCAATTCCTTTAAGTCCAAGATATAGCATCCATTTGGTGTCTTTGGGACGTTATGGCATTTTTATTTATTCGTGGTTTTACCAGTAAGCAAACTGCCAATCCCCAACTTTTCGGATTGATCCTCGAAAACCGAAAGCGGCATCACCGATGCCTGACTTGCTCTTGGGGAAACTAATGGGGCCAAACAAACAAAAAGCACCTCGATTGCTCGAGATGCTTTTGTTTTAGGAATCCCGAAGAATATTATTTCTTATCTTCTTCGTTTACTTCTTCATAATCTACATCAGACACGCCATCACCAGATTCCGCTCCGGCATCAGCAGAGGCTCCCTCTCCTGCACCAGCTCCAGCAGCACCTTCCGCACCGGCAGCTCCTTGGGTGGCATTGTACATCTCAGTGGATGCTGCTTCCCAAGCTTTGTTAAGCTCCTCGATGGCTGGTGTGATAGCAGCCAGATCCTGTGATTGGTGTGCAGTCTTCAGTTTTTCCAACGCACCGTTGATATTGGTCTTGTTAGCATCGGATAGCTTATCACCAAATTCTTTCAGCTGCTTCTCCGTTTGGAAAATCAAGCTGTCTGCTTGGTTAAGCTTCTCGATTTTTTCTTTCTCTTCTTTATCAGAAGCAGCGTTAGCCTCTGCTTCTTTTTTCATTCTTTCGATTTCGTCATCTGAAAGTCCAGAAGAAGCTTCGATCTTGATCTTTTGCTCTTTTCCTGTGCCCTTGTCTTTGGCCGACACATGAAGGATACCGTTCGCATCAATGTCAAACGTCACTTCAATTTGAGGAACGCCTCTTGGTGCTGGCGGAATATCCGCAAGTTGGAACCTACCGATGCTTCGGTTGTCCTTCGCCAATGGACGCTCTCCTTGAAGCACGTGGATGTCCACAGCCGGCTGGTTATCTGCAGCTGTAGAGAACACCTCTGACTTCTTGGAAGGAATGGTCGTATTCGCCTCGATCAACTTCGTGGACACACCACCCATGGTCTCGATACCCAAGGAAAGTGGCGTCACATCCAATAGCAATACGTCTTTCACCTCTCCGGTCAATACACCACCTTGGATCGCTGCACCAATGGCAACTACCTCGTCAGGGTTTACGCCTTTGGAAGGCTTCTTACCAAAGAACTTCTCTACTTCTTCCTGGATTTTAGGGATACGGGTAGAACCCCCTACCAAGATCACTTCATCGATTTCAGAAGCAGATAGTCCTGCATCAGAAAGCGCTTTCTTACATGGTTCGAGAGAACGTCTCACCAAATCTTCGGAAAGCTGCTCGAATTTTGCACGGCTCAGGTTTCTTACCAAGTGCTTCGGACCGCTTTGGGTCGCAGTGATGTATGGCAAGTTGATTTCTGTAGAGGAAGAACTCGAAAGTTCGATTTTAGCCTTTTCAGCAGCTTCTTTCAAACGCTGAAGGGCCATTGGGTCTTGCTTCAAATCAATATCTTCTTCACTCTTGAATTCATCCGCTAGCCAGTTGATGATCACTTGGTCAAAGTCATCACCACCCAAGTGTACGTCACCGTTGGTAGACTTCACTTCAAATACACCATCACCCAACTCAAGGATTGAAATATCGAAGGTACCACCACCAAGGTCATACACCGCGATTTTCATGTCTTGATCCTTCTTGTCCATACCATAGGCCAAGGCTGCGGCAGTAGGCTCGTTAATGATACGTTTCACGTCCAGCCCGGCAATTTGGCCAGCCTCCTTGGTCGCTTGACGCTCAGCATCATTAAAGTATGCTGGAACGGTAATCACGGCTTCTGTGACTTCCTGACCCAAGAAATCTTCTGCTGTGGACTTCATTTTTTGAAGAATCATAGCAGAAAGCTCCTGAGGAGTATAGCTTCTGTCGCCTATCTTTACGGCTACCGTATCGTTAGCTCCTTGCTCTACTTTATAGGAAGCATGCTTTTTCTCATCGGATACCTCAGAGAATTTTTTACCCATAAACCTTTTCACGGATGAAATGGTATTGGCTGGGTTGGTGATAGCTTGTCTTTTGGCAGGATCACCTACTTTTCGTTCTCCATTTCCATTGTCCAAAAATGCCACAATGGAAGGAGTGGTTCTTCTTCCCTCACTGTTTTGGATAACCACCGGTTCGTTACCCTCCATTACGGCTACGCAGGAGTTTGTGGTTCCCAAGTCTATACCAATAATTTTTCCCATAACTAATTGTATTTCTTAATTTATTTCTTGTTTTCGTAATTCGCTTATTTGCTCGAAAACATAATTAACAAGTCATGTGCCAACCCATTTTTTGACTTTACCTGTGCCAGATTGGCAGCAAATATGACATCCTCTCTTCCACTCCGGTCATTATGCTGTCAAGGATCTCCTGAAATCATGCATCCTTGTCACCTTTTTTGGATCTTCACCACACTACTCACCCCATCCCTTCATTTTTCTATTCCCTTTTTCGCAGTTTTCCTGTTTAACTGCCCCTTAATTTTCTTCTTGTCCACATGCTTTTATCATCCCATCCCTTTCTGCCAGCAGTTGGTCACATTTATTTTAAAAAAAGCACGATTCTGAAGAAATTCATGCAACCATTTCACCTAAAGGTGCATCTATTCTTTAGAAGGGCATGACTAGCACATGCTCGGAGCCACTTGGGCTAGGCACTTTTGTTTTGAAATCACGGCACATTATTAAGAACATTAAATAAATTTTGACATGAATGCTTCGCGGCGGAATGAACGACTTAGATGGTTACTGGTACTGCTCATCGGGATGCTTGTGTCCTTTTTCATTTCTGAATGGAAAGAAGCGTCTCTATCCGAAAACAATATGACACATGTCAACCCCAAGACAAGCACTTCATCCCCTGAACACGTCATATCAAAATGTTTCCCTATCCCCCCTGACCGACCACAGGAATTCCTGAAAAGTTGGGAATCACTTTAAAAGCGGCAGTTGCACTCGGGCCGTGTACCTTTTACCTCACCTCTTTTTCCAATCTTGATGCTTTCTTTCCATGATTTTTTCAGTCCAAAAACTTAAATTAGACCATTAAAATAAAGACATGGAAGTTCAGGACTTATACATCTATCCCATAAAATCCCTTGGAGGAATCCGATTAAATACCTCTACAGCATTTATCAAAGGCTTCCAATGGGACCGAAGATGGATGTTGGTGGATCATGCGGGTAAATTCATGACCCAGCGGTCGTTGCACATCATGGCCCTATTGCAGGTGGAACTCACTGACCAAGGGCTCACAGTACACCACAAACACCATCCGGACCAGCAAATTTCCGTCCCCTTCACCCCTGAAACCGACCATTTTATGGAGGTGGAAATCTGGGACGACGTGGTGCTGGGGCAAAAGGTCAAGCCCGAAATAGACCAATGGTTTTCAAAGATGCTGGATATGCCATGCCATTTGGTGTTCATGCCGGAAAACACCAACCGGTCAATCAAGGAAAAATATGCCGTCCATGATGAAACAGTCAGTTTTGCAGACGCCATGCCCTATCTCCTGATCAGTCAAGCCTCCCTTGACGACCTGAACGGCCGCCTGGAACACCCCGTCCCCATGGAGCGCTTCCGCCCAAACATCGTAGTCAATGGATGCGGAGCATTTGAAGAAGATCAGTGGAAGTCTATCCAAATAGGATCATGTACTTTCAAGGTAACCAAACCCTGTGCTCGCTGTGTCTTGACCACCGTGGACCAGCAGACCGGCACCAAAGGAAAAGAGCCCCTGAAAACCCTGTCTAAATATCGGCTTAGAGAAAAAAAAGTCCTTTTCGGCCAAAACTTGATCGCCCTGGGAAAAGGGGTGGTAAAGGTAGGCGACCAGCTCAAGGTCCTCCCTTAACCGTCATCAATACGCCAACAGGGCCATTAATTTATCTTTAAAGCGATTTTCGGGGAGGAAATTCTCCTCTAAGTTTGCCGCGAATGGCACTGGCGTATCCAAACTCCCCTCCCGCATCACTGGCGCATCCAAGCACTCAAAACAATGCTCGCTGATCCAAGCGGCTATTTCTGCCCCGATGCCGCCAGTCAAGCAGTCCTCGTGCAGGATCATTACTTTGTTGGTTTTCTTCACGGATTTTTCCACCGCCTCCTTGTCCCAAGGCAACAAGGTCCTCAAGTCCAACAAATCAACACGGACATCAAGGGACTCCATGACCCTTTTCGCCCAATGCACGCCCATGCCATATGTCACCACGGTCGCTTGGTCGCCTTCCTTCACCAAGTGTGCCTTCCCTATTTCCACGGTATAATATTCATCCGGAACTTGACCTATAACGGAACGATAAAGGGCCTTATGTTCAAAAAACAGGCAGGGATTGGGGTCCTCAATGGCGGCGGCAAGCAACCCCTTGGCATCCTGCGGAGAAGATGGATAGAGAATTTTCAGCCCAGGCGTATGGAAAAACCAAGCCTCATTAGACTGTGAATGAAAGGGACCTGCTCCCACTCCAGCACCCGTCGGCATTCTGATGACCACATCGGCATGCTGTCCCCATCGGTAATGGACCTTGGCCAGGTTATTGACGATCTGGTTAAACCCACAGCTTACAAAATCCGCAAACTGCATTTCCACCACCGATTTAAATCCTTTTACGGAAAGCCCCAATGCTGCGCCAATGATCGCACTTTCACATAGCGGCGTGTTGCGCACCCGTTCCGCACCAAATTCACTTAAAAAACCTGCTGTCACCTTGAAGGCCCCTCCATACTCGCCAATATCCTGCCCCATCAGGACCAAATTTGAAAATTGCCGCATGCTTAAACGCAAACCATCGCTGATGGCATCCACCAATCTTTTTTCTGTCGTAGCGGAAGAATGTGGCTCTTTGGGCTTCCCCTCAGAAGGGCAATACACATCCGCAAGTTCTTCTTCACCTGCCACAGGAAATTCTGCCGAAAAGGCAGAAGCCAGTCCTGCCTCTATCTGCTCCGAAAGTCTCTTCTCTATCACACCCTTAGCAGACTGGTCAAGCACTCCTATTTCCTGCAAGTAGTCCTCAAAATTGCGTACTGGATCGTACTTTTCTCCTTCCTCAAAATACGCTTTTGGCACATATTTGGTCCCTGATGACTCCTCATGCCCCCGCATGCGGTACGTCATGGCCTCCACCAAAAAAGGCCTTGGGCGGTGCCGAATGTCTTCAGCGATTCCGGACAATGCATGATACAGCTCCAGCACGTTGTTGCCATCCACTTTCACGGCTTCCATGCCATAGCCAGGCCCTTTATCGATAAATTGCTTAAAACGAAATTGCTCAGCACTGGGAGTGGAAAGCCCGTAGCCATTATGCTCTACTACAAAAATCACCGGCAGCTGCCAAACAGCAGCTACGTTCAGCGCCTCGTGAAAGTCCCCTTCAGAAGTGGCCCCGTCTCCGGTAAACACCAACGTCGCCTTGCGCTCTCCTCCCAGCTTGCTCGCCAATGCAATCCCGTCGGCCACGGCTAACTGTGGTCCCAAGTGGGAAATCATCCCCACCACATGATGAGCGACCGATCCAAAATGGAATGACCGGTCACGGCCTTTCGTAAAACCGGAATACTTCCCTTGAAATTGGGCAAACAACTTCCCCAAAGGAAGCCCCCTGCCGGTAAAAACACCCAGATTTCGGTGCATGGGCAGCAAAAACTCGTCCTCTCTCATGGCCATCACCGCGGCGATGGAAATGGCTTCCTGTCCCCAACCACTAAACCATTTGGATATTTTGCCTTGCCGGAGAAGCAGGAGCATCTTCTCCTCGATCTTACGTGGCATGAGTAACATTTCATAAAAATGAAGGAGATCGCCATCCGACAAATCCTTCCTGTCAAAAACCATGTTTGGAGCCATAATCTAACAATCTGGTTACAACAAAGCTACTCCAGTCCATCCAATTCTTCAACATTGCCCCCAAAATATGTTTGCAGCATCATAACCATACACCTCCACGCAAAACCCATCACCTATCCACCACTCATCTTCCCTTAAACCAGCTTCATCTCTTCCCGAAAAAACAAAACCTAGCATGCCTAATTTCGGTATAAGAGAGTATGGCTGAATTATTAGTTAGAAACATGGTCTGTCCACGCTGTATCATGGCTGTGGAAAGTACATTAAAGGAACAAAACATATTTTTTGACAAGGTAGCACTTGGCAAAGTGACGCTGCCAAGCCTACCAGAGGCCTCCCAAATCAAAGCACTGGAAGCCCAATTGGAGAAGTTGGGGTTTGGGCTAATACAAACTCCTGAAAACCGCCTCATCGAACGCATCAAAAACCTGTTGCATGAACTGCTGTTATTGGAGGAAATTCCAGCATCCCTGAGTCTGGCCAAGCACCTTGGAAATGAAATTGGTGAAGATTACAGTAAGATGAGCCACCTTTTCAGTATCCGAGAGGGCATCACCATCGAAAAGTACTTCATCAAACTAAAATTAGAAAAAGTAAAAGAACTCCTTTTCAATCAAGAGCTTCAATTGAGTGAAATTGCTTGGAAGCTTGGCTATAGCAGCGTCCAGCATTTGTCCGGACAATTCAAAAAAAACACCGGAATGACGCCTTCTTCCTATAAGAAGCTGAAGGAAAAACCGCGTGTCGGGCTAGACAAACTAACTTGACCGCCAAGGAGGGTTTGAACCCGCATGATGTGGGATCAGGCATTATTTCTGGGGGGATGAATTTTAATATGTTCTTGTGAAAGAAAATTCCACACCGTTAAATGATGGTTTTGCGCTATCCGCACGAATGGGTTTTAGCGGGAATTTATGGGGAATAGAGAGGGAAATGCGGTTAAAACGGAAATGTTGATGGGCAAATTTACCATGGGCTTCACCCATGGCTAGGAAGGTGTTGAAGCAATCTCGTCATACGTGCAATGAAAGCACATCGAGATCACTTCACTCCGTTCGTGATGACGGATTATTTATTTGTGAGACAGCCTCTTTGTGGCATTTTTTTTACTAGTGATTTTGCCATGTCGTAAAACTGGCAGCCCCAACTTTTCCGCTTGACCCAAGATGTGATGCATTATTCTATGGAATGCGAACCCATGAGCAAAAAAAATGGCGGCCCTCTACGGACCGCCAATTGGTGATTTTTAGCATCGAGTTAAAATAGCCGGAGTCCCAGCGAAACAATGAGCTGATTCTGTCGCTGATCGGTATCAAATCCGGCAACACTTTCCGCCTGATTGCTCAGCGACCCTTCATATTTCAAATCGATAATCATATTCGCTATATCAAATCCGATCCCCGCTTGATATCCTACCGTAGCATTCTTATACTCGGGCTCAGGATCTGGAGTGATGTTATCTTTAAATTTTGAATTAAGCAAGAAACTGGCCACCGGCCCGCCTTGTACCCTAAACACATCCCCAATTTTGAACCCCACCATAATGGGCACATCAAAACGATTGAAGGAGGCTTCATAGGTCCGATCACCCGCCCCTTGGGTTTCCTTGATCTCCCCACCTGTGTTTACATACAGTACTTCAGGCTGCAGGTAGAGTGAATTTCCTCCCATTCTCACGAAAGCACCCACATGGTACCCTAACTTTTCACTGCCACTTTCATATCCGTCGCCATCTACCTTAATATTCCCTTGGGAAATCCCCAATTTAGGTCCGATACTGAAATCCTGTGCTTGGGCAGCTGTCCCCATGCTTATCAGGGCGAGGACCAAAATCCAAAATCTTTTCATTTCTCTGCGATCATTTAAATAAACACTTGCTTGACAAGTATTCTAAATTTCAAATACCTTGCCAATAGGAAAGACTTTCCCTAAATGGTAGACAAAGCTTCTATTTTTGTGATTTTATAGCAGCCAAATACCTTTTCAGCTCAAGTTTCACTTTTGGAAACAAGAAAAACAGCCCGATCATGTTCGGAAACACCAAAGCAAGGATCATGGCATCGGAGAATTTCACCACAGCATTCAGGGTGGTAGATGCCCCGATCACAATAAACGCAATGAAAAGCAACTTATAAGTCAAATCAGCGGCCTTGCTTCTTCCAAACAGATATTTCCAAGATTGAAGTCCATAGTATGACCAAGAAATCATTGTGGAGAATGCAAACAAAATGATGGCCACAGTCAGCACATATGAGAAATGAGGAATAACTGAATCATACGCCATGGTGGTCAGTTCTACACCGCCAATGGAAGCACCAGTTTCCTTAAGGACCACATTTCCACTGCCGTCACCACCGTAGTTAAAAATACTTTCCACATTGTTCAACCCTCCATCGATATTAAAGAAGATGATTACTAAGGCGGTCATGGTACACACGATCACGGTATCAATCAAAGGCTCCAATAATGCCACCACTCCTTCACTAGCTGGAAACTTCGTCTTTACAGCTGAGTGAGCAATGGCCGCAGAACCTGCACCTGCTTCATTGGAAAAGGCAGCTCTTTGGAAGCCTACGATGAGGACCCCTAACATACCTCCTAGACCTGCCATCGGCGTAAATGCACCTTCAATGATCAACCCAATGGCATCGTCCACATAATCATAATGTGCCCCCAGAATAATCAAGGAAGCCAACACGTAAACGGCTGCCATAAACGGCACTACTTTCTCTGTGATGGTCGCAATCCGCTTGATCCCACCGATGATTACAATGGCTACCAAAACGGCCAATACTACCCCTATCCAGAATCCATTGGTTTGGAAATTAATGTTCAGCAAGTTAGCCAACTGGGATGATGCTTGATTGGACTGAAAGGCATTTCCACCTCCAAAAGAAGCGCCCACACAAAGCACGGCAAAAAGGCCACCTAAAAACTGCCCCAAACGGCCTTTCTTCAGGTCATGCCCCAATCCACGGGAAAGGTAGTACATCGGGCCACCATGCACCGTGCCATCATCTTCAATGTCTCGATATTTTACACCAAGGGTACATTCCACGAATTTGGTACTCATCCCCAACAATCCGCAAACGATCATCCAAAACGTAGCACCAGGGCCACCCAAGGCAATGGCCACGGCCACACCTGCAATATTTCCCAAGCCGACTGTCCCGGAAACTGCGGTAGCCAAGGCCTGAAAGTGACTCACTTCGCCGCCTTTGGCCTCATCAGGAATGACATCGGGATTTTCAGGATCTCTATAGTTTCTTTCTAGGTCATCATACTTACCCCTTACCGTATTGATAGACAAGGGCATTTTGGTAATCCCCGGCACAGCAAAATAAATGGTAAAAAAAGTAGCGCCGGAAACAAGTAAAATCAGCACAATGGGAATGTCATACCCGGCAATTGGAATAGGATAAAGTACTAAGCTCTCCCAAGCATCCGCTAATGGCTGGAAAGATCGGTCAATTCTTTGTCCAAAACTCAATTCTTCGGTCGGAACAGCCTCTTGCGCCAGAAGGGACATCGGGAAAAGAAAAATCAAGAAGGATAGAAGTTTTCTATACATGATATGTTTATTATATGATTGGAATATTAAAGCCTTTTAAAACACAAACCTCCATCTATTTCATCCCAACACCACGGTTACCTGACTTGAATATTCCTTCATCCTTCTTTGGAGAACGCATTATAACACGAACGCCCACCTTCCCTTGTTGGGGACGTTGCCTTTGTCACAAAGGAAACCATTGATTTCGGGGATATAAGCCATAAGGTAAAGAGGCAAAATTGGATTAATTCTGATGAATGTTCTTTTTTTCAATTGGCTAAATTAAGCTGTTTTGCTAGAATTTCAATTCCTTCTGTAAAACTTTTTGGTTTAAAATTCAACTGATCTTTAGCTTTTTGAACGACAAAACCCGTTTTCATGGGTCTTTTTGCCGTCTGACGAAAGGCACTCGAATCCGTTTTGTTGATCTTGGTTTTGTCCAATTTAAAAAATTCAGCCGTTTGAATGGCCATATCATATGGCGTAAGGAGCTCGTCTCCGGAAATGTTAAACACGCCCTTTGCACGCTGCTCGGCCATGAGAATGCACCCCTCTGCCAGATCTTCCGCCAAGGTAGGGGTCCGCAACTGATCATCCACCAACTGAAGGTCCTTTCCCTCTTCCAGCGACTTCTTCACCCACAGCACAATATTGGAACGGCTCATGTCATGTGAGATTCCGTACACCAGCACTGTCCGTGCGATTCCCCAGTTTAAAGATGACTGCTGAATCAGCGCCTCGGCCTGTAGCTTGGTCTCCCCGTAATAGTTGACTGGATTGGGAACGGCATCCTCTGTATAAGGCCCGGCCTCTCCATCAAAAATAAAATCCGTGGACACATGGACCAAAAAGCTATGGTATTGCTCCGCCGCAACGATGATATTTCCTACCGCCGCTACATTTTGCTGATAGCAGGCCTCCTGGGCCGTCTCGCATTCATCCACGTTGGTCATGGCTGCGCCATGGATGACGACCTCAGGGCTGTACCGCTGAAAGACTTCCAACACGTTCTCTTTATCGGTAATGTCCATGGAAGCATAAGTAAACCCTTCCCATGTTTGGGGCAACCTGCAAGCGCCCCTGCCTGTGGCGATCACATGGAAGGAATCTTTCTCAAGGAGTCGATTGACCAACTTTTGGCCAAGCAGGCCATTCGCGCCCGTGACCAGCAGGGTTGGTTTATTTTTCTTCGGGGTATTCAAAGCCGTATTCTTTTGTGATTTTCTTCTTCAGTACTCTTTCTACTTCCACCGTAATATATATTGGATCCACAGGCCTGTCCATGGCAGCCGTCTCTACTGCAGAAATCTTCTCCACTACATCCATCCCATGGATGACCTTCCCAAATACCGTATACCCGCCCTCATCCAAATGCGGGGTTCCGCCTACGGTCGTGAAAGTCTCAATGGCCGCTTCGTCCATTTCTTTCGACAAATTGATATGCAAAAATTCCTCCATCTCTTCTTTCTTGGAAAGCATCAACTGGGTCATTTCTTCATACTTTCCCCCTTCATACAGCGCGGCATACTGCTCAGCAAGTGTACGCTGGCTTTCGAGGGAAATGAATTTCATAAATTCCTTTTGGAGCTTTTTGACATTGGTCGTAAGCTCTTCTTCTGTATACTTTCTGCCCTCCACGATATAAAACTGGCATCCGCTGGATCGTTTTTCGGGATTGACATGATCCGATTGACGGGCGGCTGCAATGGCGCCTTTCTCATGGAGGTAGCCTTTGTCCAATTCCGCAGGAATGGTACACCACTTTGATTCTGGAAGTCCCTCTTTGGTAAAAACGTCTCCCCCCTGAACCATAAAATGATCGATCACCCGGTGAAACTCCGTACTGTCAAACCGTCCGGCTTCGGCAAGCTTGATGAAATTCTCCTTGTGCTTGGGGGTTTCATCATAAAGGATGGCGTATATATCGCCATGTTTCGTGTGAATTTTTATTAGCGAATCCTTTTGTGACGAACAGGAAATCAACAAGGACAGCAGCAATGCCAGTCCAAGGGAATACTTCTTCATGTTACTTGTTAAGTTGCTGTTTAATTGCTTTCAAAATACGATCCCCACCAGACTGGATCACCTTTTCTGCCAATTGTTTGCCTACCATTTCGGCCTCATCTGCAGGCCCGGAAACGTGATGTTGAATGCGTTCCTTTCCGTCCAGACTGACCACACCTCCAGACACTTCGACTTGCCCTGACTTATACGTGGCGAGGCAAAACACAGGAATACTGCACCCGCCTTCCAAAATTTTCAAAAAGCTCCTTTCTGCCCGTAAGCGGTAACCGGTTTCGGTGTGATGGGTCGCTGCGACGATCTGCTTTCTGAGCGCTGGATCCAGCCGATCGTTGGCCTCCACCGCTATGCTTCCCTGTCCCACCGCCGGAGTAAATTCATCCAGCGAGAGCTCATGCCTGATCAAGTCATCATAGCCCATCCGGTGCGCTCCCGCATAGGCCAACAGTAGCGCGTCACAAGCACCCGATTCCATCTTTTGGATTCGGGTTTGGAGGTTCCCCCGCACCTCCACGGTTTTGACATGGGGATAATAGTGCTTGAGGGTCGCTACCCTACGCGTGGAAGATGTCCCCAAAAGCAAAGGCTTTTCCGGATCTTTATAAAAAACATCCTCACGATGGCTCAGTATGATGTCATTGACTTTTTCCCGTTTGGTAAAGGAAATCAGCTCGAAGCCCTCTGGTAATGAAGAAGGCATATCCTTGGCACTGTGAACGGCAATATCCACCTCTCCACTGGCAAGTTGCTCCTCTAGCTCCTCGGTAAACACTCCCTTGCTGCCGATTTTGGAAATTGCCACATCCAGGATTTTATCTCCTTTGGTGGTAATGGTAACAATTTCCGTTTGCAGGCCCTGGGCCTGTAAAAGGTCTGCAATATGATGGGCCTGAAAAAGGGCTAATTTACTGCCCCGGGTTCCTATTCGTATAGGCTGCATTATTCTTTTATTTTTCTTTTCGATAATTTTCTTTGGGCTGTCTCTTCAATGTACTGAATGATTTTGCCCGCAATGTTTACTCCAGTCGCTTTTTCGATGCCTTCGAGTCCCGGTGAGCTGTTCACCTCGAGGATCAAAGGCCCTCTCGAAGACTGCAGCATATCCACTCCGGCGACGGCCAGCCCGAGGGCCTTGGCCGCTCCCAAAGCAGCCTTACGCTCTGTAGCGGAAAGTTTGATGACGGTCGCCTTGCCGCCACGGTGCAGGTTGGAGCGAAACTCGCCTTCCTCCCCTTGCCGCTTCATGGCGCCTACGACCTTGCCATTCACCACAAAAGCCCTGATATCTGCTCCCTTTGCTTCTTTGATAAATTCCTGCACGATAATCCGGGCCTTCAGTCCGTGAAAGGCCTCGATTACGGATTGGCCGGCCTTGCGCGTCTCCGCAAGCACCACGCCCAGCCCTTGTGTACCCTCCAGTAGCTTAATGATCAAAGGGGCGCCCCCTACTTGATCGATGAGCTGCTTCTCTCCTCCTTTGGAAAAATTGGTGAAAGCCGTTTTGGGCATCCCCAACCCTTCACGGGAGAGGATCTGCAAGCTGCGCAACTTATCCCGGCTCCGCACAATGGCCTGTGACTCCACCGCTGAGATGACGCCCATGAGCTCAAATTGCCGGACCACGGCCGTTCCATAGAACGTCACCGATGCACCAATTCTCGGAATGATCGCATCGATATTGGACAACTTTTCTCCCCTGTAAAAGATCGACGGCCCTTCCTGCTCGATCACCAGGTCACAGAGCGAGTGATCGATGATCAAGGCTTCATGGCCAGCAGCGATGATGGCCTCACGTAATCTACGTGTTGAGTAGAGGTTTGGATTTCGGGAAAGTACGGCTATTCTCATTGCTTAGCTACTTTATATTTTTTGGATAAGTTTGTCTGGTCTACATCTACTAAAAACCTGCCTCGAAGCATTTTTCTCCCCAGTAGGATGGCATTTCGCATTTTTGAACGGTCTGAAAGGGTGAACTCCACGTCAAAGGCTTTATCAAACATGATTACTCTGGTGGTGACCTTGTACCGCAACTCCGCATTCCCAAAAGAATTCTTTACTTTCTTCTGCGTGTACTTCTTGGTCTTAATAACCTTTCCGGTATACAAGCGATGTTCCGGTTCCAAGAGCTTAAACACCAGTAATTCCTGTCCGTTCTCCACCTTTTCTTCTACCCATTCACAGTGTATTGCATTGGTATAAGCACCCGTATCTACTTTTGCAGAAATCATTTTCAACCCCCAATCAGGCAGGCTGATCTTTTCTCTTCGGCCGATAACATGCTTTTTCATGCGGATTCCTTTTTACGAAGTACTTTGGCCATGTCAAAAGAAAGGTCTGCAAACAATATCTTGGCATTTGCATTTCTTTCCAAATGGTAATGTGCTGCATTCAACAGGCGGTAGATCTGGAGGATTTTCTCCTCTGTCAAGGCTTTCAAACTGAAATTCTCCACAAATTCCCGGTCCGCAGGAGCAGTCCTCATCAGCTCTTCCAGCTGACTTCTCTTCAGAAGGCTTTCCCTGAGGATGTTGAGACCAGTGAGAAAAAGTGCTTTTTGCCCTTCTTTGTCAGCCCCTTGAAAACCTTCTGCCAATGACATGATACTATTGATATCCAAGGTAAAGCAAATTCTCATCCAATCCCTAAACTTTGCCGTATTTTCATCAATTACCTGATCTACCAAGCGGTACGCCTCCCGCATGCTGCCATTCGCCAACGGCGCCACCTGCAAGGCTCCTTCCCGTGAACACAGCCCCTCGCTGATCAGGTGTTCTTTGATTTCCTCATCAGAAAAAGCCCTGACTAGCACCTTTTGGGTACGGGAGAGGATCGTGGTCAGCAACTGCTCCGGCTGGTGGGCCACCATCAGAAAAAGTGTCTTCGCTGGCGGCTCTTCCAACACCTTCAGCAGTGCATTCGCAGCGGCGGTATGCATGTATTCAGGCATCCACACCAAAATCGTCTTGTACCCGCCCTCAAAGGACTTTAAGGAAACCGTTTGGATGATTTGCTTGGCCGCAGCCTTGGAGATGTTCAGCTGCTTTTTTTCAAAACCATTATGGTAAATCCAATCTTGCAGGTTGCCGTAGGAACGGGTAAGTACAAACTCCCGCCATGGCCCCAGAATATCTACCTTCTTGTTTTTATCATCGTCCTCTTTGATCAAGCTCCCCGGCACAGGAAAGGTAAAACTCAAATCCGGATGGACGAGCTTGGCCATTTTTTGGCAGGAACTGCAGACCCCACAGGCATCCTCTGCCCCTTTGTCCTCACAGTTTACATATGTCGCCAAGGCCAAGGCCATCTTCAAGTTGGCCGCTCCTTCTGGACCGTGAAACAACAGCGCATGAGCGAGGTGATTATTGTTAATGGCCTGAATGAGCCGCTGCTTGGTTTCATGGAGGCCGGGTATGGATGAAAATAACATGATATGCGCTTTTGCTTATTATTCCTTATCCCAAATGCGATATGCTTTGGTCAAATCAAACACTTTCTCTAAGATGGATTTCTCTTTTTGGTCAAATGCCAGCCCCCTTCTCTCCATTACTTTGGAGGCCGTTTCCTCAAATTTATTCATTCTGAAAGTGGTACGCTCCTCGGCACCCCATGAAAAAGACGGGACAAATGTCCGTGGAAAACCCGCTCCAAATACATTGGCGCCCACGCCCACCACAGTACCGGTATTAAACATGGTATTGATACCTGTTTTGGAATGGTCCCCCATCATGAGGCCACAAAATTGCAATCCTGTATTGACAAAACTGCCCTTCGTATAATCCCAAACCTTTACGGGAGCATAGTTGTTTTTCAGGTTGGAAATATTGGTATCGGCACCGAAATTACACCATTCCCCGATCACGGTATTGCCCATAAATCCATCATGTCCTTTGTTGCTAAAACCAAAAATCACGGAATTGGACACTTCCCCACCCACTTTAGAGAATGGGCCGATGGTGCTGTCCCCACGCATTTTTCCGCCCATATTCACCGTAGATCCTTCACAAAGCGCAAACGGCCCCTTGATCAACGCCCCTTCCTGAACCTGTGCGTCTTTGCCAATATAAATCGGGCCATCCTCAGCATTGAGCACGGCGGCCCGGATCTTGGCGCCTTCCTCCACAAAGATCATTTCAGGATTATAGGCAATCGTATGCGGATCGTTTATGCCCGCAGACGTGCGTCGGGCCGTGAGCAGTGCAAAATCTTTGCGCAGCTCCAAGGCGTTATACTGAAAGATATGCCAGTTGCGGTGGATCAAAGTGATCTCCCCATCATAAGCCTTTATTTCCCCACTTTCTTTGACCGCATCCATGCTAAATGCTGACGGATCCGCGGGGTAAGCTGCCAGCAAAGTGCTGTCCTTAAAAAGACACTGGCCCTTTTCCAAGGATTTAATGGCCGTAAGCAGGCCTTGATCGGGACAGAGCCCCCCATTGATAAACAAGCGGCTATCCGCCAAAGGGGGGAATTTATCCTGTAGGTAATCCAGGGTCAAAAAACCAGCCGAAGCATCCAAATACTTCTCCCATTTCTCACGGATCTTCAAAATCCCCACCCTTATCTCGGCTACGGGACGTGTAAAAGTAAACGGCAACAGCGACCCTCTGTAAGCAGGGTCATCAAATAGTGTAATTTGCTCCATGCTACAAAAATAGAAAAGTCTCTTGGAATACAATTTCCAAGAGACTTTTTAAAGTTGCTTTTGCTACAAAGAAATGAATTATTTCTTTTTGTATCTTCTGTTGAATTTCTCCACACGACCGGCGGTATCAAGAAGCATTTTCTTACCGGTGTAGAAAGGGTGGGAGTTAGAGCTCACTTCCACCTTATAAAGAGGATATTCGTTTCCATCTTCCCAAGTGATGGTCTCGTCAGTTTCGATCGTAGACTTGGTCAAGAACTTATATTCACTGGAAGTGTCATAGAAAACAACCTCTCTGTAGTTTGGATGAATGTCTTTTTTCATGGTAATCCCTATTTATATTAAATGTCGCTTTTTCAAATGGAGGCACAAAGTTATTCTTTTTTACAAAAGCCTCCAAATGTTTATCAATGAATTATTTAACCCAAAGGTTATCAGCGTGCTATTTGGCTGCAAAAATGCGAAAAAAATCAAAAAAAAGCCAGTGTCCCAGGGAATTCCCGCTGCCTCTCCTATCTTTTTCTGATCAAAAATCCCAAAACTTCATGGCAATAAGCAATTATTGTTCTAAGTTTTGGGGCTGAAACCGAGTTTGACGTAAACCAACGACACCTATGTTAAGGAACTTTCTACTGGCCATAGGACTTCTGTGTGGCATCATAGAAGCCGGCCTAGCGCAAAGTGCTCTGATACCCTATGACAGGGAATATTATCACTTGCTGGATCGCTACGAGATTTTGAAGGGTGCATTTGTGCCCCATTACCAGACAGGTTTCAAACCCCTAAGAAGAGATCACGTAGCCACTTTTCTCGATGAAGTGGATGAAACGGCCACCGGCAGGGTGGATCAATTCAATTTTCGCTATTTAAGAAATGACAACTGGGAATTTGTAGACCAGGAGACCGCCCTTTCCAAAAAGCCCTTATGGAAAAAAATCTACCAAAGGCCTTCGGACTTTTATTATCATAGGGACGAGGACTTTGATGTTCATGTCAATCCGGTCATCTATTTCCGTGGCGGAATGGAGTCTGCTGCAGAAGGCACTAATTTCAGAAATACGCGGGGCATCACCCTCCGAGGAAGCATCGACAGGAAGGTAGGCTTCTACACCTACCTTACCAGCAATGAGGTAATCTTTCCCACATGGGTAAAGGACTATGTCGAGCATAATGGCGCTGTGCCGGGCCAAGGCTTCTGGAAACGGTATGGAGATCACGGGTACAGCTATTTTGCCGCCAGAGGATACCTCACCTTTAAAGTCTCCAAACACATCGATGCCCAAATGGGTCATGACCTGAATTTTGTAGGAGAAGGTTACCGCTCCATGATCCTCTCTGACTTTTCCAACCCCTACATGTTTTTTAAGCTCAATGTAAACGTCTGGAAATTACAATATACGACGATGTGGGCGCAGATGACGGCAGACGTCTTTTTGAACAGCCGTAACAGGCCTGAAGATGGCCGCTATCCCCAAAAGTGGTTTTCCCTCCACCGGCTGGGCATGAACATTGGGAAAAAACTGAATATTGGCATCTTCGAATCAGTCATGGCCAATCAGGCCGACTGGAATTACATGAACCCGGTGATCTTTTACCGGTGGGTGGAGCATCAGCTGGGAACGCCGGATAAAGTCATGTTGGGCACAGACTTCAAATGGAACTTCGCCCATGCCATGCAGCTTTATGGACAGTTTGCCCTCGATGAGTTTGTGTTCAGCGAGTTCTTTGGCATAGATGGCAAAAACTCCAAGCGGAATAAACACGGACTTCAGCTGGGCTATAAATACATCAATGTTTTCAGCATTCCTAACCTGGACTTACAGCTGGAGTACAATCAGGCCAGGCCTTACACGTATCAAGAGAAATTTGAACACCAATCCTACACCAACTACCGAACCCCTATCGCCCATCCACGGGGCGCTAACTTCCGCGAAGCCATTGGCATCGTCCGCTATCAACCCATTCCAAAACTTTCCCTTAATTTTACAGGTATATACCATATATATGGCACCGACCCTGACGAAACCATTAACATGGGAGGAGATTTACTTAAAAACAGGCTGGAAGGCGAAGACGGGCTGGGACTTTATGGACATAAAATTGGGCAAGGGGTCCAAAACAAATTGCTCATGGGCAATCTCGTGGCTTCTTACATGCTAAAGCATAATTTGTTTATTGACCTTGGTCACAGCTACCGCAGGCATACAGCAGAGGACGTGGACAAACCAACCGTCAGTAACTATTCCCATCTTTCACTGCGCCTCAACATTGCCAGGGAAGCGTATAATTACTGATTGGCCCTTATCTTTGGCCTTCGGCCCAAATCTATAACCGAACAACTGCAAAGATGAAGACTTATTTAAGAATATTGGCTTATGCACGGCCATATAGAAGGTACTTTCCACTTTATGTGGTGTATGCGTTATTAGCCATTATTTTTGGCTTGCTGAACTTCACCTTGCTAAAACCGCTGTTTGACGTCATCTTCGAACAAGTCGATCCTGATGCGCTACAGCGCTACGCCGAGCAGCCCGACTTTTCATTTACCATCGATTACTTCATGCACTTGTTTAATTACTACTTTATGCAAGTAGCAGAAATCTACGGGAAGTTCGGAACCCTTGTCTATGTATGCATCATCATTGTCGTTTCGGTATTTCTGTCCAACCTTTTCACCTATTTGTCAGGCGTACTCTTGGCAAAAGTCAAAGCAGATGTCATCAAAAAAATGCGCATGCATATCTTTGATCAGGTAAGCCGCATGCACATCGGTTATTTCACCAACGAACGCAAGGGAGACCTGATGTCACGGATCACCAATGATGTGCAGGAAGTGGAAAACAGCGTCGTCCAATCCCTCCGCGTGGTCTTTAAAGAACCCGTTACAATTGTCTTATACTTCGGAGCGTTGTTCTTTATGTCGGTAAAGCTCACCTTGTTCACCATCTTGATCATTCCGATTTCTGGCGCCATCATTGGCGGCATTACCAAGAGGCTCAAAAAGAAAGCCGTCCAAAGCCAAGAATCCCTCGGACGCATTGTCAATATTCTGGATGAAACCATCGGGGGCATGCGAGTGGTAAAGGCATTCAGTGCCACTGGATATGTCTACGATAAATTTGACAAAGAAACCGATGAATATTCGAAGATCAACGTTTCCATGGCCAAGAGGAATGAGCTCGCTTCTCCCATTTCTCAGTTTTTGGGGGTCTTTGTGGTCGCGGGCATTTTATTGTACGGCGGAAGTCTGGTC
This sequence comes from Echinicola vietnamensis DSM 17526, assembly GCF_000325705.1. Taxonomy (NCBI): domain Bacteria; kingdom Pseudomonadati; phylum Bacteroidota; class Cytophagia; order Cytophagales; family Cyclobacteriaceae; genus Echinicola; species Echinicola vietnamensis. Next base: position 2,047,025 of record NC_019904.1, on the reverse strand, counting down.
CTGAACAATGCCGCTGATCTCTCGGCCAGTGAGTTTCTGGCCTACATCATATTGTTTACCCAAGTGCTCAATCCCGCCAAGGAAATTTCCCGGGCGATGGGAGCCGTCCAGCGTGGCCTGGCCTCCGCAGACAGGATATTCAAAGTCGTGGATACGGCACCCGCCATCCAGGACCCTGAACGTCCCAAGGTCCTTCAGCAGTTTGACCAAGCGATCACCTTCCAACATGTCGACTTTGGTTATGATGCACAGCACTTGGTCCTAAAAGACATCCAGTTCACCTTGGAAAAAGGAAAAACCATTGCCCTGGTCGGACCTTCCGGGGGCGGTAAATCCACCATTGCTGATTTGGTACCCCGATTTTATGATCCCACGAGCGGTGAAGTGAAACTGGACGGAAGCGACATCCGAACGCTTGCCATAGATGATTTACGCAAACTGATCGGCATCGTTACCCAGGAATCAATCCTGTTTAATGACACGGTATTCAATAATATTGCCTTTGGCCTTACCGATGCTTCAGAGACAGCCGTAATAGAAGCCGCTAAGATTGCCAACGCCCACGAATTTATAGCACAGCTGGAGCACGGCTATCAAACCAACATTGGCGAGCGGGGCAGTAAGCTTTCCGGAGGCCAGCGGCAGCGGCTTAGCATTGCGAGGGCGGTATTGAAAAATCCTCCTATTCTCATATTGGACGAAGCCACCTCCGCCTTGGATTCTGAATCCGAACGGCTCGTCCAGGAAGCCCTCACCCACCTGATGAGCAATAGGACCACCTTGGTCATCGCGCACCGCCTCAGCACCATCCAGCATGCAGATGAAATCCTAGTGGTCCAAAACGGTGAAATCGTCGAAAGGGGCACACATGATGCACTGATAAGTCAAGAAGGATTATACAAGAAACTTTCCACTATGCAATCAGTTTAGTATATTGGATAACAAATCTAATTTTAAATGTATGAAAAAGGTATCAAGTGTATTTCAGCTTTTGGTAGCACTTTTTTTTGGAGTAGCACTGGTCTTCTTCCTGGTTTTTGACAGCATCAAGAATGGCTTTGGAATCCAGGAACTTACCGCTGGGAAAGTGGTTATCTGGCTTCTTGCTGGTTTTGTCCTCTATCTGATTACGTGGCTGCTCGTCTCCATGTACTCCAGTAGCATGGGGAAAAAGATCAGAAAGCTAGAAGCGGAAAATGACAAACTAAAAGCCAGGCTTTATGACCATGAGCAAAAAGCAAAAGTGAGTCCTATGAAAGGCACTGCCCCACCAACCTCCGGCAGCGGACCAGAGGATGACACGGATGGCTCCGGCATCAAGCCCAGACAAAACATCAAGTGATGATGCCCAGAAAGGGAGATATAAAATGAGTTCAGCAGGAAATCTCTTCGGAGATTTCCTTTTTTTATGGAAGTAGAATTTAATTAAAAATGGTAGCAAAGACGTATGGTAGTACAGTTTCTGGAGTAGACGCCATCCTGATCACGATAGAGGTAAACGTCGGACAGGGAACCAGTTTTTACATGGTGGGCCTACCGGACAGTGCCGTAAAGGAAAGTCAACAGCGGGTAGAGTCAGCACTAAAATATTTTGGATACCGGATGCCCCGCCAAAAGGTGGTCATTAACCTTGCCCCAGCAGATATTCGAAAAGAGGGATCGGCCTACGACCTGCCCATTGCCATGGGGATCCTGAAGGCCTCTGAGCAAGTGGTATTTGCGGAGCTTGAGGATTATGTCATCATGGGAGAGCTATCCTTGGACGGGCAGTTACGCCCAATAAAAGGCGTACTCCCCATCGCTATAGAAGCGCGAAAAAAGGGTTTTAAAGGGCTCATTTTACCCCAACCGAATGCTGCAGAAGCTTCTATTGTCAATAACCTGGATGTAATTGGAGTAGAAAACCTCGAGCAAGCCATTGGCTTTTTAGAGGGGGATATAGAAATCGCCCCACTGGTCACGGACACCCGCGACATTTTTTATAATAGCCTGGAAGATTATGAATTCGATTTTGCTGATGTCCAAGGCCAAGATAACATCAAACGGGCCATGGAAATCGCAGCTACTGGCGGTCATAACGTCATCATGGTCGGTCCTCCTGGTGCAGGAAAAACCATGCTTGCCAAACGGCTGCCCTCCATTCTTCCTCCACTGACCCTTCAGGAAGCCCTGGAGACCACCAAGATCCACTCCGTGGCCGGAAGGTTGGGAAGCGAAGCTTCTTTGATCGCCCAGCGACCTTTTCGATCTCCCCACCATACCATCAGTGATGTGGCCCTGGTCGGTGGCGGCGGCAATCCCCAGCCCGGAGAAATCTCCCTTGCACATAATGGCGTCCTCTTCTTGGATGAATTGCCCGAATTTAAACGGACGGTGCTTGAAGTCATGCGCCAACCGCTAGAAGAAAGAAGGGTCTCCATTAGCCGGGCCAAAGTATCCGTGGATTACCCGGCCAATTTCATGCTGATCGCCAGCATGAATCCCTGCCCATGCGGCTATTACAACCACCCCGAGAAAGAATGTGTCTGCGGCCCGGGCGTGGTGCAGCGGTATTTGAACAAAGTAAGCGGTCCCTTACTTGACCGAATCGACCTTCATGTCGAAGTCACTCCCGTCAAATTCGATGAAATGACGTCCACCCGAAAAGCGGAAAAAAGTAATGTGATCCGCGAACGAGTAGTCAGGGGAAGGGACCGGCAGGTGGATCGTTTTAAAGACCATAAAGAAATCTACTGCAACGCCATGATGCCCTCGCACATGGTCAAGGAAATTTGCGAAATCAATGAAGCGGGCAAGAACCTCTTGAAAACCGCCATGGAAAGACTAGGGCTCTCTGCCAGGGCCTACGATCGAATCCTAAAAGTGGCCAGGACAATTGCGGATTTGTCCGATGCCGAAAATATAAAAGTCGAACATTTGGCCGAGGCCATTCAGTACCGTAGCCTTGACAGAGAAGGCTGGGCGGGATGATCAGCAGTAACTTAATATTAGAAATTGAACTTTTGGACTATAAAATTTAACCTAAAATTCCATGTAGATACATTGAAAATTCAAATAATTATATTGAATTATTTCTATGGGATTTATTGTACTTTTTGTAGTGCCAAATATTGTATTTAGCAAAACAATTCCGTTACTTTGTTATCAAAAGTTGTGATCACCCGCTTAAATAAAACAATCCAACTTGTTCAACACACTTTTTCGATTAATGAAAGTCAGTTAAACCATTAGACCATTCGCCTAGGCGAATGGTCTTTTGCATTTAAGACGATTTAGCCAATTGAATAGAAAGCTTTTTCCATATCTTCAAGCAAATCATCCAAATGCTCCAGCCCTACAGAAAGGCGAATCAGGTTTTGCGGCGTTTTGGTATCCGGGCCTTCCACAGCAGCCCTCCGCTCGATAAGGCTCTCCACTCCTCCTAGGCTCGTGGCATTCGTGTAATATTTTAGACTTGATATTAATTTATCAGCATCTTCTGGCTTCCCTTTTACCAGAAAGGACAGTATCCCTCCAAATCCAGTCATTTGGCTTTTTGCCACATCATGACCAGGATGGGCAGTCAGGCCGGGATAAAAGACCCGTTCCACTTTGGGATGCTGGTCCAAGAAAGTGGCAATCATGCCCGCATGTTCGGCGTGGCCCCGCATGCGATAGGCAAGGGTCTTGATGCTTCTCACTAGCAAATAACAATCAAAAGGTGACAAGACCGCCCCACCTGTTTGTTGCACATTGACAATTTGCTTCCAAAATTCATCCGACTTTTTGGTAATCAAGGCTCCTCCCAAAATATCACTGTGTCCTCCAAAGTATTTGGTGGCACTGTGCATGACCAAGTCTGCTCCCAATTCCAGCGGATTCTGAAAAACCGGCGTGGCAAAGGTATTGTCACAAACCACCCTGATATCATCCTCCTTCGCCATCTTGGTGAGTCGTCTGATATCGCTGATCTTGAGCATGGGGTTAGAAGGAGTCTCTATCCAGAGCAATTTGGTATTGGGCTGGATGGCCTTTTCAAGGTTCTCCGGATCGCTGAGATCAGTAAAAGTCACTTCCAACTTATCTTTAAACAGCTCCACCAGCTGCTTTTTCAGACCATGGTACATGTCCGATGGGGCTACGATATGGCTCCCAAGTGGCAAGGCCTGAAAAACCGCCATCCCGGCCGCATTTCCCGAGGAAAACGCCGCCGCAGCACTGCCCTTTTCCAATTGTGCCAACAACTCCTCCAATGCCATTCGGTTGGGATTTTGGCTTCGAGAATAAATCAGGGATTCCTCATGGTGCTCAAAAGTAGTGGATAACGTAATCGGCTGCACCACGGCCCTGTGTGGAGCGGATTTCTTTTCTCCCCCGTGTATGGCTAATGTTTCGAATTTCATAGGCTATGATTTTAACATAAAATTAGGGAAATTATAAAGGCATTCCCCAAGACCAACGGGGAATTAGTGGTTGGTGTTTAAAATTAGCTTGGACCATTTTGGGCAGGGCGGGCACCAACTGAAAAAACACTTCCCAATCATTTTGGGAAAATATCTGCCAACAATGACCACCGTTTCCAACCTTTTCCCCATTCGACGCCTCTTTTATACAGGAAGCCAAATGAAATGAAGCAAAATTCTGAGAAAGATTTAATAACACGATGCAGCAAACAAGACCGAAAAGCACAGTTTGAGCTTTTTGAGCGGTATAAGGTAGCCCTATACTCTTCAGTCTTCAGGATCCTGAACGAAGAGGATTTGGCCCACGATGCTTTGCAGGAGGCCTTTATTGAAATATTCAAGGGGATAAAAAAATTCCGGGGAGAATGCACTTTGGGGTTTTGGATGAAACGGATAGCCATCAGAAAGGCCATCAAGCTGGCCAAAAGCCGCATCCTGTTCACGCCATTGGACCAAGTAACAGCCCTTCCCGACCGTACTCCCCTTGACGGATGGATTGACGGGGAACTACTGGATGTAGCCATTAGGGAATTGCCGACGGGATGTAGAAGTGTCTTTCTCTTGATCGAAGTGGAAGGGTACAAGCATGCGGAGTGTGCAGCCCTTCTTTCCATCTCCGAAAACACCTCGAAGTCGCAACTTTCCTACGCCAAAAAGCTATTGCGTGGTAAACTAAATGAACTGATAAAGGCATGAAAAAGCAATTCAATCTCCCCGATCATCAACCAAACAGCAACAGCTGGGAGGCCCTGAAGGCAACATTGGATGTGGATGCCCAACTCAAAAGGGAAGCCGGAAACCTTCCGGAGCATCATCCCGAAAAAAATGTTTGGCCAGCCATCGAAGCCCAGCTCGAGCAAGAGCGAGTGCGAACGGCATGGTGGCAGTGGACAGGGATGGCAGCTGCCATTGCCGGAATAGGGCTGATGCTGGTCGTCCTCCTTATGGACAAAAAAGTACCGATCCAGCAGGAATACCTGGGCACTACCATTTCCATACAAGACATCCCATGGAAAACCGCTATGCCCCAGAAGCCTACTCCACATCCGGAGGAAGCTGGATCCCTATCACCAACGGTGAGGCAGGAACATGAACCAGTCAATATCCCCATACCGCCTGTGTTATTGGATCCATCGGACATACCGCAGCTCCAAATGCCGATTTTACCTGTCCCTGCTCCTGCTTCAGTTACGGGGACATTGGCAGAAAACGCCATGAATCAAGACACTTTAAAAGCGGCCAAATCCTTCCATCAGGTGAGCATTTCCTGGGGGATCAATGACCGCATAAAGCTAAAAACCGATTATGCTCCCAACACCGCTCGGCCACAAACTAAACTGCATCAGGTAGCCAAGTCACCTGGGAAATTGGTACTCAGGCTTTCCTCAGAAAAATAGGTTCCGTTCGTTTGGCCTTCCTAATTCCAACGTATGAACCTTTTAAAACGATGAATCATGTATAAATCAATCATAATTATCCTTTTCGTGACGCTAACGACATCCGTCTGCTTGGCACAGGAAGTAGAAAACAGCCTATCCAAAAACCAACAAAAATGGCTGGACACACAATGGCCCATCACCGACACCCTGCAATTCAATTTGCCCAATGAAGGCCAATTGATTTTCTATTATAATGATGAAGAGCTGCCCACCGATTCTTTGCAGGCAGCATTGACTCCGCTCATCAAACGCGCTACCCGATTCCCTGAATTTGAAAAAGAGGCGTATCGCTTAGCCAATAATTTTAGCGCTACAAGCCTTCAAAATGTAAAAAGAAAGATCGACCGAAAATACGGAAGGCATGTCGAAAGCATTGAATTGGGCATTCCTGTAGGGCTGGACTTTACACGCGGAAACTTTACGCCGGAAGTGGGCTTTAGGGCGCATCTAGGACTGCCGGGTTACAGCATTGGAGCAGCCATTACCAATACGGTGTATTTTCCCCAAAAAGTGGAAGGGGAAATCGATGTGATGAGCAATTGGTTTATCAACGGGGAATTCTCTTGGAACAAGGGAAGCAACATTGTCAACAATGAACAGACCATCCAAATTGGCTACTTGCTCAATAGCCATCCCAGTGAGCTATTTAAGGGCACTACCTTGAGGGCCATCTATAGGCACCGGATCAGTAATCACCTGTACATTCAGGCTGGTGTGGTAGCCACAGACGGGCTGAACACCTATTACCCGGTGGTGGGGGTAAGGTTTTGGTAACCCAAAGGTTTCTTTCGGAATCACTCCTCAAGGACGCGCCAAGTTAATTGCAGAAAAAGCCTAAAAAACGTACATTAACCTTCATAATCAATCATTTATGAAGCAATCACTAATCATTGCGGTATGTTTTTTAGGTTTGGTTTCGTGCACCAATGATCCTGACCCTACCCCTGCGGCACCAACCCATGAGGCATTATCGGTGTTGGATGAGGAGCTGTATACGCCCAAAGGTAAAATCAAAGCATCCCGCACCAATCATCTAACACCCCTCACAGGCTACACTTATCGCTACTATGATGCCCGCGGTAACAATGTCCTTCGAGTCCGAATGTCTCCTGAAGATAAAGATACGCTGAGCATAAGCATTTTCAAGTTTGATGAGAAAGATAGGGCGATAGAAAATCTATTTTTCACTTATGAGGCTGGAGTGTTTGAATGGACTACTTCTTTGACAAGTATTTTTTCTGATGACGGGCTTCGAGAGGACGTTTACAAAGCATCCGTAGATGCTAAAGAGGCGTATAGGTACAGCTATATCTATAATGCAGATGGTGGAAAAACGGAATGGCGGTTCGGTTATGAAGAAAACACCGAAAAATACCGGTACGTGTATGAAAACGGACGAATTTCCGAGGAACACTGGGTCCTGGAAAACGGAGAAATATTTGAACAATATCATTACAGGTATCGGGATGATGGCTTACTGGAGGCTCGAGAAACTTCTGGAACCAGAGGAAAAATGGACGATGCCACCCAATATGAATACAATGCATCGGGACAACTTATAGAAGTGAGAAATTACGATCAATATTGGGGGTTTGCCTATACAGGAATGACGGAATACGTCTATTATTAACGGCTGTCATCCCGCTAGAATTCACCGATTCAGAAAAAGTAGGTTTAAACTAGTAGAGAAAGGACTTTTCGATTTCCTGAAACTACCCGCCTTCTTTGGGAATAGATTTTCACAAATCTCATCCAAAAACATCTCTACAAGGAGGCCAGTGTTTATCAACGAATAAAAAAGGATCAAGCGGTATTTCCGAAGCCGCTTCCCCAAAAGGAGGGCAATTCAACTATGGACTGGATGAATCCATGGATAAAAATGAGCACGGATTTGCCATACTTAAGCATTCTATCGGCGCTTATGAGCGTTCATCCGTAGCCAAATAGAGACCAAAGATGGCAAAGAAAATGTTTCGCCATCGAAATAGGCTTGCCCCATCTTTTCTGCTTGATCCATAAAAAAGCCGAAAAACTCCACTTAGGGAAATAAAAAAGGAGACGGATGGAATCCCGTCTCCTTTTTTTGTACGGGGATATTTTTTACCGGATACGATCTACCGATTTTACCAACATTTCATCCTTTCTGATAAAACGGTTGGCAATGATATTAAAGATCATGGCCGCTACGATGCAGTAAAACCCGACCATAAATGCTCCGCTGGCGGTGGCATTGAACTCCATGTTTTCCACATAGGTCAGGTAAACGATCAGGCCTAAGTTGACGACCATCACCAGAGAATTGATCATGTTCAAAAACATCTGCTTGGTCCTGTTCTTAAATTGGCTAAGGCTATAAATCGCGATAATCGCAGCCAAAATGGCCAAAATCCCCAGATAAAAGGTCCCTGTTTGTTCCAAAACGGAGCTAGAGGCGATATCGGTATGGGTCAAATTCCAAGCTGTTAATTTCAGCATTTCGGTCTGGTCAGGATTTACCTGAGTCCAGATGGGAAAGAAGGTCTCCAGCAGCATGGCTACGGCCACCAAAAGAAGAAAGATCGTTTGTACGCGTTGTATCATTGTCTTATTTTAAAACTTTTGACAAAGAAACGGGGTAATTTGAATATTCGCAAGCTACATGTGTTTAAGGTTGGAATTGTTTAAATGTTACAAGGTTAAAATGAAGAACATCCAGCCCATTTTGCCGCTGACTCCCTACCGCCCCCATCCACATCTCACCTGCTTTTTGACTTTGGCCATTCATTGGAAACCACCTTGATTCAAGTATCTTTGTGAATTCATGGAGACAATCAGACGTTACTTTCTGGAAGTGGCCTATAAGGGCACCAATTACCACGGTTGGCAAGTCCAGCCCAATGCGCAGACCGTTCAGGAAGCCATCAACAAGGCCCTGAGCACGATTTTACGCAAGGAGGTGGATACAATGGGCAGCGGAAGGACAGACACGGGCGTGCATGGTAAGCAGCAATTCTTGCATTTTGACTGGAAGGGGGAGCTGGACAAAGGTCTTTTTCTAAAAAAAACCAATGCTGTCCTGCCCAAAGACATTAGCCTCTATGACCTTAGGGAGGTGCATCCTGATGCCCACGCACGGTTTGATGCAGAATGGAGAAGTTATGAATACCACATCTCTTTGCGAAAAAATCCGTTTGAAGAGACATTGTCCTGGCATTGTTTTTATCAACTGGATATCGCCAAGATGAACGACGCCGCTGACCTCTTGCTGTCCCATAGGGATTTTGAGTGTTTCAGCAAGGTAAAAACAGAAGTCAACCATTTTGAATGTGAAATAAAAACAGCTTTTTGGGAACAAAAAGACCAGCATTTGGTATTCCATATAACGGCCAATCGGTTTTTACGTGGCATGGTCAGGGCCATCGTAGGCACCTTGGTGGAAGTAGGCAAAGGCCAATTGGACCTTACTGGCTTTCAACGGATCTTGGAAAGCAAAGACCGGGGGAAAGCTGGCGTAGCCGCCCCACCCCATGGGCTGTTTCTCAGTAAGGTTACCTATCCGGAAAAAATATTCATCTAAAAGACATTAAATTTTGAGTCTGGAAAAAGAAAATGTAAAAAGCGGAGACATCATCGACACCCAGGTGCTTGGTAAGCTCTATCAGTTTGTAAGACCCTATCGTGGCCGGTTCTTCTTTCTGATCTTTCTTACGGTGGCCTTGGCTGCTTTAGCGCCTACCAAGCCGCTGTTTATCCAAAAAGCCATTGACGAACATGTGGCCTTGGGAGACCAGGAAGGGCTACTGCGGATCATTTACCTGTTGGTTGGATTGTTGATCCTACAGGCAGTGGTACAATTTGCGCACACTTACCTTTCTGGCTGGATCGGGCAGGTCATCATCCGTGACATCAGGGTCAAACTTTACCGGCACCTGCTCAAAATGCGGCTGAAGTTTTTTGACAACACCCCCATTGGGCGTTTGGTCACCCGTAATATCTCCGACATCGAATCCCTTTCCAATGTATTCAGCGAAGGCCTTGCGGCAATCATCGGAGACTTGCTGCAACTATTCACGATCTTGGGAGTGATGTTTTGGGTAGATTGGAAACTCACCTTGGTCAGCCTAAGCACCTTGCCGTTATTGATCATTTCTACGTATATTTTCAAGGAAAAGGTCAAAGTAGCGTTTAACGAGGTCAGAAATGCAGTTTCCAACCTCAATTCCTTCCTGCAGGAACATATTACCGGCATGAACATCGTGCAGGTATTTAATCGTGAAGACAGTGAGTACAAGAAATTTGATGCGATCAATACCGAACATAAAAAAGCCAATGTCAAATCGGTACTTTACTATGCCATTTATTACCCCGTAGCGGAAATCATCCAGGCCGTGGGAATCGGACTTGTGGTCTGGTATGGAGCTACGGGCGTATTTGGACTCGACTTAAAAGTGGGCGTATTGATCTCCTTTATCATGTACCTGCAGTTATTCTTCCGCCCCATCAGAATGCTTGCCGACCGCTTTAACACCTTGCAAATGGGCGTGGTAAGCTCCTCCAGGATTTTCAAACTGCTGGAAAGTGACGAGCACATTGCCAATGAAGGCAATTACAGCCCGGAAAAGCTCAAAGGCAACATCAAGCTTGAAAACGTCTGGTTCGCCTATAATGACGAAGAATGGGTACTGAAAGACATTAATTTCAACGTGAAGCACGGGGAAACAGTCGCCCTGGTGGGAGCCACAGGAGCTGGTAAATCCTCGATCATCAACCTGATCAGTCGTTTTTATGAAATCAACAAAGGCTCCATCAAGATAGACGACCAAAACATTCGGGACTTCGAACTGGGCACGCTCAGAAAACACATTGGCGTCGTATTACAGGACGTATTTTTATTCTCAGACACGATCTACTTTAACATCACCTTGGGCAATCCAGACATCACCCGTGAACAAGTGATGGAAGCTGCAGAACTGGTAGGAGCCAAGAAATTCATCGAGCGGCTTCCAGGTGGGCTGGACTATAACGTGATGGAACGTGGCGCCACCTTGTCAGTTGGCCAGCGGCAGCTGATTTCCTTTGTCCGTGCCATGGTGTACAATCCGGAAATTATCATCTTGGATGAAGCCACCTCTTCCGTGGATACCGAAACGGAGGAACTGATCCAAAACGCCATTGAGAAAATGATGAAAGGCAGAACATCCATTGTCATCGCCCACAGGCTCTCTACCATCCAAAAAGCCCATAACATCATCGTGCTGCACAAAGGGGAAATCAAGGAAATGGGCACGCATGACACCCTGCTCGAAAAAGAAGGCTATTATGCCCAGCTTCACCAAATGCAACTCAAATCCATGGTGAGTGAATAGTTTCAGGTTTGAAAGTTGGAAGGTTGGCTATCGGGGTCGGTTTGCCATCTGATGAAACAGCCTCTCGTGTCATGCCAAGCGTGAACATTCCGAAGGTCATGCTTTTCCGCCATTGCGAGGAGGCACAGCCTGTCCTGCATGACTATCGGGAACGAAGCAATCTCGTATCTCGAAGTCGGGATTACTTCACTTCGCTATCGCTTCGTTCGCAATGACGTGATTATTACACTCGCCCGAATTATCATACTTGACTTATCACTAGTATAAAAAAATCCCTTGTCGAAAAACAGACCTTTCCATAATAGGTCTTAATTTTGCGCCGTTTAAAGGTAAAATCACAGCTAAATTCACAACACATACCTATGAAAAAAATCCTGCTATTGTTTATCTTTAGCTTGCCCGTTATGGCATTCGCACAAGAACAATCCATTGGCTTGCGAATTGGGGAGCCCATCAGCATTACGTACAAAACCTTCTTGGACGATAAAGTATCCTTCGAAGGGATGTTGGGACGGGGCAGTGCCAACAGCACCGCCTATTACCGGAAGGTTTTTGACAGCAACAAACCAATGCCCGGAGCCTTTTACCTCAACCACAGCGCTGGAGGAGGTATCTCCTTGAACGGTCGCGTGGCCTATCATGAAGACATTACGGCAGAATTTGACATTACGGAAGGCACACTGCTCGCTTTTGGCGGAGGTGGATTGCAGTTCAGAAGCATCAATGTAGATTATGCCTACCAAGAATCTCCTGATGCCACCATGGTGCGCTATGAAAACAAGGACAATATCGACTTTGGGCTCGAAGTATTCGGTGGAGGTGAGTATTATTTCGAAGACCAGCCCATCAGCGTTTTTGCTGAGCTCGGCCTGATGATGGAAATCGCCGACCGCCCCGGTCATGTCAAGCTCCAGGGCGGAATAGGCGCCAGATACCATTTTTAGTGGCAAGATAGCAGTATCAAGACGCTAGATATAAGACTTGAGAATTGAAACAGAGTAGTACTGTTGTGCCGGGGCTCTGCCCCCGGCACCCCTTAACGGTGAGTCTCTGACTAAAATGAATAGACAGAGACAACGGGATAACGGAGGTATTTGGCACGTAGTACAGGGTAGGCAGTATAACAGCCATGAATTCTTTTGGCAGGGAGCCCTGAGCGGAATAGGCAACAGATACCATTTCTAGTAGCGAGATAGCAGTATCAAGACGCTAGATGTAAGACTTGAGAATTGAAACAGAGTAGTACTGTTGTGCCGAGTCTCTACCCCCGGCACCCCTTAACGGTGAGTCTCCGACTCAATAAGGTGCAGTACAATCAAGTAATTAGAACATGAAGAAAACATTAATTGTCGTCGGTATATTGGCAGCACTAGGGTTTAGCATCTTTGCTTACTTGGGCGGTTTTAAGGACTATCCCATTGCCGTAAAGCAGCAGGAAAACCTGCGCCTTTACGGACTCACGTATAAGGGCACACCACAGGATGAAGGCTTAAAAAACACTTTCAAAACCGTAGAAGCAGCCATGAAGGATGCTCCTGAGGCCATTTTACATACCATTTATTATGTAGAGCCTGCCGGTAAACTGGACACCATGAGTGTCTTCGTGGGGCTGGACCAAGTAAAAGGCACCACAAAGCCCACATGGGAAGAACAGGTGATCACGGCAGAACAATTCCTAGTAGCAGACCTTCATTATCACAAGCTGGTCATGCCGAGGCCCGAAACCATCAAATCGGACCTGCAGGATTATGCCGAAACGCATGAAATCAAGCTGCAAGGAATCTTTATCGACCGTCTGCTCCAGCCAGACCATGTCCAAGTCTGGGCCCCTATTGCCAAAAAGAAATAATCCATCAGTGCTTTTTGGTATGATTTTGGTAAAATGAATTTTATAGGCGATCTTAAAGAAGGATATAAAACATATTTCCGAAATGACCGTCTAATAAGAATATTGTGACACTAACCCCCTCAAATATGAGAAGACTATTTTTGTTTTTATTTGTAGCGACCACCCTGATGATACAAGGTTGTGAAGGACCTCCAGGGCCTCAGGGACCTCCGGGTGAGCCAGGTGGATTATTTGTAGGCGAAACTTTTGAAGTAGAGGTTTCATTTAATAATGAAAACGCCTATTCAGAGCTATTTGATCTGGATCCACCTATTGAAGAAGGAGATGCTATTCTAATTTATATGAATGAAGCATCGCCGGTATATGACAACAGAAATGCTTGGAGGTTGCTACCGCAAACCTTCTACCTGGAACAAGGTACTTTAGTTTACAATTTTGACCATACACCTAGTTCATTCAGCATTTTTATGGACAACTCACCTATAGATTTTGCACAATTAGAAACTTATTGGACCAACAATTTACTGTTTAGGGTAGTCATTGTGCCATCGGATTTGTTCAGCGCCAACGCCAGAATGGATTTCTCGGATTATGATGCCACGATGGAATTCTTGGATATAGAAGAAAGTGACTTTGTGAAAATCAAAAAGTAATTAAAAAAACGACTTTGATATCAAAGCCACCGAAATCACTTTCGGTGGCTTTCTTATTTCCCAAAACATGCCCCATAACCAAGCAATATTTCTGGGGGATACTTAAATTAACCCCGGAGGAACACTGAGGGCACTAAGGCCAACTACATTTCAATTAAATCAACGGTAGATAATGCTTGGGCAAAAAAAAGGAAGCCCCCTAAAAAATTCTCTGTGCTCCCTGCAGGGAAATCGCCTTTAAAAATGATGTCAGCCTGAGCTCTTCACTTCGACAAGCTCAGTACAGGCTAGCTCAGGATAAACTAAAGTCGAAAGCTAGACGTTGGACCTCGACTGCCAGACAGGCAAGTGTTCAGAATGACAAGCGAGGCGGTTTGATATACCGATTCACCCCAACCTGACGTTAATTTACACTTTTAAAAAACCAGCTACATCCATTTCCCCTGTACAGTTCGTATAATTTAGCGCAATCAACTATCTTTGCGCCATGCAATTGAAGAACGACTTGTTATTGAGAGCGGCCCGCGGCGAGCAGGTGGAACGCACCCCCGTTTGGCTCATGCGCCAGGCCGGCAGGATTTTGCCCGAATACCGGGAAGTACGAAGCAGTGTCAGCGGGTTTATCGAACTCGCCCAGACCCCAGCGCTGGCGGCAGAAGTCACCTTACAACCGGTGGATTTGCTGGGCGTGGATGCGGCCATTATCTTTTCGGACATATTGGTCATTCCGGAAGCCATGGGACTGCCCTATGAGATGATCGAAAAGCGAGGGCCTAAATTCCCCCAAACCGTTTCTTCGGCAGCAGACCTCAACAAATTAAGAATAGCCGATGGCGTAGACGACCTGAGCTATGTCATCGAGGCCATCAAAATCACCAAAAAAGCCTTGAATGGACGTGTGCCCTTGATTGGCTTTGCAGGAGCCCCATGGACGATTTTTGCCTATATGGTCGAAGGATCAGGAAGTAAGACCTTCTCAAAATCCCGCGCCATGCTATACCAGGAGCCAGTACTTGCCGAGCGTCTGCTGGACATGATTACCAAGTCCACTATCAATTACCTGAAAGCACAAATTGCTGCCGGAGCGGATATTGTCCAGATCTTTGACAGCTGGGCAGGCATTTTACCGCCAGACCATTATCAAAAATATGCCCTAAAATACATTTCTCAAATCTGTGACGCCATCACAGAAGTGCCCGTAACGGTATTTGCCAAAGGCGCATTCTTTGCACGAGAGGAGATGGCCAAACTGAACTGTGAAACCATCGGGCTGGACTGGAACATGGGCATTGCCGAATCCAGAAGACTTATCGGCGACCAAAAGACCCTTCAGGGCAACCTTGATCCTGCTGCACTGTACGGCTCCGCTGCCGAGGTGGAAGCAGCTACGAAAAGGATGCTGGACCAATTTGGCACGGGGCGGCACATCGCTAACCTGGGCCATGGCGTATATCCAGATATCGACCCCGAAAAAGTAAAGGTATTCATCAATACCGTCAAAGAGTATAGCAGCCAGCTTAGGGAAAAAGTATAACTCAAGGCCCTTCGTTTCATAACATAGAAAAAGGGCTGTCACGTATTGACAGCCCTATGCCCAAACCTATGCTAATTTGTGGGATCTTAGAAATAAATATACTTCTTTCTCCCTTGGGCATCCTTTATCCGCACATAAAGGCCTTCTACGTCTCTGTTGGTAAAACGATAGTTTCGTTCGAAACCCTCTTCCACATTCACCTCATCAGAGGCAATGCGCTTGTTGGACTCATCGAAAATGTCCACCTGTGTACCCGGCACCTTGATCCCTAATACTTTCAGGTTAATGGTGTGTTGGTCCTTGGCACGGCCGTAGGCTACGATTGGCATGTCCATGACCACCTTTTTTTCTTCCGTCAGCACCTCATAAGTGATTTCTTCATCCTTGGTTTTGATTTTGATCTTATAAGCTCCTTCTGGAAGATCATCCAAGTTATAAGGAATCTTCAGGGCTTGATTTGCTCTATATTTATTGACAGCCAAGATCTTATCATCTTCATTCAAAATGTAGATCTTAACTTTTCCCACCGGTGCACCCAGTGTCACTGCAACGTGCTTATCGGTAGCCTCTACCATGGTATTGGCCATTAAACTTTCTTTTTTTACCAAAGTATCTGGGTTAGCAGATGCATTGGCGAGGAAAATCATTCCTAATACAAAAACGGATGTGAATAATGCTTTCATGACGGTATTTGTTATGTTAATTGTAAGATTAAAATTTGATTGTGTTTGTGATTTCCTACATACGAATCGCATACCACAACTATTTTTCTCCCTTTGGCACGGCAAAAAACGTCACTCAAAAAATCATCAAAACATTAAAATATCATAAATCAACGGATATTGGCATCTGATTTCTGGACCAAAAGTGTATCAAAATCAACAAGGTGTTCGGAGAAATGATCGGTAACAATACAGTTTTTCGGGATTTCACGACTTTCGGCCCTGCCGGTATTATTGTATTGTGATGAAAAAAGAAATTTCAAAAAATATTTTTTTCATAACACACTCGACTGAATTTCAACCCATTGCCCGTTCATAACTGTACTATTCCGAACACATGAATGTTCTATTCTGACACAAAACCTTCCGCACGTCCCTAAAAAAATGCTCCACACATTATCCAAAAGCACCACAAATTCCTGCATTAAAGTCGGCATGTAGAAATTCACAGTCCTTTATCACCACGCCTATACCGCCATAGAAGGCTTTTTACCGCTTTGGATCGCATAAAGACACTATTGGCATTCTGCTTGGATGCTACTGCTGACAAACCAACTATTAATGAGATTATGAAAAAGCACTTATTATTCATCGGACTATGGACCGCTGGAACACTCGGATTCTTTTCCTGCACCAATGAAGATCAGGACGAAATGCCCACCGCAACTGTAAATGTAAAAGCCCGGGCTATCGCCGAAAACAGTGCCCTGGAGGAAAGCAATCCAGAAGAAAATGCCAGGACCATCGCAGGAGCCAATATCATCAGCACAGCACTGAGTATTGCCAATGTTAGCCTGCAAGGATCAGGTGAAACCACCACTTCCGCCGCCATACCACTCGAGCAGCAGTCAATCGTCGGTCTTAGCATAATAGAAAGTGCCCTACCCATGACCAAAGCAATGGGAACGGTAAACCTGAAACAAGGAGACTATACAGGGATCACCCTTCAGTTTAAACAGGACACTGAGCTTACCGAAACCAATCCCATGTATGGAAAAACTTTAAAAATAGAAGGGAATGTCAATAACCAGTTGATGTCCATCCATACAGATACCGAGGAAATGCTCGCTGCAGTGGCCGCCTCGGGAGCCATCAGTATTTCAGGTGATCAAGAAGTTTTTCTTAATTTCGATTTAAATCGATTACTGGAAAACGTGGACTTGACTTTAGCCATGGACGGCAATGGAAATGGGACGGTTGAAATTGAACCGGACAATTTAGACAGAAATCGTGACCTTTACCTGACCATTATCGGTAATCTTGAAAATGCACTTTACATTTCTTCTGAATAAAAAATAAAAAAAGGGTGCTTCCAACAGTAGGAAACACCCTTTTTCGTCTATTAAATATGTTTGCTTACAGGGCAGAAATGTATTCTCCGTCTCCTGATTCGTTTCTTACTTCGAATACCAAATCGTCCAAAGAAGCTACTTTTTCGAATTTAAATACTTTACCGAATTTGTCACCTTCAAACGTTTCTTCGAAGATCACATTTCCTTGGTCGATGATTCTTACGAACTTTTTGCTATCATCTGAAGACTTCAACAAGAAAGCTACATTGTTCTCATCCAATACCTTCACTTTAGTAAAGTAATCAGCCTTAACTCTTTTGGTTCCTACAAAAAGGTCCTTGTTTTGGATAGTTCCTTGCTCTGGAGTAAACACTTCAAAGTTGTACTCACCATCCTCTAGAGCGGTAAGGTCATATTTCTTAGCAAATAGCTTATCACTTGAGATGATATCCTTATAGATCACGGTACTGTTCTGGTCTTTGATTCTTACCAGTACTTTGCCGGTAGGCACAGCCATGAACTTCAATTCTACTTTCTTGTCTCCTACTTTCTCGATTTTAACGGTTTTCTCGTCCAGGTCAGATCCTGTCTTCGCGAATGTACTTACTGAAATACAGAACGCTACTAGTGTTGCAATAATTAATCTCATAACTAGAAAATTTTATAGAGTTTTTAGATTTCTTTTGTCCCTTCAGCCTCTTTGGCTTTCCAGGTGTTTAGTTTTTTTGAGCTTAATTATTTTGGGCGTGTAATTGCTTTTGGTTTTTGATTACACTACAAATGTAATACAGGATCGATATAATTACCAAATACTCAATGAAAAATATTTAATATTAACGATTCGATAATATTTACATCAAAACATTAATTATATCGCATTTTTAAAATTGATTCACAGACCTAAGCGAGATCATTTTAAATTCGAAATATAATTTTACCAAATCCCGACAAAGAAAAATATTAATGTAAATTAAATTTTTTGAAAAATAAATTTCAGCATCAAAATGCGGCATCCATTTCAAACGATTGCATAAATACACTACCACAAAACCAAGGTTAACGACCTAAAATACAACCATCATTTACCACTTTCATGTCAATCCCTATTATTTAGGTTGAAATTCGACCCCGAAACCAACACCCTTTCTGATGCCGACCATCATTACGGCACGAACTATCCTTCCCTACAAACATGAAGAAATACATGGAGCACTTAGGGATCGTCTCTCTTGGATAAGACGAGCATGCTACTTCCATGATCACCAACCAGCATAACACAAGCTTGGCAAAGAAACTTAGGAGATTTGGGAAGGGAGCCGCGGCAGTCTTAGCATCAGGGATTGCTACACCCTTCCAACCCACATCCTCCTAAAAGGGCTCGCTATGACGTTTTAATAATAAAACAAGGCATCAAGTAATATTTATGGGGGCAGCTTTATTTAAAAGGATGCTATTTCATCTGTGGACTGGATAAATCCAAGGTTTGCCGAGAAGTCCTCTTCATGGCCAAAAGCATGGGCATCGTAAATGTTTAAAGTCATGTAAGCCGCGGATAAAAGATATGAACATGGATTTGCCATTTCTTAAGCATTCTATCTGTGTTTATCAGCATTCATCCGTGGCCAAATAGAACCAAAGTTGGCAAAAAAATATTTACCCATCGAAATAGGCTATCCCCCAACTTTTCGACTTGAACCATAATCTTCCCAAATGACAAGGCTTTACGGTACAAAAAAAGGACTACCTAAGCAGGCAGTCCTAAATTTCTTAGCTAAGAAGTTGGGTTTAGAGCGCAGAGAGGTATTCTCCGACTCCTTTTTCGTCCCTCACCTCGAAAACAAGGTCATCTAGAGACGCTACTCTTTCGAAAGTGAATAATTTCCCGTATTTATTTCCCTCGAAAGTGTCTTCAAAGATCACATGGCCGTCATCCAAAATACGAACATATTTCTTGTTCGCTCCCTGGGCTTTGACCAGCAAGGCAACCTTTTTGGCATCAATGACTTTTACTTTCGTAAAATAGTTTGATCCAGCAGATTTTTCCTCACCAAGTGTGATTTCAAAATTGTTGATCGTGCCATCCTGGCGGGTGAATACTTCAAATTCATAATCCCCCTCTGCCAGTGCAGATAGATCGTAGTTCTTTTTAAATTCTTTTTCTGTCTTGATGATCTCTTTAAAGATCACTCCACTATCAGCATCTTTGATCCTTACCAGGATATTCCCTTTCGGTTCGGTCAAAAACTTAAGCTGAACTTTTTTGTCCCCGATTTTTTCAAGGACCGCCTTAGCTTCTTTTTCTTCTTTCTTGAGGTCAGTGTGACCTGCGGTTACGGCCGTAGCACTAAATGAAATGCTCAAGGCCAACAATGTTACAATAATTAATCTCATGGTTTTAATGATTAAAGGGTTAACAATCTAACTCTTGTAAAAACCTCCCGATGAATACATCGGATTTTCTGAGGCTAATTATTTTGGGCAGGTACTATTAATTAATGAATCACGTGATTATACTTCAAACGTAAAAAAGAGAATCGGTTATTACAAATTCAACAATAAAAAATATTTACAATTAACATTTTAGCAACAATACAGTAAAAACGATAACTTTTTCATATTTTCAAACCGAAACCGTTTGCGGGACTTATTTTAGGCCATATACAAATAGATTCAAGCCGATTATTTACATATTCTTCAATTATACCACCGAAATCACCAATAAAAGTTTTTTTCACCAAGGTAATGCCCCATCTTAATTTATGGGTCGAAAAGACCACCCTTTGGCAGGTGCGACCCTTCCTATTTCACTTTCAACTTATAAAACACATTATAATCCCGCTCTACCTCCGGATCCTGATTGTCATTGACATAGATAAAGCCATCTTCATCCGCAAAGTCAATCACACCGTGCACAGGTAATTTATCGATCACCCCCACTTGTTTTCCTCCTTGGACAAGCATATAATACGGCTTCGCGTACTTTTCATTTGCCTCTTTTGTTTCAGGTAATTTATAATATTCCTCACTTTTGGCTCGGAGCTCTTTTACTATTTCCGCAGGAACCCTAGTATAAAATCCTACCAAAAAACCGTCACCGCACACCCTTAAATCAGTAAATAGGGGATAGTCATCCAGCCATTTTGCTGCATCCAAATCCGCATCTGGAGCCGCCTCAGGTCGAAATCGATGGGTCAGTGAGACGGTATCTTCTAAAACCGGTTCATTTCCCGAATAGTCGTAAATAAACAATTGATTCCCGACAGTAGGCAACAAGGCCATCTTCATGCTTTTTCGGTTAATGGTCACGAGGGGAAATGATGGCCCCACATAACGCCCTTCTGATTTGGGCACCCAAGCATCCGGAAAGGTGGTGAGCAATTTGAAATCCCCTCTGGTGATATCATAGTTGAAAATGGTCTTCGCTTGGTCATAAAACCCACTCCCTAGCTCCTTGGCGCTTATGGCTTTGTGATCGAATGCATTTTGCTCCTCACCCAAGATATAGGCTTTACCGTCTTTCATATAAGGATTGAATGTCGTACGGTTGGTATAGATGGAGATCGAAAACATGCCAGCCCATTGAGCCGGTAGATGCTGCTTTCGGTTTCCTTGATAGTCAAATACATAATATCCCTGCATCAGGTTTTGGGCTATCCAACTGGTGTCATTGAGCAGCCTGTACCCTGCCCCGAAAGTACCAATCCCATCAGGCCCTTCGTTCAAAATATCAAATTCCCGGATCACCGTCCCCTGTTCATCCACCAATAGCGGCTGCCGCCCTTTCCTATTGCGAAGCATAAAGTACCCCAAGTCACTTCGGTGATCATCCATTACCAAAGGTTCCAGTTCGTCCACCACTAAGGAATCTACCACTTCCAACTCCACTTTGACAGTAGGTCCAGCGGCCTTTTTCTCGGTCTTCCCACAGGCCCCCAAACTGGCCAACACTGCCAAACTGTATATAAACGTATTTAATTTCATCTGATTCACTTTTAGAGATTTTAGCAGCACATAACCTACACTGCTTCAGCACGATTACTATGGATATATAACTCGACTGCAAATCAACAGCCAATTGGTGCACAAGATAAATAAAACAAATTAAAAAGCTTTTAGTTTTAAAACTATTTTGATAGTTTTATTAAACATCAACCATGCTACTTTTGGCCATGCGAAAGTTTTTTATCGTAATATCCTATTTTCTATTGATAGCCTGTACCAAGGAGAGTGATGATAAAGCATCGATGACTTCGATATCCTTGGAAAATATTAAAGAAGTGAGACATACTAAACTAACATTGGCCGAAGCTAAGGGGTTAGAGACCACTTCTGAAAACCTGATGGGTTTAAAATTAAGAATACGCTTCTCTAATCAAAAGATCTTTATCATGGACGAAGAAGCGAAACAAAAGAGCATTCAGGTATTCCATCAATCTGGCAAGTATCTGGGTGCGGCCATAGAAGAAGGAGAAGGTCCTGACCAAGTTCCCTCCATAATCGATTTTCACGTAAGTGAGGATGATGAACTCTTTGTACTCTCCGGTGCGGGTGATAAAGTCGCCATTTATCAAATCGATGAAAATCCCATTCAAAAATTTGAGGTAAATTACATTGCTACATCATTCACCAAACTTCCTAATGGTAAATACCTCCTTTATGGAGGTTATAATTCCCCCTTCGTCCAAAACAGGATCATCAAACTATCCAACAAAGGCAACCTCGAAGGCACCTACTTACCCAATGACTACAGTGGAAAACTACTGCCTATGAGCGAACGGAATTTTTATAAACAGGGCAATGAGCTTTTCATTATAGAATCATTTAGCGACCATATTCTTACCTATGAGCACGATTCCTTACACCAAGTAATGAAAATTGATTTTGGTGCCTATGCAATCCCCAAATGGTTTTGGAAATCGGACATTATGGAGAGCTTTCCAAAGTTAAATGAAAAAGGTTTCGGAAATATTATCGGTGTCTACCGCGGACACAACCTAACATTGGCGGAATGTATGATTCAAGGCACTAACGGAGTAGAAAAAGAACTTCTTCTGATAGATCATAAAGGCAGCCCTGTTAAAGTTAGTATCACAGATGCAAAAACGCCATGGCTCTTTCATCCTGTCGGTATAGATGATAAGGACAACCTGCTCTTCATTACCTACCGTAGTATCCTTGAGCAATACCTAAAAGAAGCAGGGGGATCCGAAACGTTCTCCCTTCCAAAAAAAGCGTTTGATTATCCAATCCTTATTTCAATGACATTAACTTCCTAATTACATGGTCTTCCTTCGTTCATTCTACTTAATACTGTTTATGTTTTTCACCATTGCTTGCAAAAAAGCAAATGAACCTTTAACCCTTCCAGAAAACCTAGACATTGTTACGGCTAAAGGAAGCTCAAATGAAATTTGTTTTGATTGTGATAATCAAGTGGTGGTATATTTCAATTATGATAAGCTTATGCTCGTTCCATTTTCAAAAGTATTTAGGTGGGATGAAACGAAAGAAAAATATCCAGAAATAACATTCATTTTTTATTTCACCGGGAAGGATAAAGAAACCCTTAAAAAAGAACTAGAAAAAATGTCTTTCCCTTACCCCGTATTACATGACCCTACCAATTCCTTTTACAAAACCAATCATTTGGATACCACATCCTTGAACAACAAACATTTTATGGCATATATATTAAAACATCAACGTGCTAAATCATTGGCCAATTTAGGCATGGTAGACCTTTTTCATGAGCAATTGGATAAGATTGTAGCTAAAGAGGCTTTGTCTATGGAGGGAGTCAATTAGATTACCGAATGCTAAGTTTTTCAATCGATGAGAAGAAGGGCAATATTGTATTTTAAGCTTTCCACCTGATCTCCTAATCGAGCGTTAAAAAAAACAGCACCCAGCTCGCCAAGGTGAACAACCCCTTCACCCAATTGGCAAAAGGACTCTACCGTGACAGTGGGAGGATTCTTGCCCTTTATCATTTAAAGAATCACCCCCAAAACTAACCGATCGGGAACGTCTTCTCAGGCCTATGTCACGGATCTCAAGCCTTTTGTTTGAATTCTTTCCTCCACAAAAACACCGGCAGTGCCAAAAAGACCCCTACCATGCTGAACACCAGCCCCCCGATGGTGCCAATGGCCAGGGAAAACCAGAAAATCTCATTCTGCCCTTCCATGATAAAAGGGACCAAGCCAAAACAAGTGGAAAGAACGGTCAGCAGGATTGGAATAGCCTTGCCCGCCACGGATTTCAGCACGTTGCGGTTGTACCTTCCCTTGCTGCGGTTGTTCAGGTCATTGACGATAAAGATGGCCGCATTCACCGCCAGGCCACCCAGCATCACAAAGGCCGCATAACCGCCCTGGTCAAAGTAAAAATCAAACAGGGAAAAGATCAAAAACAACCCGATAAAGGCAATGGGAATCACGGCAATGATGTAGAATGGCTGCTTCAGGTTTTCGAAGAGCACCCCACAGATAAAGAAAATCGCTACGATGAGTACCAGCAACAGGGTGTATTGCCGCTTGGCCTTGTCATAGCCCCAATAGTAGGATGACGTCTCAGCCGAATAACCAATGGGCATACTGGCCTTCATTTCTTCCAGCACCTCCTCCAGGTACTCGCTGCCAAACTTCCGTGAGCCCATGTACTCAAAGGCCACCCTGCGGATGTACTGCCGGTCTTCCTTGTGCAGGGAGTTGGTCGTGGTCTCCTTCTCCAACGTCCCCAAGCTGGACACCTTGAACATCCGGTCTTCCCCACTGATCAGCGTGGTCTCCTCCAGGTCAAACCGGGAAAAACCTTCCGAATCTTCCTCCCGTACCATCACACCGTAGTTGGTATCGTCCAGGTTCAGGTAAAGTGAGCTGCGCGTGGGCTTGGAGACCCCCTCCAATGCGTTGATCACCTCGTACTGGTTGACCCGCTGCAGTGCCAGCTGCCGCTGGTCAAACCGCAGGACAAACTCCTCAGAGGTCCTTTCCCCGTAGCCCATCCGTTCGTTGGTGTTCACCTCCTGGATACGCTTGTGCCGCAGCAGCTTTTCGGCGAGCACCTCGGACTGCCGCTCCAGTTCGTCAAAATTGTACCCCTTCATCATGACCGTAAAGGATGGAATCCCCTCTCCACCGGGGCCGGCCGAGAAGCCCTGCCCCACACCATAAATACTCCAATTGGCCCCGCTCCAGTCGGTGGCCTTTACCGACAGCCGCCCTTTCAGCTGATAGGGAAGCGCAGAATTCTCATAGGCATCCTCAAATGTGATGGTGATCGAAGCGTACTGCCCGGAGGATACGTTGCTGACAAACTTGTCCACGCCCTTCACCCCTTTCAGGAACTCCTCAAATTCCCTTACGATAAAGTCCATCTGGTCGAGGGTGTTGCCAAAGGGCAACCGGATATTGACATATAGCCGGGTCTGCGAGGCTTCGCGGTAACCCGATTTTTCGAATACCCCGCGGACAAACATGCGCAAAGACCCTCCCAGGGCCTTGTCCACATAAGGACGGATATCTTCTTGGTAGACCGTACTGCCAACGGTCTTGTTGTACCATTCCTGTCCTTCCCATTTGGCCGGAAGGTAAAAAATGGGAAGGCCAAAGAGCAATACGAGCAAGGTGATCAGTGTTTTCCGAAACCGGGCCACAAAGCCGATCATGCCAACATACCTCCTGAACCAGGCCGCCCTTCTCCGCAGCTCCGGCAAGGTCAACTTTCGTCCCTTCTGTGCCCTCTCGCCAAACAACAGCCCGTACATGGCCGGGGTAAACAGCAGGGCCACCAGCAGGGATACCGCCAGCATCACCGCCACCACCACGGCAAAATCGGTCAGGTTACGCTGGTCTTCCTCTGGCAGCAGGAACACCATCAGCAATGCTGCGATCGTCGTGAAGGATGCGGCCAAAAGCGCCAGAAAGACCTTCCTGTTGCGGTGCTTGTGCAGGTGGTCGATCATGATGATGGCATTGTCCACGATCAGCCCAAAGGAAATCGTCAGCCCTGCAATGCTGTACAGGTGCAGGTGGGTCCCCAGGGCATACAGGATGATCCCCGTGACGCTCAAGTTGATCAGGATCCCAAGGAAAAGTACTGTCAGGTACCGCCAGTTGCGGTTGATCAAAAAGATAAAGACCACCAATATCAGAATGGAAAGCCCGGAACGTTGGTAGATTTTATGGAGTTCCTTGGACAGGAATTCGGTGTCGTCCTGCTCCAGGCGCACATCATAGCCCGCCGGAAGCAATTGTCCGGCCTGCCCGACTGCCTCCCGCAGTTTTTTGGCCAGAACCACCTTGTTCACGCCCGGCCGGCTGGTGATGCTCATGGTCACCGAGTTGTTGCCATTGATCCGGTAAAAGCGGCTGGGTTCGGCCTCTTCCAAGGTCAACCTGGCCAGGTCCCGAAGGTATACTTCCTTCCCGTCCAGACTGGTGATCCGCAGGTTTTCCAGCTGGTCCATACGGGTCAGGCTCCGGTTCAGCTGGATGAAGAGCGCTTCCCCCTGGTGGTTCACCGCCATCCCCGGATACCCCGTCCCAAAGGCATTGCGCAGCACTCCCGTCAGCATTCCCCGGGTAAGGCCCATGGCCTGTAGTTTTTGGATATCGTAGGTCACATAAAGCTGCAGGTCGTTGGCACCATAAACCTGGATCTCTTCCACTTCGTCAAAACGCGTAAGGACGGATTTCAGTACATCCTCGGTCACCTTCTTGATCTCAAAAGGCGCATAGGGCGCATTGATGCTGTACTGGAGGATGGGCGGCTCCTCATGCTGCTGGGCAGATTGGTAGATCAGCGGATAGCTTACCTTTTGGTCCAGCGACGGGTACACCTGCCGGATCAGGGAGGCCACCTCGAATTTCTTGAACTCCATGTCCGTGTGCTTGTCAAAGCGCAAGGTGATCCGCCCGTTGTTATAGTTGGACACCGACTCGATCTTCTTCAGCTCCGACAACTGCGAAAACAGCCCTTCCAGCGGCGCCGTACCGAGCTTCTCGACCAGCTCCGGTGCCGCCTGCTGCACGGCAAACGAGACACTCAGCACAGGCTGCTGTTCACGCGGGTTCAGCTCCACGGTCAGCCGTGGTACCAGCGCAAAGCCGATGATGGCCAGCACAAAAAACGATATCGTGATCCTGAATGAAGTCATTTTTTAGATAAAAGAACCAAGATGAAAGAATCAAGACTCCGTTGTCCCACGTCTCTGACGTGGGACTGCAAGAGTTGAGTCTCCAGACTCAATCTATGCTCTTTCTTCTTATAAACTGCTCGATTAATCTTTATACTAATATTTTGCTACTTGATACTTTGTCATCTGTTAGGCTTTAGTAGTGAGATAAGAGCAGGGAGTGGGCTGATTTTTATCCATCATCAAAATTCGCTGTTCGTCGCCATACAATTAACCCCTCCAAACCTCCCCTACAAGGGGAGGAACAATGTCAATACTCGTATCTCACTACTTGATGCTTGATATTTTTTCACTCTCTCAATCCCCCTAAAAGAGGAACTTTTCGCATTCTCTCTTCTCCAATCAATCTTTGTTCTTTCCTCTTGACTCTTTACTCTAATCTTGATACTTTCTCCCTACTCAGCGCCCAATACGCCAGCGGCACGAAATACAATGCCGTCAGCGTGCCGATGGTGAGGCCACCGATGACGCTGAAGACCAAGGGCCGCTGCAGGTCCGCTCCAAGTCCCGAGCTGAACACTACCGGCAGCAGCGCCAGGATGGTCGTGATCGAAGTCATCAGGATGGGCTTCAACCG
The DNA here is from genome assembly GCF_000325705.1 of Echinicola vietnamensis DSM 17526. Taxonomy (NCBI): domain Bacteria; kingdom Pseudomonadati; phylum Bacteroidota; class Cytophagia; order Cytophagales; family Cyclobacteriaceae; genus Echinicola; species Echinicola vietnamensis. Next base: position 2,019,973 of record NC_019904.1, on the reverse strand, counting down.
GATTTCCCCGGCCCGGAACAATGCCCGATCCAGTATTTCCCTGCTTGTCCCCCCGGGATGTTCCGAGGCATAGCGCTCCCGCAGGCGGTTGACGGTATCGATCTTGAGAATGGCGTCATTGACCATGATGCCCAACATGACCACCAGGCCAATGGCGGACATCACGTTCAGCGAGGTACCCGTCAGCCAGAGCATCAGCAGCGCCCCGCCAATGCCCAACGGCAGGGTAAAGATCACGATCAGCGGCTGTACAAAACTCTCAAACTGTGCGGCCAGGATAAAGTACAGCAACAGCACCGATACACCCAATATCCCCATCAGTTGACGGATATTTTCCCGGTCCCTGAAATATTGTCCCGTAAAGGACACACTGAAATTCCTCTCCCGGCCCCAGTCCCTCAACTTGCTTTCCTGCTGCTCCGGATGGGCGCCCGTCAGGCTGACCGATTGATAGATTCCCGTCTTGTCCGCCGTGACATATTTGTAATGGTCTTCATAACTGACCCTGATAAAATTGTCAAGGGCATAACGCTGCCCTTCCGTTCCTTCCAGGTAATTGCTGCGGAGGATGGTCCTAAAGTCTGACGTGCTGCCCTCCAGCCGGATCGGCGTCACTTCACTGAAACGCTTGATCTCATCGATGGTATAGCGGCCAAAGAGCCTTTCGATCTCCGCAATCAACACGTCGATATCGATCCCGTAGAGGGCCAATCTTTCCAGGTCGATACGGAACAGCACCGCCGATTCCTCCTGCAGCCCGGGGCCCTTCTTCCAGTTGGCAACGGGCAGCTCTTCCAGCCAAGGAGTCATCTCGGCAGCAGGGACCGGCCGCTTGCTTTCCAGTTCCTTCCAGCGCATTTCGTAATGGGGAATGTCAGAGGCAAACAACTGGTCAAAGGCGTTCGGGGCATCGCTGACCTCCACTGTCGCTCGGGGAAAGTCCCGTTCCATCATCCTTTCCAGCCGTGCCGTCAGTTGCTCCTTGGACGGCTCGTCCTTGAAATCCAGGTACACCGTCGCCTGTTGCACGGAATTCTCCCTGTCAAAGAGCAAAAACTGCCGCACGCCCACATCCGCTTCTGCCTGTTCAAAATCCCCTTCCAAGTTGGCCATGATGCCCTTTACGCGGTCACGGTTTTCCTTCACGCCGATGGGCTCGTTCCAGTCCACCTCCAGCACGGCATCTTTTTTGGCAATGGGCGGAAGGCCTTCCGTGGGCAAAACGGTACCCACCAACAAAAACACCGGGATCAGCGCAAAGAGCAACGCCAAACTCCACTTCCTATTGGCCATGACCATTTGGTAGCCCTCTTTGTACAGCTTTATGATCTTCCTGAAAAACGGGCTGTCCTCGCGGTTGCCTTCCCAGGCTTTACGGGCAAAGAATACCCGGTACAGCAATGGCAGCAGCACAAAGGCCACCACCAGCGACACGAACAGGATCGCCGCCACCGAGACCGCCTGGTCCAGGAACAGGGCGCCGGAAATCCCGCTCAGAAATACCAGCGGCACAAAGACCGCCAAGGTGGTCAGCACCGAACTGATCAGTGCGGACATCACCTCGTTTACCCCCTGCACACAGGCCTCGAACAGCGGCAGCCCCTCTTGGCGCTTGCGGGTAATATTGTCCAGCACGATGATGGCATTGTCGATAAGCATGCCCAGCCCAAGGGCCAATCCGCTCAGGGAGATGACGTTGATGGAAATGCCCGCTGCCTGAAAGACCAAGAAGCTGATCACCAGGGAAGCCGGCAGGCTCAGGCCAATGATCACCGGCATGCGGTAGTTGCCCATGAAGATGAACAGCACCCCGAAGGCAAAGATCCCCCCAAAGAGTAGGCTGGTCTGCAGGTTGCTGATCCCTGCATTGAGCAGGGTGCTCTGGTCCTGGGTCATGGCAAAGTCCACCTGTGGGTAGTCCTGCTTGAAATGGCCCACGGACGCCCGGACCTTTTCCATGAGTTCGTTCATCTTGGCCGCGGCCTGCTTGTGGACCGTGATCACCAATCCCTCCTGTTTTCCATAGAGGTGGTAGCCCATGGTCTCGCCCATGCGGTATTGCACGTCGGCCACTTTGCCCAACGGCACGGCCATTCCCCCGGGACCACTGACCGGAAGGTCTTCGATGTCCTCGGGCGTGTCCACACGTGTCGCCAGCCGCAGGAAGTAGCGGTACTGCCCGTCCTTGACACTGATGCCGGGAAGCTCCCGGTTGCCCGCCGTGATGGCATTGAGCACATCCTGCTCGCTCAGGCCCAGCCCTGCCAGCACGGCCTTGTCCGGGCGCACGGTGATCACCCGTTCCTGCTTGCCGTTGATGTCCACCAGGGAAATCCCTTCCAGTTGTTCAATGCGCTTTTTGAGGACATTTTCGGCCAGCTTGGTCACCTCGGCGTAGTCCGTTCCTTCCTTGGGCACCACTTGGATGTGGACCATGGGAATGTCATTGGTATTGATGCGGATGACCTGGGGGCGGGAAAGTTCTTCGGGAAGGCTGTTGGTCAATCGATCGATCTTTTCGTTCACCTCGATATAGGCCAGCTCCATGGAAGTACCGTAGGCAAACTGCAGCCGTACCGTGCCCGTTTCGCTGCCAGCCTTGCTCTGCATGTCCTCCAGGCCGTTCAGCGTGATCAGGCTTTCCCGCACGGGGCGCAGCACGTTCTGCTCGATCGCCTCGGGCGAGGCATTGGGGTAGTTCACCTTGACCACGATCTGCGGCACATCGATGGGCGGCAGCAGCGATACGGGAAGCTTCGTGAAGGCGATCACGCTGAACACCATCAGGGCCATAAAGACCATGGTCACCGCAATCGGTCTTGCCAATAAAAATCTGACCATGGCTATTCGTTTTCTTTTGCGATTTGGATTTGCGCCTGGTGGCCCAGCTGCAGGTTGTTGCTGGTGATGACGGTTTCCCCGTCCTTGATGCCGTCCAGGATTTCGATCTCACGGCCGTTGTCCTTGCCCACCTCCACGTAGTTCCACTTGGCTTCTTTGCCGTTGACCGTAAAAACCACCGGCCGGCCGGAGCGATAGACCAGCGCCTGCTTGGGCACCACCACATTGTCCGACTGCGGGGCGCGGATCACCGCCCGGGCGTTCATGCCGGGGAGCAGTTTCTGGGCACCCGTCAGTTTGATGCCCACTTCCACCAGGCCGTTTTCGTCCACCTTGGGGTTGATGCTGCCCACCTTGCCGGACAGTGTGCCCGTACCGGCAGAAACGGGATAGACCTCCGCTGTCTGGCCGAGGGAGATAAAGGGAATGTCGGATTCGAGGACTTTCACGTTGAGCAGCAGGGTGTGGGTATTGAGCACCTCACAGAGTTCATCGCCGGCATTGACGAGGCTACCGGGTTTCACCTGCAGGTCGGCCACCTTGCCCGAGACGGGGGCCTTGATCGTGGCCTTGGCCAGTTCCAGCTCGGCCTCCTTCAGCTCGATCTCCGCGGACAGCAGGCCACTGCTGGCCTTCAACTGCTCGTCCAGCTGGAGCACTTGCTCCTGGTCTTCTCCCTCCAGGATGGATCCAAAGCCCAGTTTTTCGCTGTTATAGGAAGCCTGTGCGTTTTTCAGCTGCACCAGCGCCTTTTCCTTGCGGAAGACATTGTCGGTATTGTCCAGACGGGCGATGACCGCCCCGGCCTCCACATACTGGCCTTCTTGGACGCTCAGCTCTTTGAGGTAGCCCTGTCGCTCGATGACCACCATTACCTCCTGACCTGCCTCTACCTTGCCGGAGGCATTGATCAGGTAGTCGAAGGAACGCTGCTCCGCCTTGGCCACCGTCACCTTGGTGGCAGAGACTTCATTGCGCATGGATTCGAGGGGGATTTCCTCTTGCTGCTCCGTACTGTTTTCACAGGAAAAAAGAAACGGGAAAACCAGCAATAAAAACAGGCTGTTTGACTTCATGGAAAAGATAATAAAATATTGACCTCCTTAATTAACTAAATATTTAATTAAAAGCAAAGGGAGTGTGGCGCCTTTTAAGGGGTCAAGCGATATTTTATTGACTTGATTTTTATAATTAACATCACACAGGTATCAATCCAATATTATTCGTCATATGAAAATAGTACTACATTAGGGTCTTCTTCGTGGAAGCTCACGCAATAAAACTTCTTCTCCTCCTCATCCACGGTAAACGATAGGATCGAATTATCCAGGAAATATTGATTGAGTATGTTTCCCCTGTAATCAAACTCAAATATCCTCGATTCCTGCTTCTCTATGCTCTCCTTATCGGTAAATCCACAATACAATGCAAAGATTGAGGATTTTCCAAAAAACAAGCCTCTATAATAGATTTTATCTGATTCTATTAACGGATAATCAAATCCTCTACTATTGCTTATTTCAAATTCTGGATCTATATTTTCTGGCCCTCTTATGGACAAAACCTTACCCGTTTCACGATTTAGGATATCTATATAGTCTCTCTGAACTCCACAGATTCCAAAAAAAATTCTATCCGCAGATCCAATTAGCTTTCCTTGGTTTACCACAAACAGAATAAATGAAGAGAAGCTTTCCTCAGACATATGCTCCCACTTACCATAAGTGTTTATTAAACCCCCATTCCAGTTATATTCCAAAAATTTATGTTCGCTATCCATCGCCATCGCCATAAAGGTCGAGTCTGTGATGGGGACGAAATTCGTTACTGATGACAAGGCGTCCGTTTGCTTTATCTGGTTTACGGCGAGTTTATTAGTGTCATTGTAGAGATTAAATTTATTAAAGGTTCTTCCTTCATTATCATACACCCAAAAATCCCCCTTGCTCAGCCCCTTGTGCAAAAAATTACTTCTGGATATCTCTCCAGGACCAAAGCCATCTTTCCCCATGCTCTTCACATAGGTTAGTGCTTCTTTGTCATATACATAGAAAATATCGTTCAAGCCGTTTTCGCAAACTAAGATATAGTCCTCATTTACCATAATGTACCGAGGCTCCAAGAATTCCCCAAAATCAAGTTTTTCTCCTTTCAGGAACTTTGTATTTGGAATATCATCCCTCATAAAAACCTTGACTTCATAGTTAGGGAATACTTCTTCTTTCTCTTGCGTGCAAGAAAAAAGAAGCAAAAGACACATCAATAAACTTAATTTTCTCATTATTTTTTGTTTAAAAAAGCCCGACCAGAACAAAAGTACTTTCTGGTCGGGCAAGCATTCAAATTAACTACAGGTACTCGCTCCACTCTTCCAAATGGAATCGGCGAAGTATATATTGTCAGGATGATAGCATGTCTTATCCTTCGTTTGACAACATACTCCTCCTCCAGTGGTCTGAGCCTCCGCATCAAAAGACTGGAATACTCCCACGCCCATAACAGCCACACTGGCAGCCATCACTACTTTTGGTAACATTCTTTTCTTTTTCATGTCAACATTGTTTTTTGGTTAAAGAATTGATTTACACCGATAGCCTAAACAAAATATCAATATAAAAGGGAAAGTGTACCGATATAACTCGTGAACGTTGAAATCTTAGATGATGTTAAATCAGCTCTTTGCATTTACTAAATGCAAACATTGGTAGGTTTCTTTCCGCCTATTTTTTCGTAAATTGTTTACATTACCAAAAAAGACTCCCTCCATGATCATTACACATGATATCCGGTTGAGCCGCATTGTCAGGGGTACGTGGAAAAACACGATATTGGTTGCCCTGACCTGCTCGATGGCTTATTTTTTCTATAGGTATTTTGTCCAGTATCATTTCGAAATGCCTGCGATCATTCCCACCATCCTGGGTACTGCGCTGGCCTTTTTTATCGGTTTTAATAACAACCAAGCCTATGACCGCTGGTGGGAAGCCCGTAAAATCTGGGGTACATTGGTCAATAGTTCCCGCACTTGGGCCCGTCATGTCCTGCAATTCCCCGTTGCTTCTGAACACATCAAAGACCAGCACCTGCAGCTGATGAAAGAATATGCCATCAAACGCCATATTGCCTTTCTGTACGCCCTAAAGGAAAATCTCCGTGGTACCGATGAGCATGAGTATAAGAAATACCTCATTCAAAGCGACCTGGATATCATAGAAAATGAAAGCAATAAACACAATGCCATCCTCAGCCTGCAAACGACGGAACTGAAAACCTGGCGAAAGGAAAAACTTATCGATGGTTTCGAATTTTTGGAGCTTAACAGGGAAATCACCCGTTTCTGTGATGAGATGGGCAAGTCCGAACGGATCAAGAACACCGTTTTTCCGACTTCCTATAACTACTATACCAAAGCTTTTATTTGGCTATTTAATATTGCTTTTACCCTTGCGGTGGCTCCTACGGTAGAATGGAGGGCCATTGCCTTTGGTACCATCATCGGCTATGTCTTTCACACCATCCATTTTATTGGACAGGCCATTTTGAATCCATTTGAGCCCATCCCGACAGGTATCCCCCTCGATCAGATCACCCGTACCATCGAAATCAACTTGCTCGAAATGATCCACGAAGAACACATCCCCGACCCCGTCAGCCCTATCAATGACGAATATGTGATGTAGGGGGAGGGTTGGAAGGTTTTAAGGTTGGAAGGTTAGAAAGTGGAGTCGCCATATCGACAAGAAACTCCCTTAGTCAAGTAACAATTCCTCCTTATAGGGGGCTCAATGCTCTTAAGTTAGGGTAAATACAACTCGCTTGTCACCCTGAGCCCTTCGACAAGCTCAGGATAAACTAAAGTCGAAGGGTAATGCCGGGCCTCGACTCCCTGCCTGCCGGTCAGGCAAGCGCTCGGACTGACACCACATAAATTTCCATTAACTTAATAGCATTGAGGGGACTAGGGGCGTAAATAAAAGTTGAACTGTTTTAATGATGTGATTTACCTCAGACAGCAACGTAATTCTCCCCCTCAAGGGGAAAAGGTAAAAATATATTCAGCCGCCGCTATCGAAATCCGCTGCCCAGTCTGGCCAAGCAAAAATCACGGTGGTGTCTTTCTCCACCGCTATGGGCTCAAAGTACAACCTTAGCCGTAGGCTGCCCGGCACATCATCTTCGTAGTAATCCATAAGCCGGGCCATCCCTTGAGGTTTTAGGACGCTGATGGTGACAGGTGCCAATCCCATCTGGATCATGCCGAGCTTTCGGGCAGCACCTTTTGCCAAATCGATGGTGCGTTTGGAATTCTGGGGAAGACGGTCATTGACTTTCACAATGATATCTTTGCCATTTCGGAGGTTTGTCACCCGAATCATGGTGCCGAAAGGCAGGTTTTTGTGTGCTGCCGTCATCCCTTCCATGTCGAATATCTCGCCATTGGCCGTCTTCCTGTTGTGAAAAAAACGCCCGTAATAACTTGCTATCCCCTCTTCTATCACCAAGGTAGAATCCACTCCCAATACAGGCGGCTGTGCCAACAGCTCCCCGAACCCTAACACACTCAATAACAGGGACAAAAACAATATTTTTCTCATAAGCATCGGCTTAACAATTTAAATGCCAGATTTTCAATTGGGTATCATAAACCATCATACACGAGCAGAACGGCACAGCCCAACGCTTGCCCACTTGCCCTTCGGTAGACAAGCTTTCCTGACATCATAAATGCTTTACCATTTCCGCTTAGGACTGATAAAACGGCCATGAAAGTCAATATATTCAGGACAACGAATATGTTGGCCTTTTCATACCTTAGAACTGCTATTGGGTTTGTTTACCAATTTTTAAGCCCCTAAATTTAATCTGATTTTCCATTAAAAAGAAAAGCTCTTGCTTTTTAAAATATGTTAAAACTCTTACATTCAGCGGATTGGCATTTAGGCAAACGCCTACAAGAATATGCTAGACTGCCCGAACAACAGCTCGTACTGGAAGAAATGATTGAAGTGGCCGATCGGGAAGACGTCGATTTGGTACTGCTGGCAGGAGACATCTTTGACAGTTTCAATCCCAGTCATGAGGCGGTCGAACTGCTCTATAAAACCCTCCGCAAGCTCTCCAAGGACGGGAAAAGGCCTGTGGTGGCCATTTCCGGCAATCATGACAGCACCCAATTCATCAGTGCCCCGGATCCGCTGGCCAGGGAGTTGGGCATTCTTTTTTACAGCAGCTATGAGCAAGTGCTCGCTCCAGGGAAGGTGGACAGCGGTCTGGAAATCACGCAGTCTTCCCCAGGGTTTGTTGAGCTTAAATTGCCGCAACACCCTTTTCCAGTGCGCATTATCCTGGCGCCCTATGCCAATGAAGTGTTGCTAAAAACGTACTTGGGTGAAGAGGACAAAGAGGCTGCTTTACGGGAAGTTTTGGGCAAAAAGTGGCAAAATATCGCTGACAATTACTGTGATGATGCAGGAGTGAACCTCTTTATGGGGCACTTTTTCTTTATGAAAGAAGGTGAAAAACCCGAAGCCGAACCGGAGAGTGAACGCCCCATTCTTCACGTGGGCGGCACCCAGGCACTTTACACGCACCTGATTCCAGACAGCATCCAATATGCTGCACTGGGGCACCTCCACCGCTACCACTCGGTGGACAAGCAGCCGTGTCCTGTGGTGTACAGCAGCTCGCCACTGGCCTACAGTTTCAGTGAAGCCAACCAAGAAAAAAAGGTGGTTCTGGTGAAAGCGGAACCTAACACCCCCGTCCAATACGAACCCATCTCACTAAAACAAGGGCGGCCGCTATATCAAAAGACCTTTTCCAACTTGGCCGACACCTTAGCTTGGCTGCAAGAAAACCCTTACTGTTTCGTAGAAATCATCTACGAAACGACCTCTTCCATCGATGCAGAAACGCGCAAAACCATCATGAAAGCCCATGACGGCATCGTCAATTTGATCCCCAGACTTACTGGAGACCAGAATGCTGACGGAAGTGGCCTTCGCGCAGAGGATTTGGGAAAAGACATGGGAACACTTTTCTCCCAGTTTTACCAAAGCAGCAAAGGTGTGGCCCCAAACGAGGAGATCAGCGTACTTTTTAACGAAATCATCAGTCAAAACGAACAGCTATGATCCCTGTAAAACTGGAAATTGAAGGACTATATTCCTATAAAGCAAAACAGACCATTGACTTTACCCACCTTACCGGCGCGGGTCTTTTCGGTATTTTCGGAGCGGTAGGGAGCGGCAAATCCTCCATACTGGAAGCCATTCTGCTCGCCCTTTATGGCACTACTGAACGGCTGGCCAGCAAGGGAGAAAAGAACAGCATGGTCAACCTCCAAAGCCCGGGCATCGCCATCCACTTTGAATTCCAGGCAGGCAAAAACAATGAAACCAGCTACAAAGCTTCTTACATTGCCAAGCGAAACACCAAGAATTTTGATGATGTAAAACCTGCTACGCACACTTTTTATGAAAAGTCTAGCGAAGGCTGGCTTCCGCTGGAAGCAAAAGGTGAGGAGTTGGTCGGCATGAAAATGGACCACTTCCGCCAAACCGTCATCATTCCCCAAGGGAAATTCAGGGAGTTTATCGAACAGAAGCCCAAAGACCGGGCGGAAATGATGAAAGAACTCTTTGGCTTGGAGCGGTTTGACCTCGCTGGAAAGACCAAGCAGCTGCTTTCAATCGAAAAGGAAAAGAAGATCAAGCTCGAAACCCAACTGGAGGGATTGGCAGCATTTACCAAAGAGGCCCTCCAAACCTCCGAAGGCCAGTTGCAACAGCAGTTGGCCCAACAAAAAGAAGAGGACCAACGGCTCACTGAAAAAGAAAAGCAGCTCAACAGCAGCTTAGCAGTAAAGGAAAAGGCAGAACAGCTGATCCAACTCAAAACCCAATTGGCGGCGTCCGATCAGCAGCTGCCAGCATTCCAGGAAAAGCAACGCTTGCTCCAACAGTACCAAAAGGCACAAGCCTATGTAAAACCGCTCCTCGATCAATTTCAAGAACTCGAAATTGACCTGGAAAAATACCGGGTAAGTGTGGCGGATTGTGAGCGATTCAAGATACGCTTCGAGCAGGAAATCGAAGAGAAAAACACCCGCTATCAGAAGCTTTACAAGGACTACAGCAACAAAGGAGAGAAAGAAGCCCGCATCCGTGACCTCCTCCAAATCAAGGAACTCAACAAGCTTTCTTCTGAAAAGGACTCCTTAGCGCAACAACTGCAGCAGCTCAACCTGCAAAACAGCGCTCAACAGGAACAAAAAGATAAACTGACCCACCAAATTGAGGATGCTGAAAAAGCACTTGAGCAAATAGCGGCTCCGGAACTGGATCATGTCAGCAAAATGGAAGCTGCCTTGCTGGAACTTCGGCAATTGGAAGACCGGTCCAAGCTGCTTTCCGATCAGCTAAAGGGACTTTCGGCAGACATTGCGTCCACCCAAAAGGCCCAACAGCAACTCCTGCAGGAAGCGGCCATGGAGGCTCCCACTTTCCCGTCCGCGATCCAAACCACCACCGAGCAACTCCATCAAGTACAAAAGGATCGTGAACACCTCTTACAGCAGCAGGGTTTATTTACCTATGCCCATCAATTAAAACCTGGGGAAGCTTGTCCCCTTTGTGGAGCCATGGAGCACCCCGCTCCTTTGGAGCATCACTTTGATGAGGAAAAGCTGCAAAAAACCGATGAGGCCATCCAGCGCTTCAGCCAGCGGCTGGAAACCTTGCGCTCCACCCAATCGAGCTATGAAAAGCTGCACTTGAACATGGAGAATGCAGAAAAAAGCCATCTTGAAAAACAACAAGAAGCCGATCAACTTCAAAACCGCATCCAGCAACTTTTAAAAGAAAATGGTGGCGCACAGGAAGCGGACCTGGCGCAGGCGTTGCAAACCGCCAAGGACACCCTTCAGCGCGAAAAGAACCTCCAACAACAACTCAAGGCCCTGCTTGCGGAGCAGAAGGCGTTTTTGACCAAAGCAGAGCAGGACCTGAACCGCTTCCAAGCGGCCGAACAAGAAGTAAAGACCCTGCAAACCAAAATCGAAACCAAGTTAGCCGAAATAAACTACCCTGACCTGCTGGAAAAATACCGATCTGCCAGCGCCGCCCAAATCGATGAAGACATCTCCAAAGTAAAGCGTTACTTGGATGACCTGGAAGTAAACCTACCCAGGGCACAGGATGCCCTAAACGAAGCACGGCAACAGCAAACCACCAATTTGGCCCACCTGAAAACCTATCAGGAACGGTTGGCGGAAGTAAAGACCAAGCTGGGAAAAACCGATGAATCCCTTTCCCTGGCCTTGGCCCAACATGATTTTACCGGTATCCAGACCGTCAAGGACTTGTTGGAAAAATCCCTGGACCAGACCAAAATGGAAGAAGAGATCAAGGCCTTTGACCGGCAGCGCGCCCTCATGCGAGACAAAATCCAAGCCTTGGAGGCAGAAGAAGCCGTGGCCACGTTTGACCAAGAACAGTTTACAGCTGTCCAGGCAGCCTTTCAGGCCGCCAAAACGGCTTTGGAAGCTACCCAAAAACGTGTGGCACTGCTCCAGAAAGAAATCGATGATATCAACGCCAAATTGGAAGAAAAAGCCCGCCTTAAAAAGGATTTTCAATCGGTAGAAAATCGCGAAACCAATCTAAAAGAGCTCTATGGGCTCTTCCAAGGCAGCGGATTTGTAAAGTATGTATCCAATATATACCTAAAAGAGCTGGTCCAAACAGCCAATATCCGGTTTATGCAATTGGCCAAAAATAGCCTTACCCTGGAAGTGGATGACAGCAACACCTTCTGGGTAAAAGACCACCTCAACGGCGGAAAAAGGAGGCTGCTCAAAACCCTTTCAGGTGGTCAGACATTTCAGGCATCCCTCTGCCTGGCCTTGGCCCTCGCGGAAAAAGTGAAAGCCCTCAACCGCGCCGACCAGAGTTTCTTCTTTCTGGATGAAGGTTTTGGGGCATTGGACAAAAATGCCCTGAGGACGGTTTTCGAAACGCTCAAATCCCTCCGGCATGAAAAAAGGATTGTCGGAATCATTTCCCATGTGGAAGAGCTGCAGCAGGAAATCGGGGTATATGCTCAAGTGGAGCTGGATCCAGAAAATGGCAGCCAAGTATCGTATTCCTTTTGAGCCGAAAATGACATGGTCGCTACTTCTTCATAAACCGGATTTAATCATGGTTGTATCAAAAACCATTCCCCCCTGTTTATGGGGAAGGATGCGTTGGAAACAGGTTCATTAGATCGATTGATGAGTCCGCCTATGAGGAGCTGCGCAGTTACCAAGTCAAGGTGCCATTGAGTGTCAAAACGGAGTTGTTGTCCGCATTGATTACCCGGGCATTGGAAAATATCACTTCTTTTGTCGCGGTGCTGATCGTGACATTGATCGGGTTACTCACGTCAGAAATATAATCCCGCTTTACTCCCTCCGCAAAAATGCTCATCGAAATGGCCAGTTCAGAAGCCACCAGTACAAATTGCTTTTCCAAATTTGTTCCTTCAGGGATCAACTGACCTTCACCGGCTTTAGGAATGAAAATCCCACTGGATACAGCCACCAAAGACTCTTCCAACCCTGTCAAATCCTCCCGGCCATAGGCCGTCTCACTGACTTCCAGTTTATTGGAGGTATAATGGGCTTCATCTCCAGTCAAGGTTAATGTTCCTCCTCCCGAACTTACTGGATCCGGCTCATCGTCGCCATTGTTACAGGATGAAAATAAAATAACAGTCAATCCAATAAGCCAAAAATAATTCTGAGGTTTCATGTTGTTGAATTTTGTTAACGGATAAAAAAACAAATGAATTTACCCATAAATAAATGATATTCAATTCATTAAAAACAAACGGTTGTTTTTTGTAGGCTTAAATGTATTTTTTGTAAATCAATATTTTCTACTAAGGCATTGGATTAAGCGGTACAAGGTGAGGCTAGTTGTATCTGCAATGTCCGATTCTTGATGTAGCCACACCCGAAAGATGGTTTGATCCAAGATATTTTCCACCCCGACCTTGTGATCATCTCCGTATTAACGATGCTAAAATTACTTTTTATTTATACCTCCCACCTGTTTTCCAGCACTTTATCTTAAAAACACAGATGATTTACAAATGGCTACAAACCATATTCTTCTATGCTAGAATTAAAGTAATATCGACCCTACAAACAAGCACTATTTCATTACTAACCAAAACTTTACAACTATGAGTCGAACAACAACTTTTAGAAACCTTTTGTTGGCGTTTTCCACTTCTGCCATATTGGTATCGTGTAACCAAACAGAAGAATCGCAAGAAATTCAAGAAAGTGAAGTAACCCTTTCTGCAAAGGTAAGTACCAACATCCCTTCTGAAGGGGATGATGGAAGCTTGGTATTCAAAAATGTCACCGTTACCGATGTAAACATCGCTGTCAAGGATGTCAAAATGCACTTAAAAATTGCTGATAGCAAAACCAGGCCCATCAACATTATGACACCTAATAAGGGGCCAAAATTTGTAGTTCCTATGGTGAAAGACGAGCATATCTTGCTTTCAAGAATGGGGAGTTTCTTAGCCCCAAATGGCTTCTATACCAACCTGACCTTTGACCTGACCAAAGCAGACAATCTACCGGAAAACAGTGAAATGTATGGAAAATCCGTCCTTATCAAAGCCGACTGGAAAGGGATTCCTTCCATGATGTATATGGACATCGAAGATAAAATCGACATCAAGTTCAATCCAGGCACTGAAGTAAATGCTACCCAAGAATTGGTGCTTGAGCTGTACATGGACCAACTCCTAATGGGCATTGACCCTGGTTTAGTACAAGATGGCAATGGTGATGGCATGATCATCGTTGGTCCTAACAATGAAGATGGTAATGAAGCGGTTTATGATATGATCGAGGCCCATCTTGCAGATGCCCTCAAACTGAAAAACGGTGAATTCAAATAATAAACTTTCATTGGCAAAAAAGCCCTCGTCGTAAACGGGGGCTTTTGAACTGGGCGTTTGCCATGATGCGCTATGAAAGAAATCACATTTCCCAGGCGAGCATTGCAAATGCCCTTATCAAAACACATCAATGTACCTCGTTACAAACGAGGTACATTTTTTTAGACGAGCGGACCATGCCAGGCCTGAATTCTTACTACTTTCGCTCGTACGGCAACCACACCATCATTTCACCATCGCCTCGATTTGCCCAGCTGTAATAAGGAATCAAACGAATATTTCCCTTCTCAAATCCACTATCAGAAACTTCCCTGTAGAGTTGATTCTCCCAGTTGTCTTCAGACTGATAATACACCTCTCCCGTAAGACTGATCAGTTCGCTATTACCAATCGTGAATGCCTCGGGAGATAGTTCCTCGGAAAGAGCGATGACCACATCATCCACGGATTTTCCAGCGGGGAGGTCCATCGACTCCACACAATACACGACCGGACCTCTTTTAACCGCCACTTGGCCACGAGCTTGCTCCACCAAGGGGTTGGCTTCCAAGTATTGCACCGGCATGGCCAGGGTCAAAGTCACTTGGTCTCCTTTCTTCCACGACCGATTGATCTCTACATATTGGCCCGCGGCCAAATCCATGTGCTGCTCCTCCCCATTCACCGTCACAGAAGCCTCGTGGCACCAGCCTGGAATCCGAAGGAAAACGGAGTAATCATCTTTTGGGGCCTTTTCGATGTCCAAAGAAATGGTTTCATCCCACGGATAAGAAGTAGATTGGTTGATCAGGAGCTCTTGGCCATCGGCCAATGTGGTTTGCAGCTTATTGCTTCCGTATAAATTGACATACAGTCCGTCTTCGGTAGTGCTATAAGCATAATTGGCCACCTCTGCCAAGGTCCTGGCCACATTTGGCGGACAGCAATTGGAAAGGGCTATATAGCCTTCCCGGGTATTGGGCCACCTCAGGTGATAAGGGAGATCTTTCTTGGCACTAAGGGGATTGGTATAGAAAAATTCGGTCCCCTGTAAGCTGATTCCTGAAAGAATGCTATTGTACAGATTAAGCTCGATCACGTCCATGTATTTGGCCTCTCCGGTAAGCTGCAGCATGCGCCAGTTCCAAAGGACATTGCCAATATTGGCACAGGTTTCATTATGAGCAGCAGCATTGGGCAGCTGGAAAGGCTTGCCATAGGCTTGGTGGATCTTTTGGACCTCCGTGGGATTATAGGAAGTCCCGTTCGGGGAAACACCATCATAAAGTGCTCCGCAACCTCCGGTCACGTACATTTTGCGATAAACGACATCTTCCCAAATGGACTTTAGGTTTTCAAGCAGTTTTTCTTCACCCGTTTCTGCATAAAGGTCCGCTACCCCTGCATACAGGTAATTGGCCCTTACGGCATGGCCCATGGCTTCTGTTTGCTCGCGAAATGGCACCCGGTCCTGATTGTCATCGGTACCGTCGTCGGTTTTGCCACGAATGTCAATCAGGTTTTGCGCCAGCTCCAAGTAACGCTTATCGTCTGTGGTTCGGTACATTTCCACCACGCCCATATAATGACTCGGACAGATGGCATTACGGGCAAGTGCTGGAGAAGCTTCCTTATAAAAATCATACAGAAAGTCCGCCACACCTTTTGCGATATCCAAGAAATTATCTTTTCCCGTGGCCCTATAATGGACACAAGCAGCCGTCATCAGGTGGCCCATATTGTATTTTTCGAAACCCAACTGCTTCTGGAGGTATTCGTCTCCTAAGGTTCCCCACCGCTCTTCGATCAACACCGGCGTATGCAGGTAACCGTCTTCTCGCTGCGCTTTAGCAATAAGGGCAATGGCCTCATCCATCTGTGCATCCAGTTCAGGGTCCTTGGTCTCGGCATAAAGCGCCGCCATTCCTTCAAAGACCTTGTAAAAATCTCCATCGTGGAAAGATGGGCCATCGTGCTTGCCTTTCATTTCTCCAGCAGCAATTTCAAAATTTCTCACCGCATGGTTTTGATCGGCATCATGGTACAACGCCCACATAAACGGCATGGTCTGCTCCCGGCTGATCTTGAATTTCTCGCCCCAAAAACCATCGGTCCATGTGACGTCTTGGAGGTTGACACTTTTGAGTTTGGCGTAGGGACTTTGGGAATTGTCCACTAGGCCCTCATGCTGGGCCATGGCTGAATGGCTCGTGAAAATCCCCATCCCAATTCCTGCGATTACATATTTTAGGTTCATGTTATTAATGTTAATTCGTTTTTGTCATGAAAATGGTGCCGCAAGCATTTTCGTATGAAAATGAATTTCTTCGGCTTCTTCAAAGGGGATTGCAAATCCCCCTTATCGTTAGTTCCTGATTGCAAATCAGGAACAGACAAATCAGGACCAGCACCAACAGGAGCTCCTCTCAAAAAAGCACTGCTACCCCCTACATCCCCCTAAAAGGGGGACTGAACGTAGCCGTAGGGACTTGGGGATTGCAAATCCCCCTTATTGTTAGTTCCTGATTGCAAATCAGGAACAGCATCCTGCTCTCTGGTCTTTACTCTTGATTCTTTACTCTTGATTCTTTGCTCTTGACTCTCCACGTCCCATCCCAGCAAATTCCTCACATCCGCTTCCCGCTCCTTGGGAAAGACGTTCAACTCCTTGAGTTCGCCATCTTCCAGTATGCCCTCCACAGTCGTTTGGTAAGGGGCATGCAGTTTAAATTTCACATCCCAGTCCTTTGGCCAAGCCGGAAAGAGGTAAATCTTTTCGCCATCCGTCTGCAGCAGCATCTCTTGCATCCCAATCATCCCCGATCCACCCCAATTGTGGTCTGGCACCCAATCAAAACCTGGCCCCCAGAAGGCAGGGAAACGCCTTCCGGAATCCCCCATTTTCTTCAAGGTCCATTTGGCTGCTTCACTGGTCAATCCCAGACGCGCCGCGAAGATATTATCCTGTTTCCAGCCTACATGACTTCTGAACGCTAAGGCATCAGGATCATACTTGAAAGTATTGATAGCGGTCTGAAGGTCTGGCCTCCCGATGCCATAAATCCCCCACGGATATACCGGATAAAGCTGCGGTACTTCCGTATTGTTTACCCGCTCCCACAGCTTTGCTGGCGCCAACAGCCGATGGCCATCGATTTCCCTATAACTCAAAGGCGGAATCCGCTCCAGCATTGCCTGCCAATATGTAGTGCTATCCGATGAGGAAGAGGCTATTAGCCGTTTTAAAACAGTTTTAAGTGCCGAAATGGTCGAATTGGCATTATAGGCCATTTTATAGGTTTCATTGGCAGAACCTGGATAGAGGACCAAGTCTCCGTTTTCATCAAAGACCTTTGCTCCGCGCTGACGGGCCAAATACTGGTAATGCTCATCGAAAAACCGCAAACAGCTTTCGATAAACGGAATGTACGCGGGAACATCTTTACCTGCATACCGCTCTTGTTCCAGCATCATCAGGCAAAACTCCAGTACTGTATCCCATTGGTGTTCCAGCCAAGCATTGTACTGCATGCCGGGATCATAGTCCTCCGGACGTTCCCAATTATATTCTGCTGGATTTGGCAGGCCATAATTTTCGATTTGCTCTGTAAAACTTGCCCCCTCATGCCCCCAATACACTTGACTTCTCAATTCTGCATTTTTCAGCATGCGAAGGTAAAAGTCAAATTGTGGCTTCATCATGTCCACATCACCCGACCGCAGCATGGGGAAATAAACCAACCGCTGGTTCTGGGCAGTCATAGTCCCTCCTCCCCAATTGCGGTGGTCTGGCGTAAAGGGCATATCGGGTTTGGTATAGACTGGATCCACTGTAAACAGCCCTCCGTTAAATTTGGTAGGGTAAGTTCCATAGGCATTACATCCCAGCATGTAGCGGAACAGCTGATAGTTTCGGCCAATCTGCCAAACCGTATCATTCGCCGCCTTTTGCTGAGGGTCTGTGATCACGTAACTTCGTTTCCAGAAGTCATTCCACCATTTTTTCGTTTTTTCTCTGGCCCCGGAAGACGCTAACGTTGCCGTATGCACCACGCTATCCAATCCTGCCTTCCACTGCTCCAAAGAAGGAGTCTGATCCGTGTGCAGGTAAATCTCAAATGCATGATCCTTTTGAGGGCTAATGCTCTTTAGTGGGTAAGCCCTAAAATCAGTATCTTGATAAACACCGCTTTTCACACTAGTAGGAGCCAAATCCTCTCCCCTTAAGATCCCTCCAAAAACAAGGTGACCGATAGGATTCATCATTTGATCCTTTACTGCCGTCATTTGCTGCTGTGCTACAGCCACGTCAAAAACCGTTTCTTCTCGATTTTGATGGTAAAACAAAACCCCTCCATCCTGAAATCCAATACTGTCACGGTAGGTAATGACCTCTCCTTGCGGTGCCCACTTGTAGGAATTGGCGTTATTGGCAGCTCCCTTTACCGTCCGGTCTTTGTAGCGCCAACTTTCATAGGCTACTTCCAAGTAAGTGGGGGTTTCGCCGTTGACTTCCACATGGATTACCGGCCGAAATACATCCACCCATAAGTCGATATTGATCGCTTTATCCTGGACATACCCTGTGATCCGGACGTTCCCATCCTGAAGGTGAAGTTCTTGGCGGAATGCTTCACCCTCCTCAAAAGGATTTGGCGTCAGCCTGACCCTACCTCTTCCCAGTTTCAATAGTGTATTATGCTCATCGAATGTCCCACTTCTGGAAAAATAAAACAGCAGCTCGCCATCCTCCACCCACACATTCATCCCGATATCTCCACCTCCTAAAGGCATGGATTCGCTGGCATTTTTGCTCATGGATGTCCATACGGGATGGTAAGCGGCTAGATCTTGGGCACTACTTGAGGTTATTCCGAGCCAAAAAAGACTAAAGACAATCAGTAAGGGTTGCTTCATTTTTACGTTAATATGACCTCAAAATATAAAAAAGTGAAGTAGTTACCTTCCTGTGGTATGCTGTGAGCAGTCTTTAATTGAAGTCACTTTAGAAATCATAAGCCCGCATTTTGCAATGCGGGCTTTCTGAGCGGGGAAGTTGAAATGCCCTGCTCTCCTACCTCATGCGATCATTCCTCCGTTTGATCTGGGAAAGCAGAAAATGGTTAGCGTCCTTTTTCAAATAGATTCACATAATCTTTAAAGATGTACATCTTACCTCGCTGTCCCCCGGTAATCTCATCAATAATGTCCATCTTTTCCATTTCAGCAATTAACTTATACGCTGATACATTGGACTTTTGGATGATCTTTTCCACTTTCGTCACATCTGTAATTGGTCGGGAATATAGCTGATCTATGACCATCCGAGCGTCATTTCCTCGACTTCCCATTCTCTTGAGCTTTTCATCAAGGATCTTTTGAAGCTGCAAAATGCCATCAAATGTATGTATCCCCTGTTTCGCAGTTTCAATTACTCCAACTAAAAAAAATTTAAGCCATTGATTTAAATCATTATGTGTTCGCACTCTCATAAGGTTATCATAATAAAGCGACCGATTTCGTTCAAAAAAATCAGATAAATATAAAATAGGCCGCTTCAGTATATTCTTGCTCACCAAAAAGAGGGTTATCAATAATCTCCCCACTCTTCCATTCCCATCTAGAAATGGATGAATGGTTTCAAACTGATAATGTATTAACGCGATCTTTATTAAATCAGGCAAAGGATGCTGGTCATCATGCGCAAATTTCTCCAAATCAGACATCAACTCTCCAATTTCAGTGTGTGGCGGGGCAATGAAAACTGCATCGCCTAGTGTAGCTCCTCCGATCCAATTCTGGCTAGTCCTATATATTCCTGGAAGCTTATGCTCTCCTCTTACTCCTTTAAGTAAAATTTCATGGGCCTTCTTAATCAATCTACTAGAAAAAGGTAAGGTATTTAATTGATCTACTGCGAGGTTCATTGCGTCTATATAGTTCTGCACCTCTTCCCAATCATCTCTTTTCTCTGCAGCTATATCATCTCTCCCCATAAATGCTTCCTCCATATTGGTCTGTGTCCCTTCTATCTTGGAGGATTGTGTAGCTTCCTTGGCAATGTGCATACTTACGTAAAGGTCAATATTGACATAATCTGAATACATATCTAATCTTCCCAGCTGCCGATCGGCTTGACTTAACAGTGTCAAAACCTCCATATTCTCTATTTGCCATTCCCTATTGATTTGATTTGGCATGAAGGCTTTATAGGTACCTTGATTAATATATTTTCCAGAAACAAACTTTTTCATAGTATCACCCATTTGCTTATTTAACAAAAGTAGCTATTTACTTAAACAAGCAATGGTGTTATTTAAGAAAAACCATGAAAAACTTAAATAAGCCTCTCTCTTATTTAAGGAAAAGATCAAAAAACTTAAACATCAAAGAAATTAGTTAAGCGGAATAATGCAGTATTTCTGAAAAAACCACACACTAACAAAGAACATGGTTTTTTGATTTTATAGAAGTTGATCTTTCAAACGAAATCCACCTTGAAACTTTTCAACCTTCAACTAACTAATTTTCCAATCCTAAAATCTAGGCGATCAGCAGGACTTTTCATCCGTTTCAAGCCTTAAAAAAAGAGGCTGTCTCATAAATAAATAATCCGTCATCACGAGCGGAGTGCAGTGATCTCGATGTGCTTGCATTGCACGTATGACGAGATTGCTTCTTCCGATATCCATCGGAATCGCAATGACGAGGAGTTATGAGACAACCTCGTCTAAGCAGGGCAATTAAAATGCCCTGCTTCAAATTACTTGTATTTGCTTTCCTTCACACATCACCAATCATCCGTCCTAAAGGAACTCATCGGAATACCTCCTGTGCTGAAAATTTCCCCTACCACAAAATCCTTAAACGCATAGCGCACGGCCACAGGCTTATCTACATGCGGCGAAGAAAGCATCACCGACTTCCTTCTCAAAACGGCAGTAGCTGGATAGAATTTTTTATCTTCTCCGGCCAACTCAAAACTGGTCACTTCCTTACCGTACGAAGTGATGCCCACCGGCACATTCTCAAGCGCAACGATGACCGTACTGCCCTTGATTTCCATCGCTTCGAACCGTGGACTCTTGTATTCAAAGCCTTCGATTCCATAAGTCTCCGCCAACGCCCAGTAAGCCAACCGATGCCCCCCTGCTTTTTTATCCGCCGGGTGGATATTTTCCTTTTCCCCAATATCCATCAATACCGCCATCCCGCTGTTGGGGATCCTGTCCATGGCCTGTAGTTGGGCCTCTCTAAGGTAAGCCGAGTTGTTCTTTTCGATCACTTCATTTGGGGTGAACATCCCGTAATTAAAGGGTGCTATTTGGGCATAATAAAATGGAAAATCGCCTACGCCCCACTCATTGCGCCATTCCCGGACCATGGTCACCATCAGCTCTTCATACTGCTCAGGGCGACCGTTATTGGATTCACCTTGGTACCAGATAGCGCCTTTTATACCATATCCGGCAATTGGTGTGATCATCCCATTGTAAAGTGCTGTGGCGGTCCGATTGGGCACATCGATTTC
Source organism: Echinicola vietnamensis DSM 17526 (assembly GCF_000325705.1). NCBI lineage: Bacteria > Pseudomonadati > Bacteroidota > Cytophagia > Cytophagales > Cyclobacteriaceae > Echinicola > Echinicola vietnamensis. The sequence continues at coordinate 1,998,657 of NC_019904.1, read as the reverse complement.
ATCTTCACTCTTCGGAATGCTGATCTCATCCTTAAAATCGGCCAACATCTGTTCGCTCATCCAAGCTTCTATACTCGAACCTCCCCAAGAGACATGTACCAAGCCAATCGGGACACCAAGTGATCGGTGCAGCTGCGTGCCAAAAAACCAGGCCGTAGCACTGAAATTGGAAGTCACGCCGGGTGCGGCTTCTTGCCATTGGCCCTCGAAGTTGTCCTGCGCTTGGACGGTGGATTTACGGGGGACGGTAATCAGGCGGATTTGGTCATTCTTGCTGTTGACGATGGCCTCATTTCCTCCTATGATCGGCTGACCGGGAAATCCTTTCAGCGGCATCTCCATATTGGACTGTCCGGAACATAACCAGACTTCACCGACCAGTACATTCTCCAGGGTCAACTCTTCTCCATCGGTAATGCTGATGACAAAAGGCCCTCCAGCCTCAGGCGTACTGAGTTTGGCCTTCCATTCTCCATCCGCATTTGATTCGGCGGTATAAACATGCTCATCCCAGCTAGTGGTGATTTTTACGGATGTATTAGGCGATGCCCACCCCCAAATAGGGGCCTCCATCTGCTGTTGGAGCACCATATTGTCCGTAAAAATGGAAGGTAAAGTCACTTTGCCAAATGACACATTTACCAAAAAGAAAAGTCCTAAAAAAACCAAACTATTTTTCATGGGTATTTTAAGGTTAAAAGGTTTTTATGGTTGTATGTTGAAAGGTTTCAGGCTTCCAATTGAATGTTTTCGTATTAAGGGATTACTAATCCCATTTATTATCGGTTCGCGATGATAAATCACGAACGGTTAAGTTTTCCTAATGTCTTCATGGGATAACGCTACAGCACCGGCTTCCTACTTGTTTTGCTCCAAGATGCGTACAGGCCCCAATAAACCTGCTTCAAGCGGCTCTCTCCCTTCCATCCGCTCCAAATCAGCTATGGTATTGGTAAATCGCTGCGCTTCAGGAAGCTTCAAATCCCCGATGATCCGATTTGCCCAAGTGTTTGTCACGGCGATTTCCAATTCATTTTGGCCATTTCTCAAGGCATCGGAAATGTCTACTTGATACGGAAAAGTCCACGCGATACCGCAATCCTTTCCATTCACCTTGACCGAGGCGATATTGGCCACTTCCCCTAAGTGAAGCCAAAATACACCTTCATCTTTTTTATTCCAATCAAAAGAAGTTTTATACACTGCCGTGCCCGAATAGTACTTTATACTGTCATTGGCATGGCTGCTCCAATCTTCCAAGGTAGTCATCTCCAGGACTGCATGAGGACCCCGATAATCGGGATCAAAGGCCACTTCCCATGGACTGCTCACGGGCTGCACCTCACTGTAGGTAGGCCAGTTGTCCCCTTCATTGACGGCTTTTTCTGCAGTATCTTCCCTGAAGATCACGAATAAAGATCCATTTGCGGGCAATTGTACCGGAAGAACGGTCCTGCCATCCACTTCTTTCCACTTGCTCACCGGATACTCCCTGTCCAACACCGCGTCATAAAACACCGGTCTCTTGCCACTAACGCGAAAAGAAATGTCCCATCTTCTCGTTTCTTCCTGTTGGTTTGACAGGAAATACACATCCTCTGTCCCGCTTCTGCGATGGGCAAAGGCGAATCCGGCATTCCGCTTTCCGTTTTGGTCTACCGCCACCACATCGGGTGCCAGGCCTATGCCCTCAAAAGTCGCCTGCTGATAAGGCAACTGGACAACTTTCCCTTTTCCGACTTGCCACGTTTTGGGATGGCCTCCTTGTTGGGAGGCATTTTGTTCTCCAGCCCAAAGCTCCTGCACCACAGCTGCCAACCGCGATTCATCTTCCTGATACCCTAAGGTACCTCTTGGCTCTTCGCCCACCAAAACAGTCGCGCCTTCCTTGACGAGTTGCAATAATTTCTCCGCTACCTCCACCGACATCAAACGGGCATTGGGGTTCATCTTCCGCTGCCCGGGGAATACCAAAAAGGAATAGCTGGTACCTTTACCAAAAACCACCTTTCCATCTTCCACTTTTGCCAATGTTAAAAAAGCATCCTTGTTGAAACTGTCATAGTGGTAGCCCCTTAAAGGATCTGTCCAATCTGCTGCATCGGCCATATTTGCGGAATGCTTTACCCCTTTTGGGATGACGCGGGTAGGTTGGTCCTCATTGGCCCAGCGGGCTTTTTCTGCTGCCATTTTTTCCTTTCCTGCCGGACCGGGCAAAAAGGGCACCAAGCGCTCGGGGAGCACCGACCTACTGGGCAAATCCTCTCCCGTAAACACCGCCAAGTCAATCACTGGATGGCCCTTTTGCAATTGATATTGCACCCGTTGGTGATAATCTACCATGGCCTTGCCGGGCTTCCACCAGGTCTGGTCCCGCTGAAAGTACAATCCTATCACATCCAAGGTCATGCCCGGTTTACGGTCTAGCCAAGGATTATGAACAAATACATGGTAAAAAAAACGGTTGATGCCCAGGGCATAATTCCGATCCCCCAAAGCTTTTAACATCCCGGGATATTCATCCCAGTCCATTCTCAATTCTGTATAGGCTTCTGCTTGAATAATCTGCTTCCCATAAATGTGCCCTCCCGAAATCGCATCCCTCATATCATTGGGCTTATCGTGTGTAGGGCTGTTCAGCCAAAATTCCCCCGAGGGATAATCGATGTATTTAAAATGCTCCATCCCATCACTCACCATGGTGGGCGCCACATTTTCGGAGCTGAATTTCACGTCATTTTTAGTGGCTTCGGCTTGCAGGGTCCCAAAGAAATTGTCCATCACTACTTCCGAGATGGTCCTGCGAAGGTCGTAAAGAAGCCGCTCGGATGTCTCGGCACTTTCCAGGGGCACACCTGCCATGACCGGCAAATAGCTGACCATGTCATATCCCCTACGCTTTTTGAATTCCTCCCGAAAAACAGGCGACCAGTTTTGGCTACCGGCTTCCCAGCTGTCAATATGGAAAATCTTCAATACCTTCTCTGCCAACTCAGGCCCTGCGGTGCGCAAAGCCTCTCCAAACCACTGGTCAAACTGAAACTTTACCGCCTCGGCGTTGAATTTATCTACTTCCAGTCCTTTGGCGCCGCCTCCGGTGTAATTGGTATGCCCCGTGGACGTATAGCCAAAACGCATAACCTTCCATTCTCCATCAGGCGCATCCCAGACCAACCTTCCATTAGCATCCATCTGATCGGAAACATCTACCAATTGGTCCAAGGGAACACATTCCGAAGAGGGCAACACCTCCTTGTCCGCACGTTCACTCACGCGCCAGACGGCTCCTGATTTGCCTTCATACTGATTTATGGTAGGCCTGGAAGAAAGGGCGATGGTCTTCACCTTTAGCGATGGCTTCCATTTGGCTGCATCCAAGTCCTCTGCCCCGGGTTCTGTGCCGGATTTATCATAGATAAAACGAAAGTACTTGGCCGTGGTCGCAGGAATGCTGTGGGTGTAATCATAATCCCAATCTTGCCACCCATGTCGCGGTGGAGTGAGCCGTGTTACTTCTCTAAAATGCTCCCCATCATCACTAACAGCAATTTTTAGTCGGTGGGCCTGATAGCTGTTGCCACTGGTCTTGATCCGAATGGACCTGCAGGTAAAGGGTTTTTCAAAGGCATACTGAATCCAAGCTTCATCATTGGTCCCGAAGCGCTGGTCATCGGCATCATCCAACAAATATTCCAAGGATTGATCTCCAAAACTGTTGGTTACCCTCGGCCGTAAGGTTTCTGATGATTGCTGCCATTCAGCTTTTACCGGAAAGGCAAATACTGCCAATTCCCGATAATAATCCTCATAGCTTTCTGGCTGATTTAGCTGAACATCCACTTTGGCTCCCCCCTGTATCAACGTATCCGTCCATACCACTTTTTGCATGGATTTCTCAGGGGTAATCCAAGGCCCGCCCGCTACGGCAAACCCATCACAAGCATGCATGGCCAAACGAAGTCCGAGCCTGTCCGCTTCTTTCATGGCATGATGGACCATCTCCCACCACGCTTCAGAGCCCTGTAAGGTAGGCTGAGGGGTCAACGGCGGCGTGGCAGGGCCCTTGATGGACATCAAAAACGCCCCTCCTATCCCCGCTTCTTTCATGGCCTCCAAATCTGCCGTAATCCCCTCTTTTGAATAAGTGGAATACATCCAGTACCAATACACCCATGGCTGGGAGGTTTCATAAGTGGGCTTAAAATCGTCGGTCGCATCTTTGCCTTCCTCTGCGGAACCGCCACACGACACGGCAAGCAAAGTAAAAAGCAAAAGACAAATGATATGTTGGGTCTTTATTGAAGACATTTGTTTTAACGGTTAAGGCTTTCATGCCGGTACCCCTAATCCCCCTAAAGGGAACTTTTTAGGCGCTCTCCGGTCTTTACTCTAGATTCTTTTTCTTCTTGATTTTAGAATGATAAATCCATGTTATAGTAAGTTCCTCGTTTCTCTTTCGAAATGCTAGGGGAAGGTATTGGGAACAGCTCAGATATTGGTTTTTTCGCTCCAACAATACCCCTCCTAACCTCCCCTTTAAGGGGAGGAATCTTGGCCCTTGCTACTCACGTCTTGATACTTTTACCCCCTCAATCCCCCTAAAAGGGGGACTTTTTAGGCGTTCTCCGGTCTTGATTCTTTAATCTTTCCTCTTGGCTCTAATATAATAGCTGTACCGATAAGGTTTGGCCGGAAGCTGATACTGCTGGAGGGGCTGGGCTACGTCTGACCAACTGTCATTTCCTCCCACTCCCATTTGGGCCAAATCAATATTAACGGTGATAAATCCTGCGTCATCAAGCTCGTAAGTATGCTCGGCCGCATTGATATTTTCTGCCGTGAATGGCCAAGCACTCATGCTCAGCAGGCTATCCGCAGTGATGTTCAATCCATTCTCACCTGATTTATCCGTGAGCTCCATCCAGCGGACATCGGTTCTGTTACCATTTTCTTGTGGCATCACATAGGGTTCCATGAATTGATCGATGGGCTGTTGGTAAATTCCTGCCATGAAGCCATGATTTTTGTCAATGTAATTTTCGACAGGCCCTTTGCCGTACCACCTGATCTGGTCATATTCCCTGCGAATGCCCAAATGCATGCCTACTTTTGGAAGGTTTGGAAGGTCGTCAAGCGGAATCAGCGTATAATCTACCTTTACCACTCCTCCGGCCAGCACCGTGTACACCACCGTAGCTTCCGCTTTACCATCTATCAAGGCATACTTACTCGTTACCTCAATGGATCCATCCTCCTCTTTGGAAGAGGACATATCGCTCAACTTGGGAGTCGCTTCATACCAAACTTTTAATTTTTCATGGGGCTTCCATCCTTTTCGGTCATTATCAGTAAGCGGGCGCGAAAAAGACAACGCCATCGGCTGGGAAATTTGCTCTTCTCCCGCCAACTGATAGCTTTCCAGTGCCCCAGTGGATTTGCCAAAGGCTACTTGAAAGCCTTCTCCCTTCACTAAAATATTCGTAACGGATTCTTCTACTTCGAAAGCTTGACGCGGTGCAGGAAATTCGGGTGAGTTTCCTTTTTGGACCTGAAACTGCTGCTGCGCGACCTCATGGCCTTTCCCTGCCCATAACTCCTCTTCTGACAAGCTAAAGGTAAGATGGGCAAGGTATTCGTCGCCAGGTTGCAGGTCTGGAAGATAGGGCTTAAGGTTTATTACAGTATCTTCTCCTGCTGCCAAGGCCAGGTTCGGCAAATCCCGCCGATTTACTCTTTCCCCGTTCTGCAGCAATGAAAGTTCAAACAGATAATCCTCCAAGCTCTTATCTGCATGCCGGTTGTGAATGCGCACGGTCATCTCAGTCGAATCTTCCCACGTCATCTCCACCGGTTGATACACCCATTTGCATTCGTACATGGCGGCTTTTGGTCGTCCATCGGAGGCAACAATGCCGTTGATACAGAAATTGCCATCATGTCGCTCCTCGTCAAAGTCCCCGCCATACGCATAAAATGCCTCCCCATCGTCGGTTTGCTTCAGCAGTCCCTGATCCTTGAAGTCCCAAATACATCCCCCGATAACTTGTGGCAGTGACCGAAACTTATCCCAAAGCTCCTTCATATTTCCGGTACTGTTCCCCATGGAATGGGAATATTCAATAAAGACAATGGGACGATGGTCTGCGTGCTGATTGACCAATAAATCCGGGGTAAAAATCCCGGGATAAAAACGGCTGACCATGTCCACATAGGGTTGATCGGTGGGTACTTGGATCCGATGGGCATGATCCTTTGGGTAATCGGGATGGTTTGGGGGAATGTACCCTTCTGCACGGTGATTTCCCTGTGCCGGTTCATAATGGACCGGCCGGGTAATGTCCACATCATGCACCCAAGCAGCCATGGCCGCATGATTCGGCCCGCGCCCTGCCTCATTGCCCAAACTCCAGAAAATGATGGATGGATGGTTTTTGTCACGCTGCACCATTCTGCTGACCCGCTCCATATAAGCATGGGTCCATTGGGTATCATTGCTCAACTTCCCGCCAATGCCATGGGTTTCGTGATTGGCCTCATCGATCACCAAAATACCGTATTCGTCGCAGAGCTCGTAGAAATACGGATCATTGGGGTAGTGACTGGTGCGGATGGTATTGAAATTAAATTGCTTGATCGTCTTTACGTCTTCCTCAATATCTTGGCGGGTAAGGGCCTTTCCTCGGACAGGATGATGGTCGTGGCGGTTGACGCCGTAGATATAGGTCTCTTTGCCATTGATGAGCAATTTGCTCGTTTCAGGGTCAAATCGAATATCGCGAAAGCCTACTTTACAGCTTTTGGCTTCCAGCAGCTGTCCCTTTGCGCCCTCCAAACCAATGACCAGCGTGTATAAATAAGGATGCTCATCACTCCATAGATGCGGATTTTCCACAGTGGCTTCCAACAGGCCAAACTTCACATTGTCCAACCTGGGATAGCTTTCGTTCAAAATATCTTCTACCGCCATCTCCAGTGGTGTGGCAAACACGGGCTTGCCTTCTGCATCAAAAAGCTGAGCGGTCAGCTTACTGTCTGGCACCCTTTCTCCAGTGAGGTTTTCGACTTTAGGCCGAAGGCTAAAAGTAGCGTTGGTATAATCTTCCGCTAATGTGGCCTGCCAATGGAAATCATAGACCCTCAGCTTGGGTTCGGCCATCAAAAACACCTCCCGCTGGATGCCACTGAGTCGCCAATGGTCCTGGTCTTCGAGGTAGGAGCCGTCACTCCAGCGAAGAACCTGCACGGACAGCACATTCTCCCCAGAACGTAAGTAGGGCGTAATGTTAAATTCGGAAGGTAAAAAGCTATCTTCTCCGTAACCGACAAATTCACCGTTTAGCCACACCTTAAAAGCAGAACTCACCGCTCCAAAATGAAGCGTAATGTTCATGTCTTCCCAATTTTCCTCCAATTCAAAAGTCCGCTGATAGGAGCCCACACCATTGTAATCTTCTGGGACATAAGGTGGATTAATAGGGCGAAAAGGGTAAACGGCACTTTTATAAATGGGCTTATCATAGCCTTTGAGCTCCCAGTTGGAAGGCACTTCGATCTTGTCCCATCCTGTTACCCTTGACCTGTAAAAGTCACTTGGTGCTTCCTTCATGTTCATGGCGAAATGGAAGTCCCAATCACCATTCAGCAACTGAATGCGGCTTTCCTCTCGATCCCCTATCTTGGCGGTTTCCGCATCTTTATAGGAATACGCTGTGGTCCTTGCTGGCATCCTGTTCAGGCTGGTGATCAGCGGATCCTCCCATGGGTTGAGGTGAAACTTTTCTGGCCGATGGGGGATGGCTGCCGGCTCACCCGTCACCGTTTGGGCGAAGAGCGCATGACCACTTAGGAAAATGACAAAGGCAATACAAAAAACGTTACGCATGCGTTTGATTATAAGGTTTAAGGTTATTGTGTTTGGAGGTTGGAACGTTTGAAAGTGGTTTTGGGGATTGCAAATCCCCCTTATTGCTAGTTTCTGATTGCAAATCAGGAACAGCATCGTGCTCTCCGTGTACCGTGTCTTTATTCTTTGTTCTTTCCTCTTTCCTCTTTTCTCTTTCCTCTTGATACTTGATACTCACGACTCACTACTTTTTCTCCCCCTGAATCCCCCTAAAGGGGGACTGAGCGTAGCCCTAGGAAGCATTTCGGGGATTGCAAATCCCTCTTATTGCTAGTTTCTGGTTGCAAACCAGGAACAACATCGTGCTCTCCGATCTTTCCTCTTGATTCTTTGTTCTTTCCTCTTGATTCTTAATACTTGATAATCATGTCTCAAATCTAGCATCTCACTTCTATTCCCTTTCCAAAGGAAGAAAATCCAAGTCACTTGTGCCAAGGTCTTTTGAGGTAGCCACCGCAATGCCTCGCTGTTCATCTTTGTTGACCGCACAATAGAAATGGTAAACTACTCCATCGTGCTTAACCACAAAGGATTTGTGGGCAAAAAGATTATCATAGGGCTCTGAAGGGCTGATCAAATCGGCTCCTTCCCAATCCACCCAGTCCACTAAATTGTTGGAAACGGCAAATCGGTTAAAAGCTGTGGTATTTTCCCTGTCAGGCCAAAAAGCCCCAAAGTAAAACATCACGTACAATTCCCCCATCTGCTGGATATAGGCATCCCCAGAGATCCCCTTATGGTGATTGATCAGTGGAGCCTCTCCATATCGCTTCCAATTCACCATATCATCTGATACTGCCATGGCTATCCTTTCGGCACCCCGACCAGGATTAATGCTGTCGCCGCGGGCATTATAGTACATGACAAATGGGTGTCCGGTATATTCTTCCTCGTCCCTAATAATGGAGTTTTTGTACATGGTGCTGTTGTCCCACCATCTCGCGTCCTCATCATGCGGTGTCAACACCGGCTCTTTTAGCCGTTGCCATTCATGGGCGGTGGTGGGGGCTTGGTCTGTATAGGCCATACCGATGGACAACACACCGGCTTCATAGCCACGGGTATTGCCGCCAAAATAGCTCATCCAATGCTTGTCTTCATACGTGCCCCAGTGGTAACTTCCGCCCCATTCCATATCCTGAAGGGCAATATAACCTGCTTTTTGGTTCATGTCCCAGTCCGTGGTATCCGAAAAAGACATGATCTTTCCTTTGTCTTCCCAATGCAAAAGATCGTCACTTTCTGCCAGCCATGTCTCGTAACCGCGCCCCCCATAAATCAGGTACGTCATGTACCACTTGTCTCCTTCTCGGAAAATACTGGGACAGTCCATTTTCAGATCGTTGCTTGGCGGGATTTTTACCAAACCATATTTATGGGGCGTTTTGATTTCCTCATAGACCTGCTGCATCACCGATTCGGTTATCACCGGCTTGGATGCCGTAGCTTCTTCGGCGATTTTTTCATTTTTAGAAGAGCAGCTAAGACCTAGTCCTATCAATAAGGACCAGGCACATAGGTAGGTTATCGGTTGTTTCATATTGGCGTTTATTGAAATTGCCCAAAGCAGATTTCTCATTTTGTCCAATAAAATTACAAAACACCCTGTTTTTACCTTCCTGTGCTATCATGGTAGGCTGATGGTTGGAAGATTGTAAAATTGAAAGATTAGAAGATTGGAAAAGAATCGCTCTTCAGGAATTACAATTCTGAATCCATAAAAAAGGGGATTTGAAATCCCCTAAAACTACTCCCCACTGTTCACCCAGCGGTCGATGACTTTTTGGATTTCACCGGATTCTTTGAGTTTTAGAATTTCGATGTCCACCAATCTCTTCAAACTGGAAGCTTCATGAAATGCAAAACCATAATTCTGGGGAAGAATATTCTTTTTGCTAAGCACAAAATCATCTTCATCATGGCTTCTGTAGGTATACTCCAATGCAATGACATCGTACACCAAGGCATCCACATCCCCATTGGAAAGCTTCTCAAATCCCTCATGGATATCGGATACCGGAGCAGGCCTGCCACCGACAGTAGTGATGTTATCGATGATTTTTTCATTGTCGGGGACAGCTACTCTTTTTCCTTCCAAATGCAAAAGAGAGGTAATGGTTTCGTCCTCGCCTTTGATCTGGGAAATGGTCGTGGCGATGCCCGCCACAAACGAGGTCGCCGTAATCAGGGAAATGATCATCCAAATGCCGACAATGACCCTTCCAGAGAGCGTTTTAGGAGCAAAATCCCCATACCCTACAGTGGTCATGGTCACAATGGCCAGCCAGATACCATTTCCGATTCCACGGACGGTACCATTTTTCCCTTCTGGGGTAAGGGTTTTACGCTCGACCATCCACAGCAAGACCCCTACAATGGAAAGTAACAAAAAAAGCCCCAACACGCCGAACAAAAAGGTGGTGCTAAAGATCGGTTTTACGTAATCCCAAAAGCCCTGCTCGATCTTGGGTGCCAATATGGCCATCTCGGTTTCAAAAAACGGCTGAGAAAAAGTGACTTCAGCTGCACGATCAGAATTGATGGTAATCGGCCCCACCAAAACATCAATCGACTGGTTCTTAACGGCCTCCAGACCAGAAGACACCCCTTCGAAATGGGTCAGTTCGTAATCCAATTTTCCCTCAAATGCAATATCCCGCCAAAGGTCCACGGATATCCCATCACCCTCCGAATCCGGGATCACAAAAGGCTGGGAACCTGTAAATCCTACTTGGATAACGGAATCGCTTTCGGTCTGGGCAATGGTGCTCCCACAAAAGATTAAAAAACAAAAAGACAACAGGAAAATGCGGATCATTTGACTAAATTTTAGTGTAGAATTCATTTTTCAGTTTTAAAATTGTTCTGATGCACGTCTAAAGACATTAAGTGCTAAGGATATTAAAAAACGCTCACTAAAAAAACGTAAAAATTAACGAAATAAGCAACCTATCAACCAGTTATCTGTGATTCATCTCTCCCTGCAGCCAAAAAAATAAAAACTGTCCATCCATGAGACAGTAGAGGTGATTCAAACGAAAGATTACTGAAAAAATCAGTTATCCCTTTCATTGGCGGGTCTTTTTCGCCAATAATTGGCCAATATGGAGCCGGTGATATTCATCCATGGACTGAACACCGCCGGTGCCAAGCCCACTGTCCCCAGCTTGCCCATCGAGCCCGCCAGGCCAGAAGCCATGCCGCCATTTTGAAGTCCTACTTCCAAGGCCATTGCTCTTGCAGAAGGAATGTCCAAACCCAACAACCTGCTGAGCCAATAACCGAAGAAGTACCCCAACCCGTTATGGATGACCGCAACCAAAAACAAAAGCATGCCTACCTGGAGGAGATTGTCCCGACCTGCCGCCGTAGTCACGGTAGTAAAATACACAATGCCAAACATGGAAATATACGGCATTAACTTGTCCAACTTTTTGAATTGGCGGGTGCACAAGTGATAAGCCACTCCAAATACCACTGCGCCCATAAAAAAATTCATCAATTCCAAGGATTGCAGTGCAGCGGGAGAAAGACGACTTGCATAAAACTGCCAAAGCCCAAATGGCAAAAGCATCAAGTACCCCGCGCAGCTCACTGCCACCCCATAAATTCGGTTTTTCGTGTTCTTGTCTGCCTTCTTCAGGTAGTCATGGAGCAAGGCTGCGCCAATGGGAACGAGTACAATCTTGATAATATTGAACATCATGTCCAAAAACTTGATATCGATCAAGGTTCCCGCCAATGTCTTCATCCAAAAAGGCGTCATCAGTGGCGCCAGCATGGTCGCCATGGCCGTCACGGTCACTGAAAGAACCAAATTGGCCCTGGCCAAATACACCATCACGTTTGACGCCAAACCGCTGCTGCACGCCCCCATCAAGATGATCCCCGCGGCTATTTCAGGGTCAAAATCAAACAGATTGGTCAGCATAAAACCTACTAACGGCATGATGCTGAACTGGCTCAATAAGCCTACAACAACACCCTTTCCGGTGCTGGCCAAATTGGAAAAATCCTGTAAACTCATCTGGATGCCCATGCCAAACATCACCGCCTGTACGACAAATAATATCAGCCATTTGTTTCGCAAATCCACATCTCCCCACTGCAAAAAGGCGGTTGGGTAAATCATCCCGGCTACCACGGCGGTCATGATCCACGCCGTATACTGATACCCACCAAACCGCTTGGAAGCGCCAAGCCCCAACGAAAACACCACACTGCATGCTACGGCACTGATTTTCCAGACATCGGTAAATCCCATCGCCAAGGCAATACCAAAAACGATGAAGATGACAGGTGAACTGAATAAAAGAAACTTCCGAGTCCGCTGCATGGGTTAGGTTATGGGGGTTATAAGGGTAGAATGTTCTAAGGTGGTAAGGTTTGGAGGATTGGGATCAGGCTAAAGGTGCTACTTCATGCTCCGCGCCAAGTATTTCACCGATTCAGGCGGACTGGCCACGATGGGCACTTTTTTATCTGCTTCATCCAGCTTGTCCACTACCCTGGCCATAGAGGCTTGCGCCAAAAGGATGACATCTACTTCTTTGGCCAGCGCTTTCAGTGCTTCGGCAACCATTTCATCGTGCTGGTCAGGAGCTCCTCCCATCAAGGCCTCAAAAGCACCTTCGCAAAGCTTGGAGGTCAATTTAATATCTTTTCCCATCACGTCTGCCCTTCTTCTCACCAAGTCAGAAGTAGGTTCCAAGGTCGTCGGCAAAGTGGCTACCACTCCAATTCTCACCCCAGTCTGAACAGCCAAATCTGCCATGGGCTGATCTACCCGCAACACCGGAACTTGGGTCAAGTCGGCCGCGGCCTCTACCGCTGCCCCTATCGAGGAGCAGGTCACCATGATCTGATCGGCACCTGCCGCCTCGGCAGACCCCACATAATCCACCACTCTCCTGGCCGTATGGGGCGTTAACTTTCCTTTGCTGATCACGTCTTTGATCAAGCTGTCATCGACAATATTAAATACCTTTACATCTGGCAAATGTTCCTCGCAAAGGGCCTGGAAAATCGGCACCAATGTGGCAGATGTGTGTATGAGTCCTAATGTTTTCATGTTATTGAATTTTAAAATTGAAAGATTATCCAGTTGTCAAGGGGCATGCCCATGAAAAGAAGTGAGCGCTTGTCTCATTTCTAATACCTCGCTGTCCTAAATCACCTTTTCATCCGCCGACATTCCCCTCCATCACTTTTACGAAATAGTCTTCAGCTCCCACCTGGCCGCCTTTGAAGTTTACTTCCATACCATCGATCGGTGATGCTGGGGCATGGGCCACGCACAATGGTGCCCCCGGCACTAAAGGAGCAATCATCTCCACGGCTTCTATTCCGAGGACTCTCGCCACTTTGCTGGAAGTATCTCCCCCAGCGATCAGAAGTCTTTTATAGGGATATTTTTCAGCTACCTTGCGGGCAATCTCTCCTAAAGCTTGCCCAAAGAAGTCGGCCGTTTTGGCACTGACATCTTCGGGAGGAACACCTTGGTTGATCAGTATTTTACGGGTAACGGCCCTCCTCGAATCTTCCGCACCACAAGCGGTATGGACGATTACCGGTTTTCCCTTCTCCATTATTTCCAGCACTTCCTGAACATACTGTTGGACGGCTTTTGGACCTGACACCAGTTGCTCAGGATCTATCGCAACTTCCCCAAATCCATGGACGCGAGCATGGGTAATCTGCCCTTCTGTGATGGGGGAGCAACTTCCGGACAGCACCAACATGGGCCCTGCCTTGCCCGGCTTATCCCAAGTTATTTCCTTCGGAAGGAGTCCCTCGGCCTTCCAATAGGCCCCTAAGGCCATTTCTATCCCCGAGGATCCCACGGAAAAGTGGGGACGTTCGTTTGCTGCTCGGTCCATCAAACCGCCAATTGCGGACAATTGCCTAGAATACATGGCATCAAAAAGCACCGCCTTGGCTCCTGCCTCCAGTTCATGCTGCAACGCCTCTGCCAACACTTCACCGCCGGTCTCCACCGCTAACACATCCACTAACCCTACTTTTAGATCTGTCTGTTTGGCCAAATGCAGTCGAAGATCACTTTCATCGGCGGGGGTGGTCGGATGCTTGCTCATGGAAGGATGCCTGTCGAGACGATAGATTTTTCCTTGGCTGCCAATGCCCATGCGGGCAAACAAATTCCCAAACGCGCAATAGCGCCCAAGTTCAGGCGCTGCCACCAACAGCGAGGCATAAGGTACCTGAAATGCCTCCAGCCCCACCTCCAATGCCTTGCCGATATTGCCGATTTTTGGAGAAGAATCAAATGTGGAACAAACCTTATAATGTACTTGGCGGGCTCCCGACTGCTTCAAGGCCCCAAAAGCGTTTCTCAATTCATGTTCCATGGCTTCCGGAACCATCGACCGCGTCATCCCTGCCACCCCAATGGCCTGTACGCCTTCGTACTTGGCCAACTGTGCTGAAGTGGGGGGAGCGATAAACAGGACGGTTTTCACTCCTGCCTTACTCAAAAAATCAAGCGCATCGGATGAGCCTGTAAAATCATCGCCATAAAAAGCCAACAATAACGGGGATACTTTCTCACGCATTTTTACTTGCCAAATTTCTGTACAGATAACCCAAATTCCTCATACTTCTTGGCTGCTTCTTCGACAGAAAGCCCGTCCACCGCAGCCCTCCAAGCTTGTTGAAGTGCTTTAACACCCCCAGCGGGACCCGCTGGATGCGCCATGATGCCTCCACCAGCCATGTACAATAAATCGGTCGTCTCCGTACGACGGTAGGTTTCTGGTGCTTGGCCTCCCCATTGTCCTGAAGAAACGACCGGCAGCACCTGATAGCCTCCCAGCATAGGGGTCAAACATCCCGCTATTGACCGTACTACGGAATCATCCGATTCCCAAAATTTATTTTGAATGCCGTTTACATGGAGCTGATCCACACCGGCCAAACGCCAAAGCTTCTGATATGCCCTAAAATCGATGCCCAGCAGTGGATGCCGGTTGAGCATTCCCCAGCCATTTCTATGGGCATGAATGGCCAGCTCCCTTCGGTCACAAATGCGCTTTACGCCTGCCATCCCGACGCTGTTGATGCTCATCATCGCACAGGTACCGCCATGCTTCACCACCGTGTCGTAATGTTCGTGCATGCGGTCCATTTCATCGGAGATGTTAAAAGCATACATCACTTTTTTGCCTGATTTATCAGCATGGGCATTGATCACCCTCATGATGGCCTCTACCCGTTTGTCAAAGGGTGAATTGGCCGCCGACCCCATCAATTCATCGTCTTTGATAAAATCAATTCCAGCCTCCACCAAAGTCTTCACCAAGGCCGCGGTCTCTTCGGGACGCATGCCGATGCTTGGCTTAATGATCGTCCCGATCAATGGTCTCCCCGCTTCCACTCCGGTCAACTCCCGACAACCCTTGATCCCAAAAGCAGGGCCAGCAAAGTGCTGTGCAAAAGAGGCCGGCACCTCCAAGTCCATCAGCTTCAGCCCTGTAAACTGGGTAATTTCGTATAAGTTGCCCTGTAGGGTTGATATCATGGTGGGCAAGTTATAGCCAAAGTTTTCGATGGACCAAGAAACGGAAATCATCGCCCGATGGTACTTTCCATGAGAAGACACTGCCCCGGGGATAGCCGGCTGACTGACGGTTTCCAGTTTTTCGATGGATTCTACCCGGGCAGCAAAACGCTGCTTCAGCTCGGCCGTCTCGCCAGGTACCGCCACAAACGTTCCTGAGGATTGCTCCCCTGCCAATACCGCTGCTGCTGATTCCACCTCAAAAGGTGTTTCGATGTAATATGTTGCTGAAATTCTTTCCATAAAATGAAGGCGGGATTAGGGATAAGGTCGGTGATAAAAAAAGTAAGACGGGAGAAATCCCCCCATCCTACTTAAAAACCTAATAAAACCCTATTAACACAAATGTAATTAAGACACTTTATATCAGCATCCTGAACTTACCTGCTTGTGCGGGATTGAAATATTTTGACATTTGGAAATTGGCATGCGTTAGTCTCCAAGTGTACCCGTATCACTGGTCGATAGTAGGCAACACCACCCCGCCCTGCTCACTGGACTGATGGGCGGCCTCCACACAAGCCATGGTGTAAATGCAGTCTTCCACACTGTTGTCGGGAAGATATGCCGGGTTTTCCAGTGCTTTTTTCATCTCGGTCATGGAGCCTATAAAAGCATGAGGAAACCACGTTCCCGCTATTTCTACTTCCTTCCATTCGGCCTCCTTCCCTTCCGCTGCAATGATATATTCAAATTTGTCAGCAGTTCCTTGGGGATAATTTTTTAACAGCCCCATTTCAATCATGATCGCCCCTTTGGTGCCTTCAATCTTCACGTAAGACTGTTGGTGTTTTAGCCCAAATGCATGCGCATGATTGGTGAGAATATTGGCTCCTTTCAGTGCTCCATAGTCCATGATGATATTGGTCTTCACCGAGGCCAGTTGTGTCATTTTGGGGTGCTTGATGGTCTTGGCATATACTTTTTCAGGATTGCCGAAAAAGGAGCGAACAAGGTCCACATAATGAATGCTGTGGTACAAAATCTCCACTCGTGAAGCCGTAAAAAGAAAATCCCACAGGTGCCAAGGGGTATAAACGTTGATTTTGACCTCTATATCACATACCTCGCCAATGTGGCCCGCTTGGATGATTTCGCGGGCCTTTTGGATGTAAGGCGCATAGCGCATCTGAAAATTGACCCCTGCCTTCAGCTTTTTCTTTCTGCACAGGGCCAAAATGGCTTTGGCAGCCTCCAAATCTTCCCCCATCGGCTTCTGGATCAGGACCACGGCTCCATCAGGTAGCTTCTCCAACACCTCTAACACGGCACTCCCGGGCACTGCCACATCAAAAACCGTATCCTCTGTGGCATGGGCTGTCAACTCATCCAGAGAGCCAAAAACACGCGGAATCCCAAACGCAGTAGCAAGGCTAATAGCATTTTCTTCGTCAAGGTCATAGACACCTTCCACCTCAAAACCGGCTATTTTGTAGGCCGGCAAATGGGCGTCCTTCACGATTCCGCCCGCTCCGATTTGTAGTATTTTCATATCATTGATTTATCGCTTGCTGCGCCTCCAAAAAACGGCGAAAGTATCGGCCAAACTTCACATTCCCTCCAGACCTACCCCTTCCGGTATAAAGGCTTTACGAATTCACATTCATTTCTTAAGGTTATCAACAATTTTTGATATTCCATATTTTTAACCCGAAATGCTGCTAACATAACCGCATTTTCAGCTAAACACCTTAATTCTATCGTGACCTGCACGCCATCGCGTAACTTCTTAGGCCCCGATAGCATTCCCTACTGTCAAGGCCAAAACTGCCGCCAGTAAAACGGCCAAGGCCAGTACTAGCGCATAAACCGTTTTCCCCTTTGCGTGCGTCCATTCCTTCATGGCCAACCCGGCCACCGTGCTGAACATCACCAACATGATCATGTGTACGGCCCAACTGGTAAATTTATAATCCCCCATGCGAACGTGTCCTAGCCCATAAAAGAAAAACTGTGAGTACCACATCATTCCTGTCATGATGGCCAGCAAGTAATTTTTGGTCAGGGGAGCCTTTGCCTTGCGGGTAAATTCCCTGAATGTCCTTTGCTTCCGGTGCAGGTAAAGGCAATAAAAAAGGGTCACCAAAAATGCTCCGGTATTGGAAAAAATATAGACCACGTTGCTTTGGAAATCGCCAGCACCGTATTTCACGGCCACATCCGCAATGGGCTGCCCCTGATCAATCGAAAAGCCATACAATGCCGAAAGCACGCCCGCCAAAATGCATAACGGAAGGCCTTTGGATACGGAAAAGCTGGACTGGGCACCAATTTCAAGCTTTGCCAAATCCAGTTCCTTGTACCTTCCTGCCAAGCCACACAAAGCGATGCCCAACACTCCCAACACCATGCCGGTCACAATCCAGCCGGATCCTTCTTGCTGTAAAACAGCCGCCAATTCTCCTTTTACCAAAGGAGGCAACAGCGTCCCTACCACACAGGAAATACCGATCGATATGGCATAGGTCAGCGAAAATCCGATATAACGGATGGCTATTCCAAAAGCAGTCCCGCCTACTCCATAGGCCATGCCCAATCCAAAAGCCTTCCACATCGCATCCTTGGGGGCCTCATCCAATACTTTCATCAGTTCCGGAATCGTCAACCAAGCCCCGATAATGGGCAATAAAAACCAACAGAAAAAGGCTTGTGCCAGCCAATAAGTTTGCCAAGACCAACTGACCACTTTTTTCTGCGGGGTATAACAAAGTGCTGCAAAGGAAGCCCCGACAGCATGAAACATTACTCCACCGATGACACTCATGTTAGGTTATTTTAGTTTTAAGGTTAGCATGATGCTGGGATTACAAATCCCGAACAGTTTCAGCACTCTATCTTCTTTTCTCTCTCCTTGTTTTTTCATTGGATACCGTAAAATGCTAAGGCATTATCATACAGCACCTTTCCCTGTTCCTTTTCGTATAAAAGCGTGTCCAACACTTCACGGTATCGCTTCCAAGAGTATTCATAGCTCCCCGCCAAGAGCGATACGGGCCAATCTCCGCCGCAAAAACAGCGATGCATTCCAAACGTATCCAAGGCAAATTCGACATAAGGCAAAATATCATACCTTCCCCATTCGAATGGTTTTCCAGTGGTGGTTCCCATCCCTGAAATCTTCACATGAAACATCGGATGTTCAGCAGCCTCCCGCATTTTGTTGCCCCATGCGCCGAAGTGAAGCCCTTCCTGTATGGGGGGCTGGTTGAGATGATCGAAGACCATCTTCAGCTCGGGCACTTTCTCGGCCACCTTCAATGCAGTATCGATGTGTGCTGGCAATACCCCCACCAGGTCATAGGTGAGGTGATGATCTGCCAACAGCTGTAAACTTTCCAGCACGGCCGGTTGAAGCAGCCACTTTGGGTCGGGCTCGTCATGGATCAAGTGGCGTACTCCCTTGAAATAGCCATTGCTAAGATAACGATCCTCCAAGGCCCTTGCGGTGGCTGAAGGATCCATCAGCGGTAACCAGCCCACCACTCCCTTGATCCAGTCATGGGCAGCGGCATTTTCCAGCATCCAATTGGTGTCTTCAAAATTGTTTGCCGCCTGCACCAATATCCCTTCTGAAACGCCTGCCGCTTCTCGCTTATCCTCCAGATCTTTCAACTGGTAAGGTTGCTTCAGGATAGAAGTATCGTTTTCCAGCCAAGCATACTCCGCCTTTTCAAAATCCCAAATGTGAATATGTGTATCTATGATCTTCATCATTACTTGCTATTCGTTATTTTTTCCTACTGAAATGCTTGGTCATTTGCCTTACAGGCCAAACTCCCGGGCAAGCGCATCATTGTGCTCTCCCAAAAAGGGGGCGCCGCGTCCCGGCAATATCCGCTCGCCATTTACCCGAATAGGACAGCGGGTGGTCCTGATGCGATCGCCATTTGTGGTCCTGACCTCCATCTCCATTTCCAATACTTGGTACCCCTCTTCTTCCATCATCGCTTCCATGTCCAACACCTTTGCACACCAAATGTCCGCTGGCTCTAATATATCCAGCCAGTGTTGGGTGGTATTGTTTGCCAAATGTGCTGCCAAGACGGCCTTGATTTCATCCCTACGGTCAAACCAACCTTTGGGGTCATCAAAAACCGCCAGCTCTTCGCACGCCAATAAATCGCCTAACGTGACAATATTTCCCATTGCCAAGGCCAAAAAACCGTCCTTTGTCTCATAAACTCCGTAGGGAGCAGCAATATAACAATGCCCATGATTGACCTTACTTCGCTGGGGGAGCTCTTCTCCGTCGTTCAAAAAGGTGGTGAATACTTCAAACTGAAAATCCATGGCGGATTCCAGCATGCTCACTTGTACCAAACTGCCCCGCCCGGTATCTTCCTTCCGGTACAGTGCAGCCAAAATCCCTTGTGCCAATTGGGTGCCTGCCAATAAATCCACCACCGATATCCCCATGGGTGTGGGGGCTTTGTACTCCTCCCCATTGAGAAAAGTTAAGCCTGTCAGGGATTGGAGTAATAGGTCCTGGCCCGGCAAATCTGCCCAAGGGCCATCTTGGCCATAACCGCTGATTTCCGCATAGATGATCTGTGGAAACCTGGCTTTTACCTCATCATATGAAAAACCCAATCGCGCCATCACTCCCGGCCGAAAATTATGCATCACCACATCCGCCGCGCCAATCAACTTCCAAATGGCTTCCTGATCGGCCTTTTCCTTTAAATCGGCCGTAAAACTCTCCTTGTTCCGGTTTATGGTATGAAAAATGGTGGATTCCTCTGCAATCTCTACCGCTGAAACATAGAGCTGTCGGCAGATATCCCCTGTCTTTGGTTTCTCTACCTTGATCACTCGCGCCCCAAAATCGGCCAACCTCAAACTTGCAGAGGGTCCTGACAAAAATTGGGAGAAATCGACGATGGTTATTCCTTCTAGCAATGGCATGGGTACTTAGTGAGTGAATGATAGATTAATAGCAAATGATCAATTAAATTCCTGCTTAATGGAGGCGGTATGTTCGCCCAATGTCGGCGCCGGCCTATCACTGAGGAGCACTTCTCCGTCGATCCGGATCGGGCAGCGGTTGGTTTTGATGGACTGTCCATTGGTGAGTTTTATGATCTGCTCAAGGTTGCTTTGTCGGTAACCTTGGGTTGCTTTAAGCTGCTTCCAATCTTTCACATCCATGGCCCATAGGCCTTTTTCACGAAGCTTGGCGAGCCAATGATCCGTAGTCGCTGATTTCAGGAAATCGGCCAACACCTGCTTGATCGCATCACGATGGGTAAACACCATCGACTGATCAAACCTTTCCAATTCCCCACAGCCCAATGCTTCCCGGAGAGGTGCTATAGGAATCATCGCTATGGCCAAATGGCTATCCTTGGTAGCGTAAATCCCGTACGGTGCTCCCAGCAGCGGATGAGCACTGTTCACCGCAGATCGAAGGGGCCGCTTTCCACTGGCAAAATAAGTCGTCAACACTTCAAACTGCATGTCCAGCAGCGATTCCAACAAGCTCAATGATATCCGGCTTCCTTTCCCGGTCCGCTTTCGATGGACCAAAGCCGCTAAAATCCCCTGCACTGCTTGGGCTCCACAAAGCATGTCCCCAATGGCCAATCCAAAAGGCATCGGCCCATCTTTCTGATTGCCACTGGCAAACATCAAACCGCTCATGGCCTGTAGCAAAAGGTCTTGCCCCGGCTTACGTGCCCACGGCCCCTCTGCTCCATAACCGCTGATTTCAGCATAGACAAGCCCTGCATTGAGGGCTTTTACAGCTTCATAGCCCAGCCCCAACTTCTCCATGACCCCTGGGCGAAAGTTATGCATGAGCACATCGGCTTTTCCGATGAGTCGCTTGATTTCGGCAAGTTCATGCTCGGATTTGAGGTTAGCGGTATAGCTTTCTTTATTTCTGTTAATGGTATGGAAAAGCAGGGAATCGTTTTCCACCCACCTGTTTTTGATGGGTAAAATTCGACAAAGATCCCCCTTGCCCGGGTTTTCAATTTTGATGACCCTCGCGCCTAGGTCTGCTAGCCTTAAGCCTGCGGAAGGACCGGATAAGTACTGGCAAAATTCCAACACGATCACCCCTTCCAACGGTAAGCTTTTAGTGGTGCTTTTTGACTCAGGATTCATGGGCAACGGTTCGCTGGGAGATCTGATAGATTTCATTGACACGGTCGAGGACGGCCTCCGGGCTTCCTGACCCCATCATGTATTCCCGGATCGG
Source organism: Echinicola vietnamensis DSM 17526 (assembly GCF_000325705.1). Taxonomy (NCBI): domain Bacteria; kingdom Pseudomonadati; phylum Bacteroidota; class Cytophagia; order Cytophagales; family Cyclobacteriaceae; genus Echinicola; species Echinicola vietnamensis. The sequence goes on along the minus strand of NC_019904.1, from coordinate 1,976,976 downwards.
GTCTCCGGCATGATCCTGAAAATGCAGGTAGCCATGATACCGCGGTCGCATGTACGAAGCATCTAAAGTCTCCAGGGTGCTTTTAAAATAGTGATGCGTGACGGCATTGGCCTGCTCACTCAGCCAAGCTTTACGATGGCCGGGCTGGCCGCCGTTGAGTACATATTCGGTAGCTTGGTACCTTTCTGACATGATCATTTGCGCAAACAGTAATGCTTCCTTCTTATGCTCACTAAAAGCAGAAACGGCCAATCCTGTCCCCCCTATCGTACTTCTTAATTTTTTGCCGGGGGCAAAATCCACTAAATTGCCATAGGTCAACAAATGGTCGCTGTAACCATCCCGAGCATAATTCGAATATCCGTAAGCAAACGGGCAGTACCAATAGTCATCTCCCATGGACATGTACTCCGCCACCCGAATGGGGTTGGCGTCAAACAGCTTCCTGTCCAATAAACTGTAAAAGGCCTTCATCGTCTCCAGGGCTTTTAACCCGGTGGATTTATCGATGACCTCCTCCGTACTTAAAAAAGGCTCTCGGCCATGGGCTTGGCAAAACATGTAGAAGTTCATCAGCAAATCAATGGGAATGGCAGGGGCAGCTACTTTTCCTTGCTTGGCCAAAGCCATTACTTCTTCCCACCTCCTTGGAACGGCCACCGCATGTTGATCCAACAAGTCTTTTCTAAAACTGGGCACCGGCGTGGCCGCATCAATGGCCAAAGCCCACTGGTGGCCACCATAATGGTAGCTCTGATGGGAACGGCCTACGTGGTTTTCAGCCTGATTTGCAAGAAACTGTTCCGGTAAATGCTCGTCCAATGCCAACACGCAATTTGTTGCGGCAGCACAGCCTACCCATGGATGGTCAATGATGAGCAGATCGTAAGTTTCAGTGAGTTTTTCAATGGGGTAATCAGCAAACTCCTGTAGGGTCCGCTGTCGCCATTGCACTTCAATATCGGGATAAAGCTGGTTGAACCGCTGGGCAAATGCCTGCAAGGGAGAAATCCCTCTGCTATGCCCCCAGGTCATGCCTTTTAAAATCTTCTTTTCCATGATGTAGGTTTATTGTTTCTTTTCGGTCAATAAAATATGCTCGCAAAGCATCACCAACTCATCTTTCTGGTTAAACACCTCTACCAACTCCGTCACTAAGCCATACGCGGGCCTTTTATGGTCTTTTTTATCCTTTATGGATACTTTTACCCTTATGGTATCCCCAATAAATACGGGTTTGGTAAAGCGGAGTCGTTCATAGCCATAGGTCATGGCCACCTCATTGATCACCTGAGCAGTCATCCCTACCGCCACGGAAAAGATCAAAGTTCCGTGGGCAATCCGCTCTTTGAAAGGCTGGGTCTTGCACCATTCTGCGTCCATATGATGCGGAAAAAAGTCTCCCGTTTGCCCCGCATGCATCACTATATCCGTTTCTGTAATGGTACGCCCTAGCGTTTCCCTCGTCTCTTCCAGCTCGAATTCTTCGTAATACTTCTTTATAAACATGATCGGTTATTGGTTTATAGCCATTTTCTCTGTGGTCAATAGGTAATCGTCGGCCGCTGCACTTAACGGTCGCATCTGAGATTAAAGTTACGTTCCTCCATACAAAAACCTTCCTGTGGTATCATGGGGATCAGTCTAGCAATATGAAATATGGGAAAGTCAAAGATGGTGGAACCTCAGGAGATATTGATCGCTGAGGATCTGAAAATTAGCGGGGTATACTATTGAAAAAATCTGGTCATGTGCACATGAAAGAAGAAAGCCAAATACCTAACCACTGCGAGTCCTCTCATTGCTTACCTGCCTTGTAGACGTATTGCCCAAAACCTTAAACCCGGCACCTGAAAATTCAGGGCAAACGCATTTTAAAATGTCAGCATAGCACTTTGGGCGAGCGGTACGGATGATCACTGTCTTTTACAAAGATCGCTCCCACCCCAAAATAAGTTCATGCGTTTGCCCTGCTGAATACTTGCGGAAAGTACGCTATGGTTTTTATCCTTCCCGCTTCAATGCTTCCTCCCAACATGCCGCCGCCAACTCCTTGTAAAGTAAGGCTTGCTGCCATCGGTCCCCTTCTTCTTGGGTGACTCCTTGGGAATTTCTGAACGTCCTGGCATAGAAAATATCCGCTTGGAGCAGCTCCACCGCAAAACAGATGTAGTCACCGGTATCAGCAGATCGTAAAAAGCCCTGAAAAGCCCGCGTCCACATTTCCTTGAAATGATCCACATAGGATTGACCTTGGCCGTCGCCCACATCCACTTGGATATTGCCGGGGTTGCCTATCCTTCCGTGCATAAACCGAACCCGGTCAAACACTGGCTGGATAAACTCCCATTTATTTTCGATTCCTCCATAAACCATTTCCTGACCAGTGTACCAGTGGGAAAAGTCCCCGTTAAAACGGATCTCTGGAAATCGCTTGGTCAGCTCCACTGTCCGCCACATGTCTTGGGTGATCGTAGCCCGATGGGTTTCGATATAGATGGGCAAATCATATTTTACCGAGCTGTTAAGTACATATTCCACCAATCGGTTCACCTCATCGTCACTTTCCATACCCCAGCCTACGTGGAGGGTGGCACAATTATAACCACCGTCTTTCCACTTGGGCAGCAGGGCATCCAAGTCCCCCACTTGGTTCATCCTTGCATGGGCCGTCAGTGCCAAACCTAGTGCTTTGCACAAGGCCGGATCTCCATCTTGAATTCCTCCAAAACCTGCTTCGCTGATGGCTGCATGCTTTTCCTGATCATCCCCTTTTGGCCCTGAGGAAAAGGGGGGTAAATCATTGCATCCACCATAATTCATGTCCACCCTGAGGTATGGGGCTTTATCCGTTCCGTCGTTGGTGTTTTTGATCATATCATTGGATAATTAAAAGATTTTAAAATTGTCGGGCGTCCCTCTGTCTCTGACACAGGACGCTGGCCTTACGAAGTCCCTAATCCCGATAGTCATCGGGACAGGACTCCTTAACGCCGGGGATCAATGAGCCTTAAATTTAAAGTAAACCCGGCCTTCCTTCTTACCGCTTACATGCTGTGGCTGGGAAGAAGGACCAACCAAGTCAGTGGCATTCACCTTGTTTCTCACCCCAGGAATGACATCGAAAACAGCCAGCCCTGTCTGAGGCAAGGTGTACAAAAGTGCGTCGCGGCCATCGCGGGGAGTATATACACCCAGGTAATTGTCAGGTCGGTCATTGGCCATGTAGATTTTACCTTCCTCGGTTTCAAATGCTGCCCAATGCCAGTCATGGAAATAGCCTTTAAACTCCGGATAAGTAAAGGATTCCCCGGGAATAGGGTCATTATAGTCATTTCCCCAAATATCCAAAGTGGTCCCGTGAATACGGTTTTGCCACGAACGATAAGGGCCTTCTCCCAACCAGCGAATGGCTTTTACCTTCTCCTCAGGATAATCAAAACTTACCCCCATCAATTCCACCACGCCATTATACCTATACGTATAATCGAGCTGCACCAATCCTCCTGGCTGAATAGTCCAAACCACTTCTTCCAAAGGACCAAAATAACTGGCCTTTACCGTTACCTGCCCGTCTTTCTCCTCTGCGGTAATTGCCCTTAGCTCTTGCTCTAAATCCAGTGCTTTGTAAATCCTGTCCATTCCTTTTTCGAAATCAGGATCTACTGTCCCATCCAAGGTTCTATCACCTCTTCTGGCCGCCACAAAACGAGGGCCTCCGCCGAAGGAAATCGTGCTTCCCCCTTCTTTTACCGCCACGATTTGTCCATTTTCTTTGCTGAACGTCACCTTCAAATCTCCTGATGACACCACATAATCGGATTGCTGCTCTTCCAGCTCCACCGATCCATTGCCTGCCTGCAGGTACTGCGTGGGCTGCTCCCATGTGAAGTGCCAAGTCCATAGCTCCTTGCCCGATGGATCCTTGGCGGTCAGATAAAGGACATCTGCTGCCTCCCAATCGGCCGGCAAGGGAAGGGTGATTTCACCTGACTCGTGCGGAGCCACATCCGGGCCATTCAGTTCACCGGACTTGATGACCTTGTGGCCACTTTCTCCTGTCTCGGGACCATAAAATGCCCCCAAGGACCACTCAAAAGTACAGGCATCCAAATTGGTGAAATCATACCTGTTTTCCACTGGAAAGGTGCCGTCAAAATCAGGCGACAATTCATCCTCCTGCATGACCATCACGGGAGACCAAACCTCCTTGATGGTGAAGAAACTTCCTTCCTTTTCATGATGAGGCCCGACGATGCCATCGGCACCATAATTTCCTTGATTATCGATACGGCCATCCTGATCGGTGCGGGCGATGCCCTCATCGGCAAATACCCACAAGAAACCTCCACCACTTCTTGGGTGGGTGCGCATCAATTCCCAATAATCGTACAAACCTGCTCCATGGCCTCCATCATACAAGCCATGTAAAAACTCGGTCGGCATAAAGATATAGTCTCCTCTAAAGTATTCTTCTGTCTCACCATAAGAGCGATAATGCATGGTTTCCACCCCATTGAGCAGCTGCTGGGGATGAAGGACGGGGCGGTTTTGGGGATCCCACTTCGCAAATTCATCGTCCAATTCCGTATTCCATCCACCTTCGTTGCCATTGTCCCAAAAAATCACGCTGGGGTGGTTTACATCGCGGGTCACCAAGGACTCCACCAGCTCCATGCCGATGGCTTCGTCATAGTGGCCGTGCCAGCCTCCCAGCTCATGAAGCACATACAGCCCCAGTTCATCACAGGCATCCAAAAATTCCGGATCAGAAGGATAGTGCGAAAGGCGCACCGCATTCATGTTCATTTCTTTGATCAGCTTGGCATCAGCATAATTCAATTCCTTGTTCAAGGTCCTGCCGGATTCGGGCCAGAAGCTATGCTTGTTTACCCCTTTCATCAGCACCCGCTGGCCGTTAATGTATATGCCGTCACTTTCTTTCAACTCGATGGTACGAAAGCCAAATCGGTCGTCGACCTGATGAACCAACTCATCTCCATCATATAGCGAAAATTGGATGTGATATAAACTTGGTGTCTCAGCAGTCCAAAGATCCACTCCCTCAAAAGCACTTTCCAGCACGACCTTGTCACCTCCAGCGGTAATGGATTGCTCCATGGGCTGTCCCAAAGACTGTCCTTCCTCATCCTTGACGGTCGCCACCACCTTCATGTCATCTGCGCTCGCATGGCCCAAAAACACCTCGGCCCTGAATTGGCCATTGGCCTGCGCATCAATGGCCGTGCGGTCAATGAATTTGGCCGGGAAGGCCTCAAGGAACACCGGTCGGAATATCCCGCCAAAGTTCCAGTAATCGGCCCGTCGCTCGGCCAGGTTGACACTGGCATTGGAAGACTCTTTGCTTACCGTCACCTCCAGGAGGTTTTCCTTCCCGTATTTCAGCAGGTCGGTGATGTCATACTTAAAACGGTAAAAAGCTCCCTGATGCTTATCTCCTGCCGAGCGGCCATTGACCCGTACTTCGGTGTCGGTCATGGAACCATCAAAAACGATTCTCACCAATTTATTTTCCCATGCTTTGGGCACTTCAAAGGTGTATTTGTATTGGCCCACTTCATCGGCAATCCCATCTGGAAAGGGCTTGCCATAAAACTTTATCCCATATTGGTACTTCCCAAAGCCTTCTTGCTCCCACACAGAAGGCACGCTGATGGTGCTCCACTCACCACTCTTGCGGCCGCCGGAAATTTTGAATTCCCATTCTTTGGTGTCTTGATAGCCTTTACCGGAGAGGTACTGTATTTCTGTTTCCTGTGCCTTTACTCCCCACACCACAAAAACAGATGCCAACCCCAAAAACAGCCTATTGATACGTTTTGATCTGATCATTTTATATTGATTCTTTTTATTTCATTTTTTTTCCTTCGCCTCTAATCCTCGTTTGTAACGAGGATTCCACAAACCAGGCATTTGTAATGCCCCTACAGCCCTTCTCTCCCTACTTCACCGCTGCCTATAACCTCGTTTGTAACGAGGGGCAACACTAATCAGTTTGTAACGAAAATTCCACGAGCAAGAGGCTGTCTCATAAATAAATAATCCGTCATCACGAACGGAGTGAAGTGATCTCAATGTGCTTTCATTTCACGTATGACGAGATTGCTTCTTACGATATCCATCGGAATCGCAATGACGAGGACTTATGAGACAACCTCCCTACTTCAGCGCCTTATACTTCACCACATACTCCTTCCCTGCTCCCAAGGCCAACTCATATTCGTCACCGCCCAAGGCCTTAATTTCTCCTTGGTCAGTACGGGGCTTGGACTTACTTTTGAATATCAGGACACCCTCTCCTTCATCGGAAGAAACCTTGATCTCCTTGGTGGAGCAATACACCGAAACATCTCCGTTGGGTGTCGGCACCTTTCCTTCCATCCAGTCCAACCCACCCAATTCAGGACGAATTTCATAGGTCTCATATCCAGCTGACAGGGGTTTTACGCCCAAGTAATATTTCCCAAAGAGATAAACAGGACTGGCTCCCCAAGCATGGCAAAGACTTTTGCCGTAAGGTCGCCCATACATGGACAAATGCTCTGTTCCGGATTCATTGGGATCATATTTTTCCCAAAAGGAAGTTGCGCCCAAGTCCAACATCCCGCCCCAATAATCACGAATTTCATCAAGCACAAATGCTTGCTCGCCCATCGCACAGAGGGCTTCCAGTTCATAAAAACGCATATAGGGCGTCGTGATTTTTTGTACCTCATCGTTCAGCAGCACGGAATGTTTGACGGCCTCTTTTTGATCATCTGAGAAGTAATCAAAGAATATCCCGAACATGTTCGCATACCTCGTCACATTGTCGAGCACTTTACCATCGACACGCTGGTGCATGATGGCTTCGCGGTCTTCAGACCAAAACACCTCAAACAATTTTTCCTTCATCTCATCAGCCAGCTTTTGGTAGGTGGCATGTCCTTCGTGATCACCCGCTATTTCAGCACTCACGGCCATGGCTTCCAAACTCCTCGCCAACAGCATCTGCTCAAAACTCACCTCTCCCTGTTTGCTCAAGCCATCGGCCCAGTCAATAAAGATCCAATCTCCCGGCAGCCCTTCCATCATGCCATGCTCGTTTCTCCTGCCCAAGCAAAAATCCATCATGCTGACCATCCGGGGGTAAAAGTTTTTGATAAATTCCTCATCACCTGAATACAGGTAATAATCATAAATGCCCACAAACCAGTAAAAGGAATAATCCATAATGGTATTCATGTGGCTGGACACCGGCTCCTTACCCCGCAAGGCCAGCAGCGTTCTCCGCACAGAGGCATTGTCAAAGAACAAGTAATAGTTCATCAAGTAGCTTTGGTAGGCATCGCCGGACCAGATCCAGCGGTCCCGTTTGATCCCATCCAAGAAAAATTCGCGGGTATTGAGGTGCATGGTATAGGCCGAAACATCCCAAATTTCGTTCAGCAGTTCATCGGAAGAATTCCACTCTCCACGGTATTCTACCGGCAAGTATTCATATAACATCGAAACCGAATCATAGCTTACCCCAGGATCATGCTGCACCTGTACGTACCGAAAAGCCTTGGAGTTCTGGACCGTGTAATCCTCTGCTTGACTGCCATCGAAGCTCAGGTAATCCAAGGTCTCGCAATAAGCGCTATCCAACGCCTCCTCCTCAGATTCTCCATAATAAATATTGACATTCCCTTCTCCCTTCAGGCCATGAAACTGAATATATCCAAACGTCTCTTTTCCAAAATCAATCAACTGCCCCTCACCGGCAGGCTGTACCGCCGCTGCAAATTGGGGCGTAGTGGCTAAGCTAAATTCAGAAGGCAAATCCTCTGGTGTGTTAAAATCCCAAGTTCCTACAGCCTCCCAGTTGGTACCGGATTGGTCAGAAGCTTTGCCGGACTCATCAATCCATTCCTTGTCTTCAAAGGTCACCTTCCAGCTATCATCGGTCACCAAATAATCCCCTTCGATAAACACCGCAGGAACACGTTCTTGATTATAGACTTTAACGACAATGCTGTGATCGCCCGGAGGAATGGTAATTTTTCTGGATGATCCATGCTGCTGCTTGCCGTCAATCTGGAGCTTAAACTGCCCCTCAGTATAGATAGCGATTTCATCTTCGGCAGGAAGGGTAAATTCTTTCCTGAATGTCACCAGTGCATACGGACTGTAATACCGCCACAGGGGTGGTAAAAAAGCACCTCGCTCGGTCCTTCTGGCCTGCATTTTATTGCTTAACCAGATTTCATAATCTCCCGGATACCAAATCCAGGTGGCCGATGGCTCATTTTCATTTTCCTGCGCCCACGTTTCCTTTGGAGCGACGAGGAGTATAAAAAGTAATAGAAGGGGAATATATTTTTGGGTTTCCATTGAAGGTTTATTGTTTATGATACCAATTTGGTTATTTGTTCTAAAAATGGGATCCTAATCCCAATTCTCCATCCTGCACATTCCCGTGTTGTTAGTAGTGAATCTTTGCTCTTGGTTCTTGGCTCTTTAATCTTGCTACTTGCTTCTCACTACTTTCTTACCCCCTATATCCCCCTGAAGGGGGACTAGCACTGCGCTTTTTCCGCATAAAACCAAAGTCTCATGTCTCATGTCTCATGTCTCAAGACTCAAGACTCAAGACTCACTACTAAAGACTCAAAACTAATTCCCATTAAACACCACATACATCCCCACCATTACCACGATCAGGGCAATCCATAGCCATTTCACCTTATTCGGTAATTTGGGAATAGTGCCATAATCCAAAGTACTTACATGCAAATCCTTGCGGTTACGCTCCACATAGGAAATCACCACGATCAATGCAGCCAAAAACACGAAAATATAGAAGGAAAGCAGCAGGAAATGTGGCCAGAAGGCATATTCAGCATTGGGGAATACCCACAGGTACAGCACCCCTATGCCTAGGCTCAAGATGGTACCGAAAAGCAACACGGTATTGGCTGCCTTTGTCGTAGTTTTCTTCCAAAGCACGCCAAATAAAAACACAACGGACATCGGTGGTGCGATAAAACCCAAAATGGATTGGAACACATCAAACAGATTAAGCCCTTTGATACTGTCAATGGCCAAGGTCAAGAAAATGGCAATTACGGCTCCCAACACTGTCACCACCCTACCGATCGTGACGATCTGTTTTTGCGTGGCTTCAGGCTTGTATTTTTTTACGTAAATATCCATGGTAAACACCGTACTCAGGGCATTCAATGCCGAATCAATCGTGCTCACCAGCGCCGCGATCAGCACCGCCATGACCAGCCCGGTCATTCCTACCGGAAACAGCTTGGTCACCATGGTCATATAGGCTTCATCGGGATTGTCCAAGTCCGGAAACAACACATAGCATATAATGCCCGGAATAATGAACAGAGCCACATCCAGTATCTTTAGCCAACCGGTAAAATTAGCTCCCAACTGCCCTTCTTTAAGGTTTTTGGCACCCAGGACAGACTGCACCATCGACTGGTCCGTACACCAAAACCAGACCCCCATTACGGGATAGCCAAGCGCGATCGCTACCCATGGATAATTGGGATCATCTGCCGGCAAGAGCAAATTCCAGTATTCCCCGGGGGTATTGGCGATGAGTTCACCCACTCCTCCGACTTTATAAAGTCCCGTAAGCGTCAATGCCAAGGAAACGACAATGAGCAGCACCATCTGAAATACATTGGTGTAGGCAATGGCCTTCAGCCCTCCAGCAATCGTGAAAAAAGCAGCAATGAGAATGAGGATCACCACCGAAAGCCAAAGCGGCAAATCCAAAATCTGGCGGATCAAAATGCCTCCTGCAAACAGTGTCAGGGAAAGCCAGCTTATCAGCACCGTGACGATGGTATACCAAGCGAGAATGTTCTGGGTGGAACTGCCAAATCGCTTTCCCATAAATTCCGGAAGTGTCTGCACCCGTGCTCCCAAATACCGGGGTGCAAAGACCACTGCCAGCAAGAATATAAAGATAAAGGCATACCAAGCGAAATTACCGGCAACTACCCCTGTAGTGTATCCAATACTGGCTGAAGCAATCAACATGGAAGGTCCTACATTGGTGCCCCACATGGTGAAGCCAATACTCGGCCATCCCAGGGAGTTGCCCGCCAGAAACAGGTTTTCATCGGCATCTCTTTTTTTCTTAAAACTTACCCAGTAGCCAATGCCTATCAGGGTCACCAAGTAAAGACCAAGCACTGCAAAATCCAGTGGTTGGAGTATTTCATGTATTTCCATGGGTATCTTGGGGTACTTTAGTTGTCATAATTTAAAAACCAGTTGGGAGTCAATGCTAACATGACGATCCCTTTCGCTCTCCCCTCGATCCACTTAAGGAGGTAGGGGCGCGATGGAAAAGCGTCAAAGTACATGTGCCTTGACATTAGTGGTACATCCCATTCAAGCCGGCACTTCTTTTTTACGGTCGCCGTTGACCACAAAGGGATCTGCCCAGTACAGCGGCTTATCTCCTTTCATGATGGGTTCTGCAGAATACTGAATCAAGAGCACCCTACGGGACTTCCCTGTCTTATTGGAACCACTCCGGTGGAAGCAAGTACTGGAAAAAAGGGCCACATCACCTGCCTTGAGGATCGCTGGAATTCCAGGGTTATCGCCAAAGTAGCCTACCTTGTCATTGGTGCCTTCTTGAAGCTCATGGTCAATCCGGTTCTTGGTTCCAGCGTCCTTATAGGGTAAAAGGTAAACGGTGCCATTCTCTTCGGTAACATCATCCAAAGGACACCATACCGACAAATAAGGCTTGTGCTCAAAATCAAGGTATCCTGAATCTTGGTGCCAGCTGAAGGTCATGCCCTTGTCTGCTGCTTTGACGACAAACTGCTCTAAAAAAAGGTACACATCTTCACCCAGAATTTTGCGGGTAATCTCTTCCATCTCTTTACCGAAGATCAAATCCTGCATGGTCTCACTGTCCTTATAGCGAAGGGCTATAAAATACCGCTTGCCTTTGTGGTTGATCTCGTCTACTTCCACACCCTTCCGGTCCATTTCGTCGTCTTTCTCCTTCATAAAGCGTTGACACTCGTCCTGCAATCGCTTTAGCAGTTCCTTGGGGATCACGTTTTTGACAATGCAAAAACCATCCTCTTTAAACTGGTTTAATTGTTCGTCTGTTAAGATGTTGCTCATGATTGGTTTTGGTTAAATGGTTGTTAATTTTTTTGTTGAGTAGTGAGATGTGAGACTTGAGATATGAGATATGAGACCTTAGGCTTTTGCCTATTCAGCCTCTCTTCAGGTAATCCTCCAGCCCAAATTCAGCAATCACTTCAGCCACTTTTTCGGGCTTGCCGCTAGCCAAGCTTTTCTCCATGGTTTTCAGCAGGGCGATGGTTCCGACCCCTTCGATCAAATCAGGATATGCCACAAAATCGTAATTGATACTATCGGCAAAATGCTCCAAATAGTTATTGTACTCCCCCGCATGATGACTCTTGCCCTCAAAACGGAAGTAATGCTTGGACTTATGCTCCCAGGTCACCACCTGCTCCTCTCCGGTATTATCAGTGATCGCATAGCGCAACTCCATATAATCCCCTTGGCTGCTACCTTCCGTTCCACGAAGGATACAACTCATCTCACTGTCCCGCAGGGCAGGCTGCACTGGTCCGGTATACGCGCCAGAAACCCTGGCGATACGGCCATCTGTAGCTTTATAGATAAAATGCATGGTATCGGGATTTTTTAATCCACCTTGCTTCCCATTGGCACTGAGCATGCCATAGCCCATTACCTCCTCTATTTCGGGCAGATACCACCGGATAAAATCCACGGGATGGCTCAACCCTCCATAGAGCCACTTAAACGCCGGCTCCAAGGCCCAGGGTTTCTCCAAAAACCACCGGTGATCCGCATGGTAATAAGCCTCCACGGTAATCAGGTCTCCGATAAGTCCCTTTTTATAATCGGCTCGCTGTCGCTTCATTGGTTCAAAGAACCGGCTGCTTTGCCCCACAAAAAGACGCTTACCTGTTTTCTTTTGAAGGTCAATCAGCTCCTTGGCATCCTTGAGGTCATCGAGTAGCGGCTTGGTGCATACGACGTGCTTGCCATGCTCCATGGCCATTTTGATGTGGCTGGCATGTAGCTTATCGGGAGTATAAATACCTATGGCGTCGATGTCACTGTTTTCCAACATGTCTTCATAGCGTGTCGTATAGTGGGCAAAATCAAATTCCTTTGCCCGCTGCTTGCACAATGCCTCATTGCGGTCACATATCTGCACCAGCTGGATTTTCTGACTGTTCAATGCCGCAGAAATGGTGCTGCGGCCTTCCCCAAGCCCTAAAATCCCTAACCGTAATGTTCCTTCTTTTGTCATCTATTTTATAATGTTTTTTTCCGTTTTTGCTACTCCTTATGCGATAGTCGATGGGGTTATCCCTGCCCCAAATTAATCCATCCCTTTCTCCTTTAGCACCTGCCAAATTCCATTAAACCCGCCATCGATCACCAAGGGCTGGGTCTTCTTGAAATCCATTTCATCCGTGCATGAAACGGATGTAGGATAAATCGGAATCGAAGCACCTTGCTTTACCCACACGGGCATTTCCTCCAATGGAATAGGATCCATGGCTACCCATTTGGGGCCTTCCTGGCAGGTCCCTGTGAAGAAATCCACCCAACTTCCCTCTGGAAGATAAACCTTTCGAGCATTTCCACTGTTCATGACCGGCGCCACCAAGAAATCCTCTCCAAAGAAATACTGGTCATCCAAGTGCCAGCACATGGGATCGTCAGGGAAATGCAGGAGCATGGCCCTCAGCATAGGCATTCCGGAGCGGATGGACTGTTGGCTTTGCTCCAGGATATAAGGCAGAAGGACATAGCGTAATTCCCACCATTTTCTGACCACATCTGCAATGGCGGGATACTCGTAGGGTTCTCTTTTGGAAGTGCCGTGATATCGGATGTGGGAAGTAAAGACCCCAAACTGAGTCCATCGGACATACAGGTCATCGGGGATCACAGAATTCATAAAATTGGGCACTCCATGGAATCCCGGCACATCATGGCTCCAAAAGCCAAAACCCGATAGTCCCAGGTGCAGTCCACCTTTGAGTGATCCTGCCATTCCGTCCCAGCTCGCCGCAGCATCTCCTCCCCAATGGATCGGGTATCGCTGACACCCTGCCCAACCGGCACGTGCCCAAACCACCCCTTCACCAGCCACTTCTTCAGTCACCTCAAAAGCAGCTTTTTGATACAATAAAGCATAAAGGTTATTTAAAAGCGGTGCGGGCATGTCATGGTAGGCTGCATCTAAATGTATTTCTTCGCCAAAGTCTGTTTTGATACAGGTCACGCCCATTTCGAGCAGCTCCCGTAGTAATCCTTTGTACCACTCCACCGCAGCGGGATACGTAAAATCGATCGTTCCGGCATAGTCCAGCGCACTGAAATTGGATCCTCCCTGGACTTTGCTTTCTTTTAATGGGCCGATATAGTTATTGGCCTTCGCCTCCTCATGCTGCATGGCGTTGGCAGCGATATACGGCATTTGCCAAAGACTCACGCGATAGCCTTGTTTTTTTAGTTTCTGGACAAAACCCTTGGGATGAGGAAAACGATCGGTATTAAACTTCCATTCACACAGCCAATCCGTTTCAAACCAGCCTGTATCCAAATGAATCACGTCACAGGGAAATCTCTCGGCCCGCAACCGGTCACAAATCCCCTCTACCTCTTCGGCAGAAAAATAGGTCATCCTGCTCATCCAAACCCCAAAGGTCCACAACGGCGGCATGGCCGGAAAGCCCGTCAGCCTGCGGTATTCGTGCAAGATCTCATGGGGATTATCGCCCCCCAGCAAAAACACATCTGCCAGCGGCTCTTCTACCAACAGCTGCACGGATCGCGTACTGTGATCGGCCAAAGAAATCTTTCCATATGCCGAGGTATGGAGAAACAGCCCGTACATTTCACTCGAAAGGTAAAATGGGATATTTTTATAGGTCCTTCTGTTATTGACTCCTTGTCCGTCTTGGTTTTTGAGCTGAAAAGTCCTGCCGGACAAATCCATTTTGGTAAAACGCTCCCCCGTACCCACAAACTTTTCATCGGGCTGAGCAGCAAAAGAAAGGGTGGCCTTGGTGGGGATCTCATTTTCGGAAATCATGGCCAAGCCCATCGCGTCCACCCGGGCCGGAAAAAACTGGTCATGACCGTTAAGTTTTACCGCTTTCTTGCCATCAGGAAAAAAAGTGGCCTGAAAGACCGGTTCAGGTGGCGGCAACAAGTCACTCCACCAGTCCGTCACGGGATCTGTCAAGTCAATGATCGCGCGAACCACTTGCCGATCATCTTTGATGACCCACTCATTATCCGCTTTTTCTATGGACAAAGGAACCTCCTCCAGGTCATCGGCGATCTCCAGCATGGGAGATGCTTTGGATGCCTTTTGGCCCAACTCCGCCGTAACCCGTAAAACCCGCTCACCAAAAGCCCGAATATGCACTTCAAATGACTGTGGCGCTACCTCCGAGTCAGGCTGGATATCCACCGCCGGTTTTTGGCAATGGAAAGGAACATGGACAATAATGCCCTTGTCAAATGATTCGATCGCCAATGGTCTGCCCGCTCGCCAAAGTCGGTCAGCGGACACTTCCAGTCGCTCTGGATCGAAATCCAAAAAATCAAAAAGTTGGTAGTTTGTTTGTTTCATTGATTTATCCAATTAGAACATTAAAAGATTGGAAAAACCGATGACCACTTGGCTTCGACCTTTCATCTTTCTTTTCATTCTATACTTATTATTTAATGACCATTCAGCGGCCCATCTCAAGTCTTTCCTCTTGGCTCTTCCATCTCATCTTGATACTTGCTACTTAATATCCCTATAGGCCTCTTCCAATCCAGCCTTCTCTTTTATCGCTGGATCCACATCCGGGCCATTATTTTCCCATTTGTTGCCAGGACCGGGGCTGTTGGAGAAGAACTTATCCCGCTCTGTCCAGTTGTTTATCGCCCGGATATAAGAAGAGCCTTCATCAAAATAAATGTACTGGTGATGATGCGGCATATGGGCATAGGGAGCATCCTGAAGATCATAAATGGCATTTTCACTGATCTCTGTATTGGGCTGGGCAGAAAGGGTATAGACGCCGCCCACGTCATACATTTGCTTCGCAAAGTTGTGGATGCGATTGGCATGGATACGATTGTTTTTGGTCACCGTGATGGTCTTGGTCCAGAACCAGCCGACACAGATTCCCGAATAATTGACATCGCTGACCTCATTGTGCGCGATGTTGACATCATGTGCTGCCCCAATACTGATGCCGACACATCCCCAGTCTTCATTGGTCACATTGGTAATGTAATTGTTGGCAATGGTAAGGTGATGCACCAGTTCCCGCTGGTCCTGCGGATGGTATGGCAGATGGGACTCAAAATCAGGCCCTCCGAAGAAGCCCCCCTGAATGCCGGTCCCGCCGATATCGCGAAACACATTGCCAATCACTTCACTGTCACTGACGCCTTCTACCAAATCCAGTCCTGTGGCTGCCATGTGCTCGAATCGGCAACGCTCAAAACGGATATGCTGTGCATAATTTACGGCCACTCCCGCAGGCTGGCGGCCTGTCCATGCTTGATTTTCCAAGCTGGCCTTATCTGGAGTTCCCGGTTGCTTTAACTTATAAGCCTCCAAAATATACCAACCCGCCTGCAAGGGCACATGCCCACGATGTGAAGGCCTCATCCACGTCGCATGCTCAAAGCCTATCCCCTCAAAACGTACATGCTTGACTGGAAGGTCTGCCGTGCCATCCACCAGAACGATGGTCTCCAAAAAAGGCACAATGGCCGTTGCTGTCTCCATATTTTCGCCGGCTTTTGGCCAATAGTAAACTTTTCCGTCTCGCTTATCATGGTACCACTCCCCTGGCTGGTTCAGCAGTTCCGCAGCTCCCTGCCAGTAAAAAGCTGAATTGCCATTATATTCTTTTTTGGCATCGATAAACGGTGCCGGCCAAGGGTGTTGAAACTCTATTTGGCTTTCTGGTTGGTGAAAGGTCAGCTTGGTTTTGTCCCCTTGGACATCCACTGACTTTACCCGCAAATTCGCAATCGCCCACCATTGGTGAATGACAAACTCCAGCTGATCGAGGTTCTTGAAATCCCATTCCGGCGTAGGAACCCACATCTCCTGTCGAGCACTGTCTACCGAAAGGATCCGATCCAATGCTCCCTCATAGAGGTTGGTAGCCCTTTTGGCTTTTTCACCATCAATCCAAAGCTGGCGAAAGCCGACCTCCTGGCCTCCTACCACCGGCACATCGGCCACCCAAAGGTGCTCCTTTCCCGCCTCAGGGAGACCATCAGGAAGCGCCTCGGCTCGCTGCCAACCGAGCACTGGAACGCCCCCCGAAAAAACAGGGCTGGCACTGGGTGCTGCCATGATGGTCGTAGGACTCTCTGCCGTCCCGGCATCTTCTGGGCGGATACGAAGGGGCTCAAAGAAGCGATACACGCCATCTCCCACCATAATATTAATCCCCTCTGCAATGGAAGGGTCCTGTATCCGGCGTAACTCCCGGGCTTTCCGCAAGGCCATGTGAACTGTGGCCAGAGGGCTTGATTTCGAACCCTCATTGGCATCATCGCCACTCTTGGCCACCCAGATATCGAGGGCCATCACATCGGACATCAAACTGGTCAAAAAGACCCCAAGGATCAATAAGGTTATAATTGGTTTATGCATGCTGTTATGATATAACTGATTGAAATTTTATGAAATCGGAACGGTTGAAGTTTTCCCCGTTGACGCCGTAATGTCTGCTTCCTGCTTCCACCTTCGGTTTTTCCGGCGCTTCCGGCTGTACGTTAAGCTAATATTACAGCAGACTCCCCTGAACACTATCCTGCACTTTCGGGATGAGCTGCCCGTTGCCTTTTTGAGCAGTAGTGCATAAAACCTATTTGCCCATAGGCATGGGGCTTCCTCCACCGATATTCCCAATTTCCAAGGCTCCATTAAAACCCTGGGTTTTGCTCTAAATTCGGATTGGACAGGACATCGGCTGGAGGGATCGGGAAGATCAGGTACTTGGGATCAGAGGCTTCCTTGAGGGTCCATTCCCCCAAAAATGTCCCGAAACGAACCATATCTTGCCTTCGATGGCCTTCCCAAAACAATTCCCTACCTCGCTCGTCCAGCAGCACTTGGGCATTCACCTCTTCCAATGGCCCAATGTTATTTCGCTCCCGCACCTGGTTTATGATTTCCAGGGCACTGGCCGCATCGCCGTTACGCCATTGGGCCTCTGCCTTCATCAGCAAAAGATCCGCATATCGGAGCAATACGATATCATTGTTTGCGGCACCGGGATATTGATAATCCGGAATGTATTTTACGGGACGATAGCCGTTCCAGAGGGTCGCACCGACAATGGTAGGCACTTCCTTCGTAAACACCACGTCCGGCAGCGGATTCCCTTCGGCATCGGTTTGTTGGCCTGTCAGAAAACCTGCATTATAGCCGTGTGCTTCTGTCAGGGGATGTTCATAATACCTCCTGACATCATTTTCTTCAAATAGCTCATACACCTCCGGCGTCGAACAGAAGCCATTCCAGCCTCCACCATTCGGCAGGGTCATTTCCGTAGGGAATATGGCATGCCACCATACCCAAAGGGAATGTGACCTGACACCGCCCAAGCCTTCGATCGTAAAGATCAGTTCAGAGGAAGCACTGTTATTTTCTGGCACAAAACTGTCCCAGTAAAAATCCAGACTTTTTCCTTCGACCGCATCCACATGAGCGATCACCTGATCCATATCGGTAGTGGAAAACTGTGGTGATGCCCGATTTTCATAGACTGCTCTGTTCAGGTAAAGTTTGGCCAAGAGGCCATGGGCGGCATTTTTTGAGGCGTGATAAGCGGGGCCCGTAGCAGGAAGATCAGGAAGCACTTCCTCCACTTCCTGAATGATAAAATCCGCTGCTGCCTTTCCACGAAGGACCGTGGAAGGTTCCAAAAGATTGTCTCCAGGCTCTCGAAAAGGTACTTGGTCAAACAAGTCCAAGACCGAATACATAAAAAACGCCCGTAGAAACCTCGCCTCTGCAGCCAATTCCGCCGTAGGCTCAAAAGAGAGTACATTGGTGGCATCGAAGATTCCTTTGTTCAGGCCTCGCCAAAGCGATTGGATATAGGGATTGGTCGGTACCCAAGTGTGGGTGTGCAGTTGACGGTACACGCCGCCATTATCCCAGCCGGATGGACGGGAGGGCACCACCGCGGCATCTGCACTGATTTCCTGAAACAGCCACACGCACCCCGCATGTTGGATATACCGACTGTCAAAGTCCCGGTAGACTGTCTCCATCAAGGAGCTGAAGTCTACATTCTCTTTCAGAAAAGCTTCTGCCTTTTCCTTGGGCAACTCTGAACGCAATTCTTCCTCCAAATCCGTACATGAAAGGAGGGCGGTCAGCGCTAACGTATATAATAATGATTGTTTTTTCATGGTTATTGGGTTACTCGTTTATGGGTTATCGTAGGCTATAAATGGACATGGAAAGTGGGCAAGCCCCACCTCGCTCAACCTCAGAAAGAGGCACTTACTCCCAACAAAAAGGTCCTGGCCCTTGGGTAAGGAGCATATTCGATTCCATAGGAAGGTACACCATCCACGGCCCTGTTGGTATTGACTTCAGGGTCAAAACCACTGTAGTTCGTGATCAAAAACAGGTTTTGACCGGTGAGGGAGAAGCGGAGGTTGCTGATCACGTTCCCTATTCCCCCCAGGTTGTAGCTGAGAGAGGCATTTTGCAGCCTTATAAAATCTCCATCTTCCAAAAAGCGAGTAGAGACGACATTGGCATTGGACAAGCTTTCATTGCCCAATCCAATTTCTGGCGATGAATTCCTGCCAAGGCCGAAATTGGGCGCCGTCAAATAGGCATTGGCGGTGTTGTTGTAAATTTGATGCCCAAAGGCTCCATTTAAGCTCATGTTAAAGCCAAATTTCCCATAATCCACCCGCGTATTGAGGCCCAAAAGAAAATTGGGATTTGGATCCCCGACAAATGCTTCCTGATCAGCATATTGGGCCACCCCATTTTCATCCAGGCCTTCAAAAACCAGCATCTTAAAGACATTGAGAGGATGGTCATTGACCAATTGCTGGGAATTGGATCCTCCACCAAGGCCATTGCCATTGATTTGGCCTGTCCAAACAGGAGCACCATCATAATCGGTCAGCTCATTGGTGAGGTAAGTGGCGTTCATGCCCACTTCCCAAAGCAATTTCTCCGAATCGGCCACAATGGTGCTCAGCATCAGCTCCATCCCCCGGTTTCTGACGGTGGCAGGCACATTGGTCCAAAACTGAGCTGCAGGAGCCGGCTGGATTGTGGGCAACTGAAACAGCAAGTCGGTAGTGGCCTTGTCAAAATACTCCAGTGAACCCATTACTTTAGAGCGGAAAAGGGAAAAATCAAGGCCGATATTCACCGTTTCGGTCGTCTCCCATTTCAAATCCGGATTGGCCACATTGATCAGAGAAATTTGCTGATTCCCGAAGGCATATCGCTCTTGTGAAGCGCCCGCAGGAAATTCCTGGTTGCCCGTAATTCCCCATCCAATTCTCAACTTCAGGTTATCGATAAGACTGCTGGACTTCAAGAAACCTTCTTCACTCAGTACCCACGCCCCGGCAAATGAAGGGAAATAACCGTATTTATTGTTTTCCCCAAATTTGGTGGAACCGTCCGCCCGCATGGTGCCTGTCAGCAAAAAGCGATCGGAAAAGTTCAGGTTCAAGCGTCCGAAGAATGACTGTAGCTGGTTGGTAGGATCGCGAAAGGAGCTCACACCTACATTGTCCCGGGAGGGATTCTGGAGGATATCCGTCCCAAACACATCAAAAGAAGTGAAACCCCGAGCAGAGATATTGTTCACATAGCTTTTATAATCCTGAAATTCATAGCCCAGCAAGGCATCGAGGTGAACATTCCCCAGTTCCTTTTTATAGTTCAGGGTATGATTCAGGGTTTGACTAGTCAAGGTAGAGGTATTGGACAGGGCCAAGCCCAAGTCTGTAATGGTGCTCAAAAACAACTCCCCGGAGGTGTCCACGGTACGATTCCCCTTGGCGTGGTTTACCCCTATACTAAAGCGGTAATCGAGGCCGTCAATGATGTTGACGGTGAGGGCCAAATTCCCCAATATATTGGTCACATTACTTTCGTCATTGTAATAGGCCAAAAGCGCTGCCGGATTGGTGGACAACCCGTCCACCCCATTGCCTCCCTGATCGTACATCCGCTGGACAAATGACCCGTCCGCGTATCGAAAAGGCACGGTAGGGTTCCATTCGATGGCATTGCCGATCAAACTGCCATTGACATTGGAGTTTTCGGCTATGGGTGCGCCTTGCTCTACCGTGTTGGAAGCAATCAGGCTGACATCAAGCTTTACCCGGTCTTCCGGCAAAAACCGGTAGCCGGTGGTATAACTGGCCGTATATTTCTTTAGTCCGGACTCTTTTACCACGCCTTCTTGATCGTGGTATCCCAACGACAGGCGGTAGTTGTTTTTTTCTCCTCCTCCGCTTACACTTAGGTTGAGCCGATTGGTCAAGGCCGTCTGGGTGATTTCATCGAATGCATCTACGGCACCACCGCCATTATTCCCTTCAATGCCCCTATGCTGCAAAGCCCTTCGGTAGGTATCCCCATTCATAATATTTGGACGGCGCACCATGGTGCTCACTGCTGTGCTCATATCCACGGTCACTTTGGGAGCACCTGACTTCCCTTTTTTGGTCGTGATCATCACCACTCCGTTGGCACCGCGAGAGCCGTAAATGGCTGTCGCCGATGCGTCCTTGAGCACATCGATGGATTCGATGTCATTGGGATTGATGAAATTAAGCGGGTTAGACCCTTCGGTACTGCCCAGCTCCCCTGCAGTGGCGCCAGGTTTGGTGTTTCGGCCATCCAACGGCACTCCATCCACCACAAAAAGCGGCTGATTACCGGAGCGCACCGAAGAAGTACCCCGGATCCTAAACGTCACTTGGCCCCCTGGAGCACCACTG
Organism: Echinicola vietnamensis DSM 17526; assembly: GCF_000325705.1. Lineage (NCBI taxonomy): Bacteria > Pseudomonadati > Bacteroidota > Cytophagia > Cytophagales > Cyclobacteriaceae > Echinicola > Echinicola vietnamensis. Next base: position 1,955,895 of record NC_019904.1, on the reverse strand, counting down.
TTGTTGATGATGTCTACTCCAGCGACTTTGCCTTGGATGAGTTGGTCAGGTGACACATTCACTCCTTTGTTAAAGCCCTCTTCCCCTACACGGCTGACTGCACCGGTAAGGTCCCGCTTTCGAGCCGTGCCGTATCCCACTACAATGACCTCATCGAGGTTTTGGACGTCTTGTTCCAGGAATACTTCGAGATTCTCCTCGGCGGTAATGGACACCTCTTGGGAAAGGTATCCGACAAAGGAAACAACCAACGTAGTGGCATCATCCGGAACGGACAATTGGAATGCACCTTCCATATCGGTAACGGTGCCGTTTTGGGTTCCTTTAAGCATGACATTCACACCCGGAATCGTCTGTCCATCTTCGGCATCTTTTACAACACCGCGGATGGTTCTTTCCATCGGGGTTGGTACCGAAATCGAATGTGTGGCCGGCCCCGTATCAGCGACGGTGGCCGTTGATGTCGCATGGGTACCTAGCCAGGTACCGGCTAACATCACAAGTAATTTTGGGTTCATAAATTAGTGTATTTTGGGTTAAAGACTCAACACAACTCACCAGCATCAGTCCTATTTCACCAAACTCTATTCGGATGAATGAACAACAACCAATACTTTTAACTGCATTGCACTCCCAATATCTATTTTAAAAAATTACCAAAAGAAAAATAAAAACGACGGTCGATTTTATAACTACTTACACTACAACAAGTATATCAGCACTCAAATAAAGACCAGGTAAAAGTTGGGGAATAGCCTATTTTGATGGCTAAATTATTCTTTATTACCTGTAATTTCTATTCTGCTAAGGATGAACACTGATAAATACAGATAGGATGCTTCATCCGAATTCAAGTATAAAAATTTGCGACGGCCAGGGAGCAAAATGGTAAATCCATGGATAAATAAAAGTACCATAAAAACACCCTTATCCAAGCCAAAAAAAGAGGTTGTCTCGTTTGTTTCCCTTGCGCTCCAAATATGGCAGCAAATTCAACTTTCGAGACAACCTCCTAAGCGCCTTTATCGCCGATCAATCGTTATAAATAGCCAGGGTTTTGCTTTAAAGGAGCGTCTATGTTTGCATCTATCGTCGTCTGTGGAATAGGGAACAGTTCATGATGCTCCTGAATGGAAGGGCCACTTTGAGGATTGTACATTTTGGTACGCTCTACCAATTTCCCCATTCTATTCAAGGTCAACCGCCTATTCTCTTCAATAATAAGCTCTCGAGCCCGTTCGTCCAATATAAAATCCAAGTCCACTTCTGCTCCAGTAATGGGACTGGCATTGGCCCTCTGGCGCACTTCATTGATATCTGCTGCTGCCAGATCAGGATTGCCATTTAGCAAATAGGCTTCCGCTCGCAACAAGTACGTCTCGGCTAGCCGCATCAAATATACATCTTTAAAGGACCTACCATAATTGGCTCCCTCCAGGTATTCGGCAGTTCCTTCGATCTTTGTGAGCATAGGATAAAATTGGACCATCGAATCCAGTCTGTTAGGATCCAATTGGACCTCCTGACCAAAGTATTCTGAGGCCGGATTGTTATAGTAATAGGTTCTTCGAATGTTAAAAGAAGAATTTCTAACATCGTCTTCGTCCTCCCAAATGTCATAGGAATAATAATTGGTCGGCCTCACCCAAGCTACTCCTCGGCCTAGGCTGTCCACCGAAAGTTCCATCCCTGGTTCACCATTAGGATCGGTGATTTCCCACCATTTCGGCCCCCAAGCCCTTAACCAAGTGACTCCTTTCCATCTACTGTTTTCTACGGTACCGCCCGGGGTAGACCTTGGCTCAAACTGCAAATTCCAGATGGTCTCCATGTTTCCTGTGGAGCGGTTTTGGTTATCTTGGGCATGCAGGTCTGAAATAACATCTCCCGGCTGATCTACCCAGCTTCCAAAACGTTCCCGCATCAGGTCGTAGTTACCATCATCAATGACCCTTGTAGCCGCCTCTATGGCCGCATCGAAATCACCAAGGCTAATGTAAACTTCGGAAAGCAAATGATAGGCTGCGGCTTTGGTCACCCGTCCATCTACACTGGCTTCATCCGGCAGCCATTGGGCGGCAAACTCTAGGTCTTGACGGGCAAAGTCATATACCTCGGCCCTAGGGCTTCGTTGAAAATCGGCCTTTGGTGCGCGGTACAGCTGATCCACAATGGGGACATCCCCGTATAGATTGGCCATGAAATTATACGCATAGGCCCTGAAAAACCTGGCTTCGGCAATGACCGCATTCCGTTGGGCATCGCTTTCCCAAAAATCCTGCTCAGTTGCATATTGGATAATGGTGTTTGCCCTGGGCATTAAGTTTCGATATCCCCAGTTCCAGTAATGGTCCACTGCATAAAGTGTAGGCGTAAGCCACGTTCCATAATCTTTAAAATCTGCCAACGACCGATCTCCTGTGGTGGCCACGTCCGTGCCGTAGTACATGGCCTGCATTTTCGAACCATCTTCCCTGAAATACAGGTGCCTGACAGATTCATAAAGTCCGGTAATGGCACTTTCGAATCCCTCAGGATTGGTCAATACCACATCAGAGTTCAGGAAATCCAAGGGCTTTTCTTCCAAAAAATCATTTTCACATGACAGTACTGCACCGACAATGCATGCTCCAAACAATAGTTGCGTTGCTTTTTTGATGTATTTATGTGTTATATTTTTCATGATATTGGGCTTGTTTGTTAAAAGCTGATATTCAACCCAGCGATGATGGTGCGTGGGGTAGGATACAAATTGGTGATGGTATTGTTTCCACTTTCGGGATCAGGCCCCATCCAATCGGTAAAGGTGGCAAGGTTTCGCCCACTCAAATACACTTTTAAACCTGACATCCGCCATTTTTCCAACATCACTTCGGGAAAACTATAAGCGAGTGTCGCGTCCTGGATCCTGACAAAATCCCTGCTGAGGTAGTAGCCCCGTCCCAATGGATTGGTATAGGTCAGCCCCGGCCGTTCAATGGATTGGTTTTCGGGTGTCCAATATCCGGCATTGAGGAAATTCACTGATCTTCCAGGATAGCTATTTCCCGTTTGGGTACTTATATCCAGCAGGTTAAACTGTGCCTCCCAACCGGTCATGGCATTGACAAAAACCGATAAAGACCAGTTTTTATAATTGAATTGATTATTGATTCCCCATCGGTATTTTGGAGCGGTTTGGCCCAGCACTGTTCTGTCTTCGGGAGAGATTTGACCATCATTGTTCAGGTCTTTTACCCTGACCCATCCAGCTTGATACCCATCAGGGATCTCATCACCTTCTTGGTAGATGCCATCAAAAGCATAATCATAGGTCACTCCAATTGGCTGCCCAATGAACCACCGGTTGCCAAGGTCATCATCTTCTCGTCCGTCCCCATCAGAATCCGCATAATACAGGTGATCGATGCGGTTTTTATTGGTAGAGAACGTCAGGGTACTGTTCCAAGAAAAATCCTGCTTTTGGATAATCCCGCCGTTCAAGGTCAACTCGAATCCGGTATTACTGGTTTGTCCCAAATTGGCCGTGGTGGACCAAAACCCCGTCATGGCAGGAAGGCTTCGTGCCAGCAAAAGATCCGTCGTGGTCATGTCATAAAACTCAGCCGTTCCTGAAAGTCTCCCTCTCCACAGCTCAAAGTCTACTGCAGCATTGAAGGACTCGGTAGTTTCCCAGCCCAAGCTGGGATTGGGCATGTATTCAGGATTGGGGAATAGCGCCGTATACGTATCAGCTCCAAAAACGTATTGGAAGGAATTTGACCGGTCCAGTGATCGGTACGCTGAAACGGCTTGGTTTCCCACCTCACCATAGCTCAACCGCAGTTTTAACATATCGACGGTATTTTGCTTCATCATAAATGCTTCGTCACTCATCACCCAGCCCAAGGCCACGGAAGGGAACGTCCCAAACTTCTTGTCCTCGCCAAATACCGAGGCGCCATCTCTTCTTGCCGTGAGGGTAATCATATAGCGGTTCTTATACCGATAGTTTAACCGGGCCATGGAAGATACCCCATCCTGCTGGCTTCCCTCTGTTTCGATCTGCTGGGTTTCGGCTATTTCAAGGTTATGCCAACCATTGGCATCATTGACAAAGCCCCTTCCTTCCGCAAAGGTTCCTTCACGAAAAGAATGGTTACGCCCATATAGCAAGGTCAGGTCAAAGCCATGGTCATTGATATCTTTAGTATAGGTCACAATATTTTCATACTGCCAATTCATCCGGTTTTGATTGTATTTCCTGCCGGTACCTGGATTATTGATCCCGTTTCTTTGATAAATCGGCTGGAAAGAATAGTCGTGGCTCCAGCGAATGTTTGGGTTATAATTAAACCGATAACTTAAGCCTTCCAAAAAAGGGACATCAATGATCGCAAACAGATTGGCCATAAGGTTATTTGAAATCTGTTCGTTGTCCATCAAAAGGGCATTGAACATCGGATTGCTCACCAGATTGTCGCCTGTAGGATACGGCACTGGATCTGTTTTGGCATCGTCATAATACATTTTGGCGTAAGGGGTAAGCCAGTAGCCATTGAGCACTGAGGCTTCTACGCCCGACAGGTCTCGCTGGACATATTGGGTATTGGCTCCCACCTTTAACCAATTGGTGATTTCATTCGTGAGGTTTAGGCGCATGGATATCCTGCTGGCCCGGTCTCCATAAATCAGGCCTTCTTCATCCACATAACTTCCGGAAATAAAATAATTGGTCTTATCGCTCCGTCCCGATACGCTGAGGTTAATGGATTTCTGGGAGGCATTTTGCGAAATCTCTTCCCAAGGATCCACGGTCCTTCCCGCATCATACATTTCCCTTTCCTCTGCAGTTAACAGTTCCCGCACAGGCAATTCAGGATCATTCGGCTGATTTTGGGACCTAAAATCCAGCCTACGCTGAAGATACTCATCCGGGGAATAGAGGGGCATTTTATAGCTCCAATCCGAGACCCCTGCATAAGAATTGATCCTGATGAGCGGCTTTTCTGACGTACCTTTTTTGGATGTAATCAATATCACCCCGTTAGCAGCCCTGGACCCATAAATAGCCGAGGCACTTGCGTCCTTTAGCACTTCCATGGACGCCACATCAGAAGGGTTAATATCGGATAGTTCTCCATTAAAAAATGCCCCATCCAAAATGATCAAGGGATCGTTACTTGCGGTAATGGAACGCTGGCCCCTTACCAGCACATTTCCGCCTTGACCAGGGCGGCCGTTATCGGTAAATTGCACCCCAGCTACCCGGCCCCGCAGTGCCTGACCTATATTGGTGTTGGGTTGTGTTTCCAACTGATCTACTTCCACGGAGCTTACCGAACCTGTCACGTTTCGCTTTACCTGCGTTCCGTAGCCGACCACCACGACTTCTTCCAAACTCTCCATGTCGGCATGCAGGGATATCTCCATGACCCCTCGGTTGCCTACGGTGACTTCTTGGGCTTCATAACCGATAAAGGAAAACGTCAAAATACTTTCTGGACCTTCAACGGTGATTTCGAATTTTCCATCGATGTCCGTGACGGTTCCTTTGCTGGTTTGCTTTAAACGAACATTGACTCCCGGAATGGGCTCACCCGATTCTGCGTCCCTTACCGTTCCGCGAACGACTTCATTTGCCTGCTGAAATGACATTTCCAGCGGTGGAGGGCTTGGGTGAATAGAAACAGGTTGTGTGGCAGCATTTACATTTAAGAGTAACATGCTGCTTCCTACCACCAAGGTGGCAAAGCGTAGTGTTGATTTCATAAGTTAGGAAATTTTGGGTTGATAATTGAGATAATATCTTCATCAGGGGCTGAAGTAAATATCCCTAGAGCAAACCAAAACCGAATAAAAATTAAAACAACGGTCGATTTTATAAAAAGGTCGTTATATTAGTACTTTATTGCGCAAAACACCCAAAAATCAGTCAAAATCATCATCAATCAACCCAAAACCATGACCGAACGTAGCGCTACTACCTCACCCAAATTTAAGGCTGGAGAATCAGGCATGTGGTACCATGAGGAAAACCCCGGCCCCATCGCCTCCCTCCCGTTTATCAACCAATTTGGCAGCATGAAATTCTCTAAAGTCCGGATGGACGAAAACATGCGCCCACACCTGAACGACGGAATTGAAATCCACTTTATTGAAAGTGGCAAATACGACTGGGTCATCGAAAACAGGTCTGTGGAACTGCTGCCGGACGACTTATCCATCACGGCCCCATGGCACTGGAACGGTAGCCCCGCAGGTAAAATGGACATGGGCCAGATCAATTGGCTGATCATTAAGCCCGAAGCCTTTTCCCCCGGAGCACCATTGCAGCTGGGCAACTGGTCGAAGTTATCATCTGGATTTCAAGAAGAGCTGGGCAATATGATTGCCGCTGAAAAAGGCATGGTGCTCAAAAAAGCCCGTGTGTTCAAAAAGTATTTTGCCGAATTAAAGGATGAACTGCTCCATCAGCGGGAAGGATATGAAAGGATCATCGCCAATCTAATCGAAAATCTATTGATTGAACTGTACCGGGACCTCAAGCACCGGAAATTAAAGATCGATGAAGATGATCATTTTATCGAACAATTGACCTCTATGGTCCAACATGACCTGACCAAAAAATGGATCGTCGACGATATGGCCAGCCATTTCGGAATGGGTAAAACCAAGTTTACCGATGAGGTAAAACGCCTCACGGGATATCCTCCAAACAGTTTTATCATCAACCTCAAAATAGAAAAGGCCAAAGCCCAAATCCTCGACCCGAAAGGCATGGACCTGTCAGACATCGCTTATCATTGTGGATTCTCCTCTTTACAGCATTTCACCACTACCTTTTCCCACCGCACCGGCATCACTCCCGGCAAATACCAAAGTCAGTCAAAAAAGCATGAGTCTCCCTAATGCCTTTAAAAAAGGAAATAGCATAAAAATCACGGGAATTATTGGCTTGGCTACCGTGCTACTTCTGCTCACAGCACTATTGATCTTTGGAAATTTAAACAACGACTTTAGTTTTTTTAAGGACTATATCAGCACCCTGGGTGCCAAAGGGGCTCCCTTCGCTTTAGGTTGGAATATTTGTGGGTTTGCCTTGGTCGGGATCGGGTTAGTAGGCTTTGGGTTCATGTATGGCCTTCTGTTAAAGGATAAAATTGTGGCGTTTTGCCTATCCCTGTTTGGAGTAGGATATGCGTTTACCGCCATACCAATGGATATGGAATTGGTCAATAGCGCTGTTTCCAAAGCTCATATCCTTGCCATTTGCATAGGTTTAGCCGCTTGGTTAACAGCATTATCCCGAATAGGCTTTAACACATCCATTAAAAAGACCATTCGACATCGGGCCAATACCATAGCCTTATTGCTTTTGGCTTCCATGATAGGCTATGTGGCAGGCCTATGGTCCATGCCCCTTACCCACCGGTTGGTTTTTGGTTTGGTCTTTGGCTGGACCACCATCACTTCTATAGGTCTTTTAACAGCATCGAGAGCCAATGACACTGCTGAAAGGAACACCACGGGTAAATAAAAACATTAGCTCATACGCCCAAGGAAATGGCTTTTAACCCGATGAAGTTATTTAATTTAGGCAAGCGCTCAGGCTGACATCTTTCTACTAATAGTTTAAAGCGATTTCCCTGCTCAGACCCCAATGAATCCTGGATCAAGCAGAAAAGATGGGGGGGGGTAGCCTATTTCGATGGGTAAATATGTTCTTCGCCACCTTTGGTTGCTATTTGGCCACGGATGAACGCTGATAAACACAGCTAGGATGCTTAAGGCGTTGCAAATCCGAGGTATGGTGTATGATGTAAACTCGAAAGTTAGCCCCACGGCACATTCATAGCCATGGGTGAAGCCCATGGTAAATTACCCCATTCAACTTTTTCCGTATTAGCGGTGTGCAATTTTCTTTCATAAGAACATGTCGAAAATCATCCCCCCAAAAATATTGCTTGATCCGAAATCCTTAATGGAAGAAAATTTCCAACTTTAACACACACCTTTACGCTTCTCCATCAATCCACCGTCTCCAAGACAATCTCCCCTGGCTGGAGATGCTCTGAAGTGGCCCGAATGGAAATCTCGCCTGCCTCTCTGGCGGACTGGACGATCAACAAGCACTTTCCTTTAAAAGCTTTGCGATAATTTGCCTTAAACGGTTCCAAGCTGGCCTGATAGCCATTGTCTACCCCCATAATCTTCCCCTCTCCCTGAATTTCAAAATTGACCATATTATCTGCATTGGGCACGATATTTCCGTCCATATCGCAAATGCTCACCGTGATAAACGAAAGGTCCTTTCCATCCGCTTTGATGGTTTTCCGATCGGGTGAAAGGGTTACTTTTTGGGCATCACCTGCAGTAGTCACCTTCTTCTCTGCCACTTTCTTCCCGTCCTTACGGGCTACCGCCTTCAGCGTTCCCGGCTCAAAAGGAGTACGCCACATGACATGCAGGTCGTCCCCCTCTTTTTGCTTGATTCCTAACGATTCTCCGTTCAGGAACAATTCCACTTCATCGGCTTGGTTATAATAAGCCCATACGTCCACCTCTTGGCCAGCTTCCCAGTTCCAATGCGGAAATACGTGCAGCACCGTATCAGCTGTCCATTCACTTTGATACATGTAGTAGGCATCCTTGGGAAATCCTGCCAAATCCACGATACCGAAATAGGAACTCCTTGCTGGATAAGGGTAAGGAATTGGCTCGCCCAAGTAATCAAAGCCTGTCCAAACAAACAATCCAGCCATAAAATCTTGGTCCTTGATGGATTTCCAGGTCTCTTCATGCGTACTGCCCCAATAGGCCGAAACTTGGTCATAGGCCGAAACGGTCAAATCTTCATTTCCTGTTTCCAAAGGCTTGTCATGGGCCTGAGGCCACCGCATGATGGTATCCGATGGCAAGTCATAATGTCCACGGGTCGCCAACGCAGACATGTTTTCCGTGGCAATCAGCTTTTCCCCGGGATACCATTTTGGAAAGTTTTTATGGTCTTTGTGCTTGTAATTAAAGCCCAGCAAGTCCAGTGCTTTTGATTGATAAATAAAGTTCTTTGAGGGAATATTCTCGGTCAACGCACAGGTCACCACCCGCGTCGTATCCAGTTCTTTTACGATCCTTACCAGTTCCTTGGTAATGCTGATGCCCGTGCTGTCAAACTGCTCTCGGATCTCATTGCCAATGCTCCACATCATGATGGACGGATGGTTTCTATCCCGCAAGATCAAATCCTCCAAATCCCTGCGGTGCCATTGGTCCCAAAACAAATGACTATCGGCATCCACTTTTTTCTTTTTCCACACGTCAAAAGCCTCGTCCTGTACGATGAAGCCCATCTCATCACATAGCTGCAACAGCTCTGGTGCTGGGGGATTGTGCGCGGTCCTGATGGCATTGACGCCCATTTCCTTCAGGATTTCCAGTCGCCGCTCAATCGCCCGTTTATTGACTGCTGCTCCCAAGGCACCCAGGTCATGGTGATTACAAACGCCCAAGATCTTCATCCGCTTCCCGTTAAGGGAAAAACCTTTTTGGGCATCAAAATTAAAATACCGAATCCCCAGGGGGGTCACATAGTCATCCATTAATTGCATCCCTGCATATACCTGTGTCACCACCTGATACAAATAAGGCTCGTCAGTGGACCATAGTTTGGGTGAAGGTACGGTAAAACGCTGGGTGACGTCAGTACTTTCACCTTTGCCGAGTACCAACGGTTGCTCCTCCTCCGTGACCGCTTCACCATCTGCATCCAAAATGGTCGATCGCACCGTTAACTTCCGCTCATTGAAGCCGTCATTCTTGACCATTACTTCTAAGTTTACCACAGCAGAAGAATCCGTGATTTCCGGCGTGGTGACATAGGTTCCCCAATGCTCCACATGAACTTTTCCGGTGCGGATAAGGCGCACATTTCGGTAAATTCCCGAGCCAGTATACCAACGGGAGTTGGGCTGTTCGGAATTGTCCACACGCACGGCCAAAACATTTACCTTGTCGCCATAATTCAAATGTTCCCCTAGGTCATACTTGAAAGAACTGTAACCGTTTGGCCGTTTTCCTAGGCGGTGACCATTGATCCAGACCTCTCCATTGCGATACACCCCGTCAAACTCAATCCAAATGCTTTGCTCCTTTGCTTCAGTGGGCAACTTAAAGGCCTTCCTGTACCACCCGATTCCTGCTGGCAGGGCTCCCCCTTCTGGCTTGGTCGGGTGATCTTCACTGAAATCCCCTTCGATGCTCCAATCATGCGGAAGGTTCAGTTCCCGCCAATTGGACACATCAAAGTCCTCACTGATCGCATTGGGATGGTCTCCCAACTGAAAGCGCCAACCATAATTAAAGTCAATGACTTGCCTTTCCTTGTCTTCAGAAGAAGCACAATTCCAACTGACCACTGCCAGGGAAAACACAAGGATAAAACTCAGGAATTTTTGCATGGTATTTATTATTTGGCCTTTAACCGTCCCATTAAAGTTATAGGTAAAATAGGACACTCACTGCATTTTTTTAAGGTTTTGCTCGTTATTCATTTCATTTTATTGAAATTCCACCCGGTCCAACCATAAGCCGTCAAGTCCTTCTCCAGAAAGGGTAATGGTATATTTGCCGGCATTCAGCTGCCCGCCGGAAGTGGTGTTCAGGATTTTCCATTTGACATCTGCCACAGGAAATGCGATCACATCATCCCGCATGACCACCCCATTGGCCGCCGTAATGCGCAGTCGCACCTTTTTCGGATCATCGCCATTGTTCATGTACCTAAATCGAATCAAAAAAGTCCCTGCCAACCCTGGATTAACCTCCCAGGAGAAGCTATTGTCTTTTTCAAAGGCGATATAGTCACTTTTCTTAAAGTTTCCAGTGGTAAAACTTCCGTCGACTTGGGCCGATTCTGCTTCCAGTGCCTCCACCGGACGCTGCTCCTCTCCATCTCCCATCTCATATGCTGGCACCAGCACCAAGGTGTACATGGATGCTTCGCCTTCCGATACCGCTCCATTTTCTCCAAAATCAACCTCCTCTCCGCTTTTCAATGCTTTTTCGTACACGTGGAAGTGCGTTCCTTGGCCATTAGCAGCTAGCTGATCTGTCCGTTCAAATCCCGCCATCCAATCAGGCAGCACTGTCACGGCACTGTCCATGAGCACGTATAACGTAGCACTTTCCAACGCTTGGAAGGTACCTGAAACGCTTTGGGCATCCGTGGGAAACCTCACCCAATCAGCACCATACAAATTGTAAGGCAATTGGCTAAAAGCAATCTCCTTGTCGGCATATTGAGGCTGGCCGGTATCCAGCCACGACTGTACACTCGCCCCTTTTTGGCTTGATTGGAAGTTGGTGATGGTCTTCGGGGATGGAGGTGCCGGGTGGATGCCGCCTTCCTTAGTGGCAATGGCAATGGCGGAAATCACCGCTTGGCCGGCCGTGATTTTGGGAAAGCTAACGGTCAATAAACCATCCTTTGCACTTCCCTTCACCACCTTCTTCATGGCTTGATCATGCCCCTCCAACTGCCAAATATCCACATTCCGCAACACCGTATCGCCACTGATGGCTACATCAAAATCACGCCAACCTGCTGCTTCCAAGCTCCCTCCGGTACCGTACCAAGGCTCGACAAAATAGAGCTCGACCAAATACTCGCCATCTGGTAATGGAAATGCATACCGCAACTTGTGTTTGCCATATCGGAATGTCTGGAGCAGTCCCCAGTCTGCCACACCTCCGATAGGATCAAAGGTCCTTCGCTGACTGGCATAATAAGCCGGCAAATCCTCAAAATCATCCGTCCATGATAACGACCCCCAGCTATTTTTATCTTTGCGCTGTACATCAGCATGCCAGAATTGTCCATGCTGGTCCGTATAGGCCGGTCCTCCTGCATTTACACGATACAGGTAATGGTACCCGGGGGCTGACTTCAGCATATCGGTCTGGTCTACCAATTGGTCAAAGTCAGGCGCTTCCGGCAAATGGTGCAGCAAGATCATATCCTCTGCCACAACTTCTCCATCGCGATAGCCCACTGCTTTCAGGACGTTATAGCGGATATCCACATCATCCCATTGGAAATTGCTCCCCAAGCCTGGATTTACTTTTTTGCCAAGGGAATGGCCATTAACGCTATTGAACAATTCTACTTCTTCGCAATTGGAAAATACCACTACGCTGTCCTTGATTCCCGGCTCGATCCAGCGGTCTGGCCAAGTATGGCTCACAAGGTACACCATGGGCTCGCTGGTTTCAGGGGCATATTCCGACCGATACATGTAATACGCATCTGTGGGTTCTTCCCAAGGCGTTACCAGCCCTTTATAGTTTACCGGTCCCACACGGTCGATGTCACGGAAGGCTTCTCCATTCTGGATTCTCCCGGGGTTCTCATGGGAATTGAATAGCCAATGGAATTGTCCGGCCAAACTGTCTTTATGTTGTTCCGCCTCTCGGACTTTGATTTGCATAAGTTGGTAAAAACGATCCTCACTATAGGCTCCTTTCTGGTCAAATGGCCCGGTTGTATGCAAATCCAACGTACGCCAAGCCCCATATTCTCCATTCAGAATTTGCTCACTTAGCTCTTCGCCGTACTGCTCTGGTTCACCGCCATAAGTACCGGACCAGTTTTGGATTACATTCCAATCTGTCCCTTCGCCGCCATTGCAGGTGGTCACCAGCCGTTGGGAAGAAGTGGTGGGATCCATTTCCCGGATGATTGCAGTGCATTCTTCCGCAAAGGCCTTCGGGATGGTGCTTTCATTTTGCAATCCCCATAAAACCACTGAAGGGCTGTTGCGCCGCTCTTTCACCCAGTCGCGCAGCAATTTCTTGAAGTTTGCCTTAAACTCGGGGGTATCGTACCAGATATGGGCCGAAAATTGGGTCCAGAAAAGGATTCCATGGCGATCCCAGGCTTCATGGTAGGTAAAATTATGGGGCTGATGAGCATCTCTAAACGCATTAAAACCAGCTGCCAACATCTGCTCCACCCGGGACATGACCTGCTGATCGGTGAAGGCGTGGCTTTGGCCCATCAGGTGCTCGTACTCGCAAATCCCATTGACAAACAAGGGCTTGCCATTGATAAAAAACCGGTGGTCACCATCCTTTCGCCCCGCTGGCCAACTGATCCAACGAATACCATAGGGCGTGCTTATTTTATCCATTAAACGGTCCCCTTCATACACTTCCGTGACCATGCTGTAGAGGTAAGGGTTTGCGGGAGACCAAAGGTTGGGCTGTTCGATGGTAGCAGTGGTCTGAGGAATGGTGTCCAATTGGCCTGCTGCCAATGAAAGTCGACGCTCTTGCCGATCTATTTCCTTTCCATCTGCATCCAGTAGTCGGTTGACCAGTGTGATGTCCTTTGGGGCTTTACCGTAATTCTTTAGTTCTGTGGTCAAATGCAGTTTGGCAGATTTCTCGGATATGGCTTCATCATTCCAGATATGCACCCCAAAAGGTGCTATGCGAACAGGATCAGTCACAACCAAGGTCACCGGCCTAAAGATCCCCATGGGCTGGGAGCCTTCAGAAAAACCCCACTCACCGGAACATCCCCCACACACCCAAGGCAAATCTGCTATCCATGCAGGATGGTCAGCCTTCACCGCAATGGTGTTTTCGGCTCCAAAAGCCAAGGCATCGGTAATATCCAAGGTGAAAGTGGTCCTGCCACCTGCATGCTTGCCCACCAGCTGGCCGTTTACCCACACCGTAGCGTAAGATCCCACTCCTTCAAAAAACAAGAAATGCCGCTTGCCTTCATCCGTGGACGCAGGCTTGAAGGTCTTGCGGTACCAGGCCGCTCCGTGGCGGTTGCCGTGCTTCATTCTTCGGAAGCCTTCGTATTGGTCCCAATTATGCGGCACATCCACTTGTAGCCATTGGGAGTCGTCAAAAGCTGGTTTCTCGAAACCCTTCTCTTCCAAAGGCAATGCACCAGAGGCAATGGTTTTCCAGCCGTGGTTCAAGGAAAGCTCCTTTCGTACTTCCTGGGCATTCCCTATAGCAATAGCACTCCAAAAAAGGAGCAAAAAGAAGGAAATATATGTGCTAATCGTGTTCATCTTGTGATTGTTTTTTGGGGATTACAAATCCCTTTATTGCAGGTTCGGGATGACAAATCCCTAACAGCCAGATTCTTGAAGAACCAGAGAACTGAGCATCTTTCCTCTTGGCGCTTTCATCTAATCTTACTACTTGATACTTGATACTAGTTTCTCGCATCTTAATAAAACACCCAATCCACCGCCACTTTCTGTGCATCCCCGATCAGTCCTACATCACGGGAAACGATTTCTTGATCACCTTTTACCGCCCCCAGAAACAGTACTTTTCCGTCCTGTAGGGTGAGTTCATTTTCGCCGGCTTCAAAATCATACGTGTGAATGTTTACCGGCGGCAAGCCTTCAATCTGAAGGGCATTGGCCAGCTGGACTTCCGCTTCGCCACGCATATTGCCCATGGCATTGGTCTCCAAGGTGGGCGGTGTCAGAAAGTGCTTGTCCCCGGTGTTAAAATACCCCAACACCAGTTTGATCGGCTGGTCGTTGCTAAAGGTGAGGGTGATCCCCTCGTCATCCAGCTTTTCTGATGAGAGCATCCAGCCTTTCAGCTGCTGGAGCTCGGGAGCAAATTGTGCGATCCTACCCGGATCATCGGTAAATACCTTTTGGCCTTCTTTGACCGTGAAGGGAGCTGCTTCCAGTCCCAAGTCCACCGATACGGCTTCCCAAGGCGTCACCTCAACCTTTGGGCGCTGGCCATCTTTGGTGTCCTGTAACAGTGCGATATTCCTTTTGAAGCTGGCCAACTCCTTTTCATAATGGGGAAGTAATTCTTTCCAATGTTTGTTTTGGCCTTCATCTCCTCCAATCGGGATCCGACGCATGGAGGTTTGCATGCTATTGGCATAGTGGTAGGCATCCTCGGTCAATGCCACCAACTCGCGGTAATGAACGACACTTTTTTCCAAGTGTGGAAGGGCCGCTTCCAAGTCTGCCACATCACCCGAATACTTAAACTCCAACACCTTCATGGCCGCTTTTACCTTTTCCGAAAAAAACTCGGCAAAGGAATGGTAACTGTACACATCATTCTGCAGCCGGAGAAACTCATCCTTATTCGCTTTCACTGCTGGAGCCGCCGCCTCTATGGCTTCCACAGCCTTTCTTCCGTGCTCCACCACCTCCGCAATGAGTTGCGGCGGAATCTCCCCTTCATGTGGAATGCCCTTGTGCTCTTTTTCAGCATATTCGATCAGGATTTCTCCCAGTGGCCCACAGGAAGAATGAAAGCCCGGATATACCCGCCATTTGTAAGGATTGACCAATTGGCTCCCAAACATTCCCAAAAGGAGGGTTTGACGGTTTCCTTCCGTGATCCCAAATTTCCGCAAAAGCTTTGGCGCTATTTCCCCGGTTTCCTCATAAGCTGTCAGGATTTGCCTGCCTGCCTCCTCATGGGTACCATATTCCTTTCCCAGCACTTCACTCCAATAAGCCACTTCATCGGCTCGGTCTCGCCGGCAATTCCAGGCATAGCGTCCCCAAGCCTTGTACCACATCCAATCCCGGTCGATCTGTAGCAGTCGCTCGCCACTTACAGTTTTATCCGCCGTATAAGGCCAGTCCCAATAGGAGGCTTGCGGATAAAGATGAAGGGCATTGGCACCGTGGACGTCGTGCATGGCCTGCACGCTCTTCTGGATAAAATCCGGTGAGCCATAGCGGAAAGGCTCCAAATTGGCCAGGATGTGTACATTGGAAATATGGATGTTGCCTTTGGAGCTCAAGCTTTTGTGGATGTCGGTCCATGGCCCCCTTGGCTGATAGGTGGTGAGGGATTCACCATTGTACTTATGGGTAGTGTAAAGGTTTTTATAGTGCGGCAATGCTTTCTCCATGACCAGTGGAGCATTGGTATCGTGCGCCCTTAAAATAATCGGCGGCTCATCGGTCCTGCCCAATGCCTTCAGCCCGTCTTTTACACCGGGAATGATCGTTTCGGTAAACCATTGCACGTCATTTTCCTCCCCAGACATGGCCTCTCCCAGTGCTACCAACAGGCCCACATTCGGATACTTTTCTATAAAAGCCGCAATGGACTTTTGGGTATAATCGGCTATGTAAGGGATGATTGGACGGTTGCGGTCTTGGGTTTTGATGTCATAGTGCTCCGCAAAAGGTTTGGATACGATGATGTTATAAAACATTTGGATCACCCAAATACCCCGTTTATCGGCTTCCTCGGTGATAAACCGAAACATTTCTTCGTTCTTCTGGAAGGTCTCTTCGTCCACTTCCACAGCAAAAGGGTAATCCTCCAGCTTCACCAAGGAAGCAAAAGGATGGCCATTCCACAGGTACAAGGAATTCATCCGGTTTTCCACCAGCATGTCCAGATAATCTATCCAGAGGTCCTTGTCATAAAACCAAGGGAAATTCTCGGGCGTATAGGGATACTCATAGACCCCACGGCCAGGCAAATAGGAGGTCTTCTGAAGACCAATGCACGCCCCACGAAGCACCATTTCTGGCCCATCGCTCAGTTGCTGGTGAAAATCAATCGCTCCTCTTTCGTTCAACTGATCCACCAGCGCTAGGGCACCATAAAGTGCACCGGACGGGTCCGCCCCTTCTACCAACAGCGTGTTTTCATCAGCACTCCTGATCTGAAAAGCTTCTTTCCCCGCCACTTCCAATTCGGACGCATCCCAAGCATGTCCCTCCTTCCACTGGCGCACAGCCGGGTCATGCTGTTCCCCGATGACAATGATCTTGCCCTCGGGAGTTGTTGCCCCAAGCTTGCTCTGCTGCAAGTCGTAAACATCCGAGGTCTTCAGCGCTTCGGCGAGTTTCTCTGCGCCAAAGACGACCCTTTTGGAAGCATTTTCGGAAGTGAGGATCGTGATTTTTTCCGGCTGTTGGCATGCCAATAGGGAAAGCAATAGGAAAACAGGAGCTAGTAATTTCATTTCAGTTGGATTTTGGGTTTTGGGGGCTTACAAGTCCCCTGTATGAGGAGTTCCTGATTGCACCCTTCGACAGGCTCAGAACAGGAATCAGGAACAGCCAAACCTAAGATTATTATTTACAAATCAGGAACAACATCGGTGTACATCGCCACAATATTATCGATAGCTTTATACGCCAAATATTGTATATATCAGCCTTGGAACACGGACTTCAAATAGGCCACATTACCGCCATAGTTTGCACGGACGTTGTGGACGTCATCTGTGTCGCGGGAACGTTCAATGATCAGCCAACCTCCCCAGCCCAACTTGTCCAAGGTGTCCTTGATGGCGGGCATATCCAGTGCCGGATCATTTTCGATCAGCTCTCCATCGGTATTCGAACAGTGGATTTGGGCAATACGGTCTGCCCCGAGGATTTTCAGTTCACTGGGAATATCTTTGCCATTTTTGATGGCATTGGCAAAATTAAAGCAAATTTTTACGCCTGGAGAATCCACTTCCTGCAGCAGGGCTACTTCCCCTTCGGCATCCAATGCCGTTTCTACGGCAATAACGCCCCCAATTTCCTGCGCTTTGGCACCGGCCATTTTAAGCCTTTCCACAATGGCCGGTCGGAGTTCGGGATGCTTTACCAAATCACCAGGAACACCTAGCGGCAAATAGGCTACATTCACGCCCATTCCTTTCATGGTATCTACCGTATCCTGCACCATTTGGGGCACAGTGGGACGCTCCGCGAAGGATTGCGCATAAAAGCCTGACATGGCAATGGAGCTGATGCCCACGCCCTGCTTCTTGGCTTCTGCCAAAAATTCCTGCCTTACCGCTGGATCACCTAACTTACTGTCAAAGGTATCCCGATTGCCCAGTCCTCCCATGTCCAGCTCAATACCGTCGGCATTGATTTCATTGGCCAGGGCAAAGGCACTTAGTTTTTGGCGTTTCAGAATCATCCAATCACAAACGGCTATTTTATACCGCTCTTTTCCTGTCACAGCCATTCCGCGGCTGGAAGAGCAGGCTGAAAGTGCTTGACCTGACCACACCCCAGCACCAATGACGGCCAGGGATTTGATAAAATTTCTTCTATTATGGGATGTATTGTTCACGGGTTATCGTTGGTTAATGGGATGATTTTAAAATTGTAAAATTGGAAGATTGAAAGATTGAGAGATTGTGCCACTTCCATCTCTTTTCTTGCTTCTTTGCCCTATCCTTACTCCGCAGCCGCTTCTTCCACCGCGGTGTTTTCTTTTGGAAGTTTTGGCCATTGCCCATCTTTGATGGGCAGGGAAGTCAATTTGCTGGGATCGATTTTTACGTACTTGATCCGCTCACGCCTCCACGTATATACAATGTGCACCATGCCATCAGCTGACTGGATGACCGATGGATACGAATATTGGCTGATTTCGGAATCCTCCAAGATCAATGACGCATTCCAGTGGATGCCATCGTCAGACAAGGAAACATTTAGGGGTGTTCTGGGGCCTTTGGCTTTTTCTCCTGGAGGCAGCACATGGTTGTACACCAAAAGGTGCCGGCCATCCTGTAGGGTTACCGCATCGGTTCCGGAGTTGTTGTTAGGCAAATTTGACTTCTCCATAGGGCTCCATGTTTTTCCATAGTCTTCCGACCAAGAAGTGCCAATGGCCCTATTGCGCGTTCTGGCAAGGATCTGAAGTTTGCCGTTTCCATGGTCCAGGACACTGGGCTGAATGGCGTTGATATCGTCCTCTCCTCTGGCGATCGGCCCTACATTCTCCCAAGTCTCACCAAAATCCGGTGTCACTTCAAAATGGATGTTCCAGCCATTACCTTCCGTACTGGAAGGAGCAATCAACGCTCCATTATCCAAAAGCACAGGCTTGTTTTTGACCGGGCCAATGGCACTGTCGGGAAGTGCCTTGGGCGCCGACCATGTATGGCCTCCATCAGCGGAGGTGATCAGCATGCCCCACCATTGGGAAGGATGCGGCCCTACTTTGTAATAGAGCTGAAGGTCCCCGTCAGGCACCTGATACAGCACCGGATTCCATGTAGGATAGCGTAGGGTATCATTGATCACACCATTGGCGACTTCCACGGATTCGGTCCACTTCCCATCCTTTCGGTGACTGACCCAAATGCCCACATCTGGATTTCGCTCATGGGTTCCACCAAACCAAGCCGCCACCAGTCCTTCTGGTGTTTCTGCGATGGTAGCGGCATGACAGGATGGGTATGGAGCTTCTTCATAGATAAACTCATCCACCACTATGCCGTCTCTCCATGTCTCTTTTTGCTTTTCTCCTGCACAGGAAAACAATATTGGCAATGCACACAGGCAATATATCCACAGGTATTTCTTGTTCATGATAGGTATTTCTTTTGGGTTAATAATCCAACAATAAACGGGGATATCCCCAGATTCAAGAACAAGTTAGAAAGATCAAGCAAAGACGCTATCCTGTACCTTCCCGTCAAACAGTCTACGGAATGCTTCTAAAAATGAATCCCGATACCTCCACCATTCCTCGTACACTTTTCCTCATCTGTAATCCTACACTATCCCTCGTATGCAACGAGGAATCTACAAACTCGGCATTTGTAATAGGTGGGCTATATTTGGGCATAAAAAAAGCAACCAACACCCCTAAAACGAGGGGTATTGGCTGCCTTCATCAGTTAGTGTTACTATTTACTTAATTTTCACTTTTCCGACATTCACAGACTGGCCTTGAAGGGTCAGTTCGATGGTCTTCTTTTTGACCTCAAAAGATTTCGTCTTTGGGCTCACTGCCGTAGGATTATCCAGGGAATTATACGCTTCCAAGTCCCTATCGGCCATTTCCAGCCAAGTGCCTTTACCGTTACCTTTATATTTCCCGTCAAGGGCAATGGTGATCTTCTTCGCCTCAGGGGCGATGTTGACCACCTTAAAGATCAACTCATTCGTCGTTTCATCGATGGTAGCAGAAGCGTACAGTCCGTCTTCCCCTGCCAAGCTTTCTCCTTCAGCCGTAATGGGTACTACTGCGGTACCAGGGTTGGTAGAAAATAATTTCTGCACATGATAATTGGTGGTACCGTAAGAACGTAAATTGTCAAACCAGATCAAATCCGGATTCCACTGCCAGCCATCCACATGCGCAAACAACGGAGCATAGGATGCCAATCGAACGATATCTGCATTTCGTTCCAATCCCGTCATAAACGCTGCTTCGGACATGGCAGCCTCCCAATTGTTTCGCTTGAAATCTTCACTTACTGTAGTACTGTGGGCAGCATATTCACCGGCAAAAACTTTGGGTCCGTTACGGTCATAATCGTCGTATCTTCGAGCATTTTCCCGGAACCAGGACGGTGGACGGTAGTAATGTTCATCCACCAATTCGGCGTCCATCTTTTTCAGCTCGCCCCAAAGGTATTCAAACTCTCTTCCATCAGGGAAAGGACCTGATGTGGAAACAATGGTTATTTCTGGATAAGCGGCCTTAATGGCTTTCTCAAAAATCTTTGCACGTTCGATGTACTGGGGACCCCAGTTTTCGTTGCCCACACCGATGAACTTAAGATCAAACGGTTCTGGATGCCCCATTTCTGCCCGCTTGGAACCCCATTCGCTGTCCACAGGACCATTGGCAAACTCAATCAAATCAAGGGCATCGTTCACATATTGGTCCAAGGCGCCGATCGGCACCTGCTCTCCCGTATTGAATTGACAAGCCAAGCCACAACTTAAAATCGGCAATGGCTCAGCACCAATTTCCTCGGAAAGCTGGAAGTACTCAAAAAAACCTATTCCAAATGATTGGTAGTAATCAGGTGTGGTACGGTGGGCAAATTCAATGTTCCATCGATTCTTCATCACTTCCCGGTCTTCCATTTCACCAATCGTTTTTTTCCATTGGTAACGGTTTTCCAAGTCAAATCCCTCTACGATACACCCACCTGGAAAACGCAAAAAGCCGGGGTTCATGTCGGCCAAAAGCTGTACCAAATCTTTTCTCAGGCCTCTTTTACGTCCTTTCCAGGTATCTTCAGGGAACATACTGATCATGTCCACATCCAATTCTCCTTCGCCTTCCAGCAAAAACTGGAAGTTGACACCGTCAAGCGTTTGACCAGCCGTCATGACAATTTCATATTCGGCCCATTGATCGCTAAAATCGCTTACCGACCCTTCGCCGATCACTTGATCCTCATCGAGCAGCTTGGCAGTGACGGTAAGGTTATGGCCCTTGGCAACTTTGGCCAAAAACGTCAGGGTATACTTCAGCCCTTCTTTTACCGCTATCCCGCGGAAGCCTTGATTGTGAAGACCAAAGTTGCCCGCTTCATTGAGCCGTTGCATCCGCAGGTATTTGTGGTTCACTCCTGCTGCTTCATGGTTTTGGTTAAAGACATAGCCCTTTGCCCCATGATCTTCCACACGATTCCACCCCATCATGGGATTTTCAAATTCAAAGGAGTAATTTTTAATCATTTCGGCATAGAGCCCTCCATCTGCGGCAAAATTGATATCCTCAAAAAACAGGCCCCACATGGTCGGGGCGATATCAGCGGTCTTTTCGTTAAGCGCTACTTTTAATGCGGTAGGTTCATCTTGGGCTTGGGCAATGAATGGCAATAGTGCCATGGCTACCCCAAGCATCAGGGGTCTAAATTTCTTCATGGGTTTAGGTTATGATTAGAATTCACTTAATGCTGCTGTTACTAGTGGTAACTAACGGATTCTAATATAAGAAAAAATAATTAAATGTTTTTTATACACTTAAAATAGATTTCAGATTTTATACGCTAGAAAGGACACTACACTATTCCTCGTTTGCAACGAGGAATTTACGAACACGGCATTTATAATGCCGGTCAGCGCACGCGTGCGTGCATTGCAAATGCACAGCTCGATAGTGACTCGTTGTAAACGCGCGGCTATATCTCTTTCCTCTTTATTCTTTATTCTTTATTCTTTACTCTTTTATCTATCATCATGCTACTTGCAACTCAATTCCCGTCCGGTTTGATCACCGAAACATTAGGACTAAGTGGCCAATAAAAATCTTCAAACCGCGGGGGATGGGCCGGATCGAAAGTTGGAATATCTTTCTTTAGGTATTTTTTGAGTTTTAAATCGGTTTTTCTCAGACCTTCCACGACACATCGTGCCAACTGGTAGGCTCCGTAAGTACTAAAGTGGGTATTATCTGCAAAATCCTCCATCTGCCCTTTAAAGGTTCCCGCAGGAAAGTGGACAAAGGCCTTTTTGGATGCTTCCACACCCCAAGCTTCATAAAGCGTCTTACTCATGGCATTCAAATCGATCAGGGCAATTCCATCTTCTTGGGCCAATTGGCGCATGGCTTCAGGGTACTCCTCCAAGGTATTGATGATTTTACCGTCCTCATCAAACCTCCTCCGGTGCATGGAAGTCACCAACACCGGAATGCCTCCTTTAGCTTCTGCAGCGGCCACATATTCACGGATCATTTCCTGATAGGTCGTAAAGGGCTCCACATGGCTCCCTCCCGGCTTTTGGTCGTTGTGTGCAAATTCGATAAAGAGGTAATCCCCTGGCTTCATCATACTGAGTACATTCTCCAACCTCCTCGCTCCTTTAAAGGCCTTTAGGGTCTCTCCTGATTCCGCATGGTTGGCAATGACTACTTTACCAGGCTTGAAAAACACAGGAAACATCTGACCCCAAGCGGCCCAAGGTTCATTGGCCTGGTCCACGACGGTGCTGTTTCCGGCTAAAAAGACCGTTGGGGCAGAAGTATTTGGGGTAATTTCGACCGATGCTACACAGGGTGCCTCTCCGTTAAATTCGATCGTCAGCTGATGATCCCAATGAAAGTATTCCAGTTCACGGGATTTTAGCCTGACTTTTTTATCGGTACCGGCAATTTCGGGATAGCGGACATGCACCGAAAACTGTTTCTTTTGCTGCTTTCCGGCTTTTGTGTCCGTCTTATCTACCATTAATCGGCGATTTTCTACACGAATGGTCGTCGAAGATGGAGCCTCTGAGCCTCCCAATATCACCTTCACATCATAATTACCTTCTGGGACATCCACCGTAAAAAAGAAAGGGCTATCGCTGGAAATCAAATCTCCTGTTAGCGCATTTCCTCCTCTGCTCACGGCTTTTGGAGATTTCCCCTCCAAAAAGCCATAGCCTCTCGCAGCATCGTAAGCCATGGAGGGCAGCACCTGTTCATATCCCTTGGCCACTGGACCATTGCCGAAATCAAATTTATAGGATTGTCCACGTAAAGCCGAAGTGGATAATATCAAAAGCAAAAGGAGAAAACTACGCATCAAGAAGTTCTGTTTTAACATTGACTAGATTACCACAAAAGTAACGGTCATAGACGTAAAAACTGTACGTTGCTGTACGGGTGGCTTTGAAAGCTCTCGTTTGTGGTAGAATCTCGTAAGCCTCAAAAACATGCTCGACTATTCCTCGTTTGCAACGAGGAATAGTCGAATTACAAATGCACATTTTCGAAAGCCCTCATTACAAACGAGGGCTATTTAATAGCTATTCCTTCAATTGATCACCGATCAAGCCAAGGCATTGGATCGCAGCCAAGCCCCATTGGGCGGTGGCATTGGTAGAGATATATCCCTCTTCTACAGGATGCAGGACTTCGGCACCTTTCACCTCATAGATTTTTGGCTTTCCGAAACGGTATCCTGCGGCACCGCCAAAAAACTCTTTCCAAGCCCTTTCTGCCAAAGCAGCATCGTCGGTCTGTTTGGCTGCATAGGCGGTCAGCCGGCTATGCCCTTGCCCCAAGTTGAGCTTGCCGAGGGCATTGCCCAGCGCCTTCTCTTGCTCCTCATCAGTAGCATTATAAAGGGTGCAATATTGTAGCCACGCAGCTTTAAACTCCGGCATATCGATGTTTTCAATCAACTCTGCACAGATTTCCATCAGGCCAAAAACAGCACTTAAATGCGAAGCCCCGGCACGTTGACGCTCTTGGATCTCAAATACTCCTGTCCGCAAGTCCATTCGACTGCCTCCCGTAAAAAATCCTTTTGGCTGTGCAGCGATGGTGCGCATGCTGTTCGTCAACTTTTCCTTCATCTCTTTACTGCCCGTTCGCTCCCACTCTGTCAGCCAAGCTGCTGCGATGGCACTATAATCGGTACCAAAACCTGCATATACGTGGTGGGGATCATCTTCAGTCTCCCACTCAGATTTGCGGCTTACTTTTCTGGTAGGCGGGATTTCTTTCAAGGTAGCCACAGCATTGATCTGCTCACGCATCAGGTCACCGACCCGCTCATCTCCGGTAAGGAAATAATAGAAGCGCCTATTGGCAGCCGTGGATATCCGCAGCTGCTTGGCACTACAGCCCCAGTGCATTACATTATGACGACTGCCCAGCGGTGCAAACTTACCCAAATGGTGGACGTCCACTTCTCCTGTATGGCGGGTCATGGCCTCTGCCATACGGTAAACATCTGCCCTGCCTGTACGGAGAAAATAATACCACAACCATAGGTCTGTGGACAGCTCCGAATTGTCCCAGGCAAAGCCTCCGACATCATAGCGCCAAGTATGCCGGTCAAAATCGTAGCTGTGCATTACATCGCCATAATCCCAAAAGCCATACCAGCGGTGGTCATCGATTTGGCCTTTGTAAAACTCAAAATAGTCATTCAGATAGGCTTCGATTTTTGATTTGGTGGGCGTACTGGTGTCCGGCAGGTCCCAAATTTTTCCAAACACCCCCACCTGGTGAAGGTATTCCGGCGAGGCCATAAGCTGCGGGGGAGTTTCCACCCCATTGGCCAAAGCACTAAAGGCCTCGTGGCTCGGGGTCTTATCTAAAATCCATAGCTGCATCTCACTGGTCCTGGCCACTCCTTTGGCTGTTCCGAATCCCGGCTCGTAATCTTCATAGGTGATGTTAAGCGCATCCAACTGCTTTTCATAGGTGTCTTGGCCCATACCGTCATGATAAAACCGCAGATCCATGGCCGGTGCATCGGGAGCCCATAACCACATGGTCACTTCTGCGCGATCAGTCTCGGCATTTCGGATGTCCAGCTGGGCCGGGTAGCTCTGCCAGAAATTCCGGATGCCAAAGGCCACTCCCCCAGCAGGACCACCAATATAGCCTGTCCCCCTGCTGCGATCGCCAAAGCCTGATTTTAACCAAGCATGACCCGATGCTGTCCGCTTTCTGATCGAAAAGGCGTCGGAACTGGTTTGTGACAACGTATAATCGCCAAAAGCAGGAATATAATGCAACCTAGATCGAACACTATCAGGAAAACTGCTTTCAGGAGGGGTCTTTTCTCCTTTGATTTGTGCTTGGCGAACGGCTTCACCAGCATCTCTCCTCAATCCCGTCAGTCCCCGAACGGCTTCTCCAAAAACCCCTTCTCCTTTGCCTGCAAACCGAACGTGACGGTCGTACAATTCATCCTCCATGGGCACCTCGAAGCGTACGCCCAAGCCTTTTATGAAATCTTTTTCCTCATCCCCATCATAGATAATCGTATGCATGGTGCGGATATTGGCTTCTCCTGCATAAAAATAAAAACGGATCACAAACGGCAACCAAGCCTCCTCGCCGGAAGTATGGTGCTTTCCTTCTACTTTGATGACGGCCCGCACCGAACCGTCTTGCTCCACCGTCACTTGGTTGATTTCTCCTTCAAATAACGCGGTAGCAATCTGTTCGACTTCGCCTAGGATCCCATTCTGCTTTAAAAGCACTAACCTTCCGTTCTTGAGGCTCTCCCGGCCATTTCGAGTGACACTTTTAAGCAAAGCACTGCCACTTTTGCCCACTGTGCATTGGATAACACCTGTATCTACTTTTATGGATGCAGAAGTCTCTTCTACTGATATTTCCTTCTCCGGGCGAACCCCTTTTCCAGGCATCAGCTTCCAATTGCCTTTCATATCCGTCGGCTGCGAAATGGCCAGACCGGCCCATTTGATGGACCCGTCTGGCCAGTAGGCCAATGGCCAACTCTGCACTGGAATTTGCTTGCCAGTATCATCAGCCATAAAAAATTCTGATTTCTTCAGCTGTCCTTTTGGCCAAGGGACACCTAAGGTCACCCCTCCAAAACGAGTATTTTTCGGATCTTCCAGCCAGCTAAGGTCGACAGGGGATTGGACACTGATTTTGCCCCCATCAAAGGCTGAAGCCAGCTGGGGAGCCATATAAAGCCCACCTGAAAACAAGGCAGATCGCTTTACGAAATTTCTTCGGGAAAGGGAATAGTCGTTCATTGCGTTGGGTTATTTGGTTTTATGGTAATTATTGAAAGATTGGAAAATTGTTTAATGTCGGATGTTCGAAGTTGGTGGCTGAGCGGAGCCGAACCTGATGGCTGAGCGGAGCCGAACTTGGTGGCTGAGCGGAGCCGAAGCCAGCTCAACATTAAGCATCCCGCGTCACAGACAGCGAAACAACACGCTCAAGTCCTACCTTTTTTTTTGATACTTCATCGCCATTTATCTCAAGGCTCATATCTCAAGACTAATCACCCTCAACTCATCAATTTCGTGTCTTGACCAAGTGGACCTGAAACCAAAGTAACCTTCTTCAAGTGGGGTCTCATCGGTATATTCAAAGAATTTTTCGCCATCCACCCAGTAGCTGACCACTCCGTCTTCTACTTTGATGTTAATGGTATACCAATGGTTGGGCTTGAGCAAATGTGCCTCATCGTCAAGGTCAAAAAGCAAGGTCTTTACACCATTCCCTTGGTATTCTCGAAAGCGGGTGGTTCCATTATAATTGCCTCCAAATCCTACATAATACATGCTCAGGGAATCATACTCCTCAAATTTGCCAGTCCGTGTAAACAAGTTCTCCTGGCGGGGATCTGTGGCCATCCAAAACTGGTTGAGATCGGATAAGCGATCATTGGGACCATCAGCCACGACGACCTGTCTTTTGTAGGTGATTTCAATATTCCCTTTCAGCTTTTGGTTCAGCCAAACCGTCACCCCTCCTTTGGTGTCCAGCACCAGTTTTCCATCTTTTACGCTGACAGACGAATTGGGCAAGTCATCCATTTCTACTTTCCAGCGCGCGCTGTCCAATGGCGTGGAGAAGTCTTCTGCAGCCAACACTTTATTCGACGCTGCCACTTCCGAAGCCGTTGTTTTGTTACTTTCGGAACTTCCACAGGAAGCCAAAAATGCTCCTGTGATGAATATTAAAAATAATCGCTCCATTATATGATATTTTTGAGGGGAGGCTGAACAATGCCCCCCATCTTCAATAATGCTTACTTTCTCATTCTCCGTTTGCTTCCCAGTTCACCGCAACCTTAGCGCTCAGCTGCTGTACGAGGTTGGTAATGTAACCGGTAAAATATTCCCTATCGGTAAATTGCTCATCAGAAAGCTCCCATCCTGCTGCGGCAAAATACTCGACCGGTTGGCCATTTTCTACGGCCAATTTTGCCAAATAGGTTTTGGAAAGTGGCCCCTCCTCTGGAGCTTCCGTATAGCCTTCATATACTGCTTTTGGCAGGATCAAGGCCATGCCGAGCCACCATTCCTTTTCATAGCTTTGCTGATCATGGGTCAGCAATACGACCCATTCGTCATTGACTTCTATCTCACTGATTTCACGGTCATTATTGATATTGACCAGTCCCACCAACAAGGTCTCGTCACCCTGAAGGCCTTCTACGGAAACGGCATTTTTATAAGCATACATGCCCGGCCAGATGGTGCTGACTTCTTGGACATCATAGCTGCGTTCATGCGTCTGCCAATTGTTATAATTGTACTGAATCACAGAGCGTACAGGGCCTTCCTTTACTATTTGAAATACACTCTCCTCCACATTATTGACGGCATCGTTTACCGTAACCCCCAATCTGGCAGGCTCACCATCAATCATCAGGGCTACGCCACCAAGGCCTACGGAATTGCCCACAGCCAATATATCGCGGCCCCAATCGTGCATGACGTGATAATTATCTTCGACCGCTCCTTCACTGCTGATGCCTACATCTTCAGGACTCATGGCCGATGTCTTTTTGCCAAACAGGTCCTTGGCATTCCGACCGTCAAAATAGTGGCGAAAACCTACCTTATCGTTTTCCCAAGTGGGGCCATCCGTTTGGTAAGGCTGATAGCCCACGCTTTTGGGCAGTCCGTCAGCAGGCAGTGTATCACCCATTGCCGGATGAAGAGGAATGTCCGCCCCTTCACGCTTACCAAAGCGAACACTGGTGCGTGGGGCAAATTCAGGTGCTTCTTCAGCCCAGCCTACTGTATAGGTTTTGGTATCATTTGCCGCAAGGTCAGTCACAAAAAACAATTCATCCCACTTCCCATCACCGTCCGTATCGTCCCATTGGGTAGCAATGGTATCTCCTGCTGAAATGACCAAGGGCAGTTTGCCGGAATGTCCTTCCAAGTCAGGGAAATCGCCCCTTTTGAGCGTTACTGGCTTATCTGTCAATGCCAGCGCTGCTTGATTGGTAACGGTAAACTGTAACGGTTTTTCCTCTTTTGTTTCCGGGCTACAGGCACATGCCAAGAAAACTGCCGATCCAACTAACCAAAAAGAATGCTTCATGATGTGTATTTTTTAATATTACGGTTTCAAAGTAAGTAAAAACACTGACGAAACTCTTCTGGTCTGTCATGGTCGGTTTTGAATTTGAAGCTTTTTAGAATTGAAAGATTTTAACATTGGAAGACTGGGGATTTCTCCGGTAGACAGGCCAGAAATAGTTCACTTGAGTCAGAGACTCTAAACTTGCCAGTGCTGGGGCTCCGCCCCAGCACCACCAAGCAAGATTGAAAGATTACATCTGTCTTTCTTCTTTTATCTTTACTCTTTTGTCTTTACTCTTTTATCTATCATCTTGCTACTTAATACTTGATACTTGTCACTTGCTACTTATCTGCGGCTTTGGAGGCTTGGTCATGCCTGCTCCTAGGTAAAATCCAGTATGTGCCGGCTGATTGTACCCCACATTTTGCCATGCAATGCTAAGGCGATAAACAGGATCGTGCATCAAGGTATACAAGCGGTATTCCGTAGGAATGGTAGTGCTAAAAATCCTTAATTCACGGCCGTCTGCCGTTCTGCCGATCAGCTCTTCTCGCCAGTCACCAAAAATATCTGCACACAAGGCGGGGTTGGATTTTGTGCCGTTGTTTTTGGCCATGTTATAATTTTCACCGGTAAAAATCCTTTCTGATCGCTCTGCTTCAAAGTCCCACTTGTCAATGTCCACACCGTTAAGGATTTCCCTGAGCAAATCACCATCCCACCAAATGCCCATGTTACAGGAACGGGGCTTACGCTCGGAAATCATCTCTCCTTTCACATTCCATAGGCCGTGCAGCCCTTCTCCGGAAGCCCAGCACTCATAGCCTTCGTACCGCGGATCGATGTCAATGGCCAAACCACGGCCCACATCAGGAGAAGGATAAGACCAGATAATTTCGCCCGTGGCCGCATCCCTTAGATTGGCACCATGCTCATGTTTTACATGTTCGTGGATCCCAAAAACCTCCATGCCTGGGCGCTCCGGATCAATGTCCGAAAGATGTAAGGCATCTCCGTGCCCAAGGCCCGTCGTGTAGATCCCGGTACCGTCATCATCGATCGCCATGGCTCCAAATACAACCTCATCCTTGCCGTCTTCATCAATATCTCCGACAGAAAGGCTGTGATAGCCCTGGCCTCCATACGGCTTATGGACAGGATCACCATCTTCACTGTCAAACGTCCACACTTCGGACAATTCCCCATCACGCCAATTCCAAGCCGCCAGCACGGTTCGTGTATAATAGCCTCTGGTCATGATCAGGCTGGGCCGCTCCCCGTCCAGGTAGGCAATACCAGCCAAAAAACGATCCATACGGTTGCCATAGCCATCGCCCCATAGGGACTTGAGTTCTTCAGTAGTGGGATGCAGTTTTCCAGGATGCCTGGGAGGAATATAATCCGTCGTCGCCAAAGCCTTACCGGTCTGGCCGTCAAAAATGGTCAGAAACTCAGGTCCTTCCAGGATATAGCCATCGTCATTGCGCCAATCGGCTTGTGGGTCACCGATGACGGTACCAAGTCCATCAGTGGTACCATCGGCCGTTTTACAGGCCACTTCAGCCTTGCCGTCACCATCCAGGTCATAGACCATAAACTGGGTGTAATGGGCTCCATCTCTGATGTTTTTGCCCAAGTTGATTTCCCAGAGCATCTCCCCTTCCAAGGTATAGGCCTGCAAAATGGGCGGATCTGTCAAGCCCTTGTGGGAATTGTCGTGTGTTTTGCCGGCTTGGTGCAGCACAAGTTCATATTGCCCATCGCCATTGAGGTCCCCTACGGAGGCGTCGTTGGGCATATAGCCTTCCGGGGTTTGGAGGGCTACGGAAAGGTACCCTTGGTTCCAAACGGCAACTGCTTTGGTTCCTTCTTGCTCTTTACCATCAATGATGGCCTTCACTTGATAGGAAACATCCCCACCAGCAGCGGCTTCATCCAAAAAGCTGCTGGCCTTGGTCAATGGAGTGGGATTGAGCTTTTCAGCATCGCCAGAAGCCGAAATCCTATACAGGTTAAAACTGATATCTTCGGGCTCGGTACCGAGTACCCTCCAGCTGACGAAATTCCCCCCTTCTGGAGTTGGCATCGCCACTAGGCCTCTGTCCAAGGCCTCCATCTGCCGTTGGTGCTGGGCAGGAGCTGAAAATGATATACAAGAGAGTGAAAGTAGAACGGCAAGGTTCATCACCTTGCCGTTTTTAAATAAGTTGGTATACATGGTTTATTTTTCAATAGTGGAAATTTCAACATTCATATTTTGATGATTTCCTGTAAAGTGCTGTATTTCGGGGCGGAAGTTTGCCGCCAAGATACAAAGCAGTATGGTAGCCAAATAAACCAACAGTCGTTCTTTCCAGCTGAGGCCGGATTTTCCTTTAAGATTAACGTACTTTTTCATCTTTTTGGGTGATTGTTAATATTGGCTTAATATAATGCTTTCCACTTACAGTACAAACGATTGCATAAAATCTTTATAGTTGTTTTGTATACAATTTTATGTATTTCACTTAAAGGGCAATACTTAGAAAGAGACCTGTCTTATAATTTAAAAATTAGGTCATCACGAGCCGAGCAAAGCCTGCCTGACCGTAGGCAGGCTTCTTCCGAAATTCATCGGAACCGCAATGGCGATAAATTATGAGACCACTCCTTCCTTTTTTGCGCCATTATCCTTTACTCCTCCCAGTGAAACGGCAAGAACCAGTCACCTGCCATAAGCTTGGCCCTAACACCTGCTGCGCGGGATACAGTCTCTGGATCATTGGACTTGGACATTTTATCATAGACCCTGTCGGCCAAAATCGATGGATCGTTTGCGCGCATCGCCATTCTCAACAGCTGCGGCCAACGGTGTCCTTCGAAGGCCAGTTCCAGAGCCGTTTCATCTATGATCATTTCCTCTGTCCAGTCCCTTTCCGCCTGAATAGTAGTGATTTCTTCTGGAAGCGTTACCGGTGGCAAATAAGCTCTTCCACGAATCCCTTGATGACGGTACCAAGTACCTCGATAAAAGGGAAAATCTCCTTGTCTGGCATCAAAATCGTAAGGATAAGACAAATAGAGTGTGTTTTGAACATCGGTCACATCGTCCCCAGAAAAATCATCCGGGGTATACGCAGCATTCAGGCTTTCATTCACCAATGCCCTGGCCAGCTTGGGCAGTTCATCAATACTGTTGTCACGATTGGCCGCCTCGGCATATTTCAAGTGAACAGATGCTGCCCTTTCCAAAAACCATTTGCCATCCTTTACCAAGGGAGAGGTCATGGGATTATAATGGAAGGTATATTTTGCCACTTCAGGATAATCCGTTTCCCAGTTGTTTGTGGACAACGCCCCTCTTGCATCAAACTCAAAATTATTCCATTGAGTCTGCTCATGCCAAAGATCCAAGACTTCCTTTGAAGGCTTGAGCTGATATTCTCCGTCACCAGAATTGGCAAACAACCTTACAAAAGGATATTCTGGAGCAAAATCACTGTCATAATGCATGACCCAAACCCACTCAGTCACCTCATAACGCTCTCCAGAAGCCATTCCAAAGATACTTCGCCATCCATCGGAGTTATTGTCCAATAGGGTATTGATATCATTATCTTTACCGTACTTGACATTAAACTTAGAACCACCTCCCCAAGACATCCTGTATCGATCGTAATAGTCATTATTTGATGGCCCTCCCGCAGTCGCGGTTTCCATGATATCACGATAGTTTGCGGCTGCTTGCTGATAGTTTCCTTGCCAAAGGTATAAATCCCCCATGACCAGCTTTTTGCTGATGAAAAAAGGCGCCATATTGTATCCGTCATAATTTCCAACCAGTCCCACATTATTTGGATAGGCATCCATATAAGGCAGTGTCTCCATGAACTTCACCAGTTCGTCCACTAACTCCGATAAACTCAGCCTTGGAGACATGGAAGGATTATTCACCTGGTCAATCGATTCCAGACTCTGGGTCACATACGGCACCTCTCCAAAGTGAATGCCCAGCTGAAGGTACACCCAAGAGCGAACGGCACCGATATCCGAATACCGTTGGACATACTGCTCTTCCGTGATCCGGTTTTCATCGCGCATTTTCCCCAATCCCTCCAGTGCATCGTTACAATTAAGGATGATTTCATAGAAAGGTTTGGGATCCGCATATTTATTATGATCAGATGCCACGACGCTGTGATTGCTCAAATCCGTCAGGTCTGCATCGGCCATCATGGTGGCTTCTATCAAATCCGCCCGTACTTCATTCAGCACGACATATTGCTCTGCCAATCCCATCAGCTGGCCATATACGCCGATGACTGCAGCGTCCGCATCAAATTCATTTTGGTAATAACGGTCCTTGTCCAATTCTGCCGAAGGTTCTACTTCCAGCATGTCTGAGCAGGAAAACAGCCCCAAGCTCAGCATGGCCATTCCGAGGTATTTTTTGACAGGAATATGTATCATTTTCATCGTTGAAGCATTTAAAATTCTCGTTAACTTTTCCATGATTACAGTCCTATTTTAAGGCCTAACAACACACTGGTAAACTGTGGGGTAAGCCCCACATCTACACCTTGCCCAAAAACACTACTGGTGTAGCTGAATTCCGGATCATAACCAAGGTAATTGGTAAAGGTCAGCAGGTTTTGTCCAGAGGCATAGACATCGATGTTTTTTACAATGTCCCCATTGATCGGAATCGTATAATTCACGCTAAGGGTCTTTAGGCGGAGGTAAGAACCGTCCTCGATCCAGCGATCTGAAAAACGGCTGTTGCCCATCGGGTCACCATAAGCCAGTTGTGGCATATTGGTTTTCTGTCCCTCTGTTCTCCATCGGTTGCGGACACTTTCCAGCTGGTTTTCATAGCCGGACATGCTCTCCAGCTCGTGGCGGACATAATTATATACATCGTTTCCGACGCTAAAAGAAAAGGCTGCATCAAAGGTAAAGCGCTGATAGGCCGCATGGAGGGAGAAACCACCATAAAAATCAGGATTGGGATTGCCTATGATTGTCCGGTCTTTTTCATCGATGACATTGTCATTGTTTTGATCCACAAACTTCACATCTCCTGCCCCAAATGCTCCCAAAGTACCATCTGGCAAATAGGTGCTGAGGCCCGCTGTACTCGCCTCTTCTGAAGTACTGTAAACACCTTCGGTCTGATAACCATAAAACATGGAGGCCGACTCGCCTACGGTGGTGATCACTTCACCTCCTGCCACAGGGGTAATCCGGTGTGAATAAGGCAAGTCCTTCACTTCATTTTTATAGGTACCCACCTGCGCCGCCAAGGTCAATTTCACCTCCCGGTCAAGCACTTTGGCAGAAAGCCCCACATCCACGCCGGTATTGGTCATTTCTCCACCATTGGCAAAGTAATAGTCCAATCCTGTGAAGGCCTCCAAGGGCTGAAGGGTCAGCATATTGCTGATGGTATTTTGATAAACATCCACGCTTAAGCCAAACACACTGTTTGCCGATGCGAAGTCGATCCCGGCATTCACCTTGGAGTTGGTTTCCCACTGGATGGCTTCGTTGGCCAAGTTGTTTCGCACCAAGCCCTGAAGGGCCAGCATATTGCTTCCACTGTAGGTCTGCATGTATTTATAATTGCCAATGCCATCATTACCCGTCTGGCTATAGCTCAATCGTAACTTCAGCAAGTCCAGGTTTACTCCGGACATAAAGTCCTCTGAAGAAATTAACCATGCTCCTTTGATAGAAGGAAATACGCCAAAACGATGGCCAAACAACCCGATGCCGTCAGCCGTTTGCTTTCCAAAGCGGGAAGAGCCGTCCACGGCAACATCCACATCGATGAAATACTTATCCAAGTAGCTGTAATTTACATCCGCATAATAACTCATCCATATCCAATCTCCCGCAACAGCGTTGGCATCGTTCAGGGTAATTACACCGGAATTGAGGGTGATCAAGTCATCCGTACCGGAATTATAAGCAAATCCCCTGTCTTCCTGTAGCTTATTGCTGTTGTATCGGAATCCTAGCCCCACATTCAGGTCATGTGCAAAACCAAATGTATTGGTATAATCAAAGCGGGAATCGCTGTAAGTACTGAACAACCGCTGCACCTGTCCGCCAATTTCATTTCTGATCTCCGCATTGGGACCTTCTGTTTCGTCCGTACCTAAGTCTGGAATAAAGAAAGATTCCCGGTTTTTGTCTATGGTCAGGCCAAACAAGGTCTGCAAGCTAAAGTGCTCATTAAACTGGTATTTGGCATCGTATGAGCCAAAGAACCTGTACCGCCTGTTTTGACCGCTCATATTTTCGACCATGGCCCTGGGGTTACTGATTCCCAAGGAATCCACATCACTCAAATTAGGAGACCGAATTCCCTCTTCAGAGTAAATATTCGGCGCCAAAAACGGTGACTTGACCAACCCAAGGTACAATGGACTGACCGACTCAGCACCGAAACCATATTCATGCAGGTTGTTCACGGCATAGGAAAAGGACATGTTCGTACCTGCCGTCAGTTTCTCGGTGATCTGGAAATCCGCATTGAACCGGACATTGGAACGGGACATGTCTTCCAGGTCCATGATGCTGCTGCTTTTCAAATGCCCAAGGGAAAGGGCGTAGCGTGCGATATTGTCCCCACCGGATACCTTAATGTAATAATTCTGGTCATAACTGGTCCGCATGACTTGGTCCTGCCAATTGGTATTGTTATGGTAATTATAATATCCCAAGGTATCTGCCCGCTCATTCAAATAGCGGTTGCCAATGACCTCATTGGTGGTCAGGCCACTGCTTGCCAGCATTTCAGCATAGTAAGGCTTAAATTCATCTGCCTCCATGACGGGCAAATTCTTGGGCTGGATGTTTACCCCTCCATAGGTGTAAAAATCAATCTTTGTGGTCAGGTCCTTTGCCCGTGATGTGGTGATCAAAATGACACCATTGGCACCTTTGGTACCGTAAATAGATCCGCCATCTTTGATAAAGGAAATGTTATCGATGTACTTTACGTCCAAGAAGGACAATGGATTGGAGCTGTAACCGTTCAGGATGGACCCCTGGTAAGCATCCATATCATAGATCATACCATCCACGACCACCAGCGGCTGCGTACTGGCATTTAAGGACCCCAGACCGCGGATAAACATGTCCGCGCCCATTCCGGGCGTGCCGGCCCTTCTGATCATGTTCACCCCGGCGGCCGCTCCCTGTGTAAAAGTCTCAGGGCTATTGGCCTTTAATTTTGCCGCTGCGGAATAATCCACAGCGGACACCGCCCCGGCCACATGCCTGCGGTCTACTTCCTCATATGGCAATTGGACAAATCCGCTGCCAGCAGCTGCCAATTCCATAGCGGTCAGGGCTATTTCCAGTTGATCACGGCCTTTTAAGGGAATTTCCTTTACCAACTGATCGCCGAAGTTTACCCGAATGGTCGTCGTATAAGCCGGCACCATCAGTTCAAATTCCCCATTGGAATTGGTAAAAGTAGCCGAGAGGTCCTGATAGGCAATGCTAAGCCCTTCCAGTGGTTCACCGGTGCTTTTGGAAATCACCCGGCCCGTGACCTTTTCGATCAAGTAATCCATCTGCTGATTGGGCTGTACCTTGACTTCCTCTACCTCCTGCGCCCATACCGTACCGGCAAAACCCATTTGCAATGCCAGCATGGCGGTACAAAATTTCTGTATATTTTTTCGCTTCATCGTTTCTTGTTTTGGGTTTATTCAAATACCGGTACCAAACGTATATAATCGAGCACCAAGCTGTTCCAATCGTTGCTTGTCGTCGGATATGACTGTAACAATAACCTAAGGTCACCGTAATTTTGCACCTCATGCTGCCCTATATACACTTCTTCGTACGTATTGGGCACCACAAACATCAGGGAAAACAATTCATTCTGAACCGAATCCACCGCAATCCGCTGTTCATTGGTCCGCGGGATATAATCGTCATTTACAGCCCGCCAATAGATATCGTACTTGGTAGAATGTGCCTGAGGGACTTCGTACCGTACACTGTATCCTGCGATGCCGCTATTGATCACCAGCAGATCGCGATTGTTGGAAGCCCAAGTTCTGGCGCGGATATTTACCGGACCGGAACCGTCGCTGAGCCCGTCGTAATATTCACCCTCGATTTTGATCTCTGGAATCTTGTCCGAGAGTTTATAGTCATAGCCATTCATTAGGTAGACCACGCCATTGGAAGCATTGATCTTTTCCACTACCTGATCGGCATGGAAAGCCACCTTCACACTGTCCACGGAAAGGATCGTGTCGGGCACATTGTCATAATAGGCCGTCGTAAACACCAAGTCCTTGGCGAGCCCCAAGGAAAGGGGCATCGAAAGTGTTTCGGTTTCGGGTAGGGTGTCCTTAAAATAAGGCTCCATGGCCATTTTAAAGGTTCCATACGCCTCATCATTTAAAAGGAAAAAGGTGTACGTACTGTCTTCATTGGCGAGATCGGTCACGTCGTACTCGAAATAGTTGTACGTTTCATTGGTCAAGGAATCGGTAATGGTCATTCCTGTAATCAATTGGCTGACGGGATTATCCGATCTTTCCTTGACAATTTCCCATACATTTTTCTTCACCTCCAGGAAACGATCGATCTTATACAATACCCCATTTTTGGACAGGCGGTCTGCATAGTCAAAATTTGCCGTCTGGTCCACGGAGGTGATGCTGTTTTGACGCAGTACATTGACTTTGTCATTGAGCATCTTTACCCGCATAAGTGTATCTTCCGCCTGGTGGCTGAGGCGCTGTTGGTAACCGATGTGGTTTCCCACGAAGGCCTTTAATGCCGCTTTATCTCCGGTGATGCTTTCGGGCAGGTTTTCCAGGGCCGCGTTATTGGGGGCCCATACGGTATAGGAACCGGATGCCAGCTGAGCATCCAGCCCACTTTGCTCCAGCAGGGAAGCAAAGGTGCTCAGATCCGCATCTGCGCGGATCATTTGCACCAAGTTGTTGTTCAGGTCTTGTGTGGCCTCATTATGCTCTTCCCACTGATCACCACAGGAAAAGGCTCCTAGGCAGATAAGGCACAGCAAGAAATATTGATATCTTCTATTCATTGTCGTTGCGATTTGTATTGTTAATCTCTGAAAGCCCATTATTCCTCCCCTTCATACACCGGTGAGCCATCTAAGGCAAACTTCGGATAGATCTGGTCTTGGTCTTCTGGTATAAAATGGATCATATCCAGCCACAAGCCACCATTACTTCTCCCAATACCCGTTACCCGGTCAAAGCGTAGGGTATGCTCTCCGGTCGTGGGCACTTCGATGGTGCCGATAAACCGGCCCATGATCTTTCCTCCATCGGAGCCTGCGGTCAGGTATTCCTTCCACCCTCTGGACTCCAGTTCATCTTCGTTCATGTCCGTCGGAGCCTTGATGGTCGTATCCAGCAGTCTGGCTCCCGGAATATCCTCCCCATTGAAGGTGACTTTCAGCTCACAACCGTTATTCCACTTATCTCCGTGATGACAGATCCATAACTTGTACCTGCCTTTTACCAAGGTAGGGGTTTTGATCTCTGCTGCTGTCAGTCGATTGGCCTGGAGCTCGATTCGTAAATAATCCCCAAATGCATAGTACACTTGATTAAGGCTCGGTGGAAAATAATTCACCATGGCATCCACATAATTGCCTTCCCATGTCATCCTCGACAATTCCCCTAGCTTGAACGTATAGTTTGGTGCCCCGGGAACGCGGAAAAACTGTGTCAGCTGGCGAATCTCCGGCTGCTCGGCCACATCCCAGTACACGGCCGTAGGCGCACGCAGCTTGATCGCAAAGTGATCTTCCACACTGTGTACTACACCGTTGGTGACGGAATTGTCACTCTGCGCCCGAATGATGGGCGATCCCGGTTCATGGACACCAAAGAAGGTATCGTCATTGACCAGTACATCGGTACCGTCCAGCTTAATGGTCACTACCTCCTGTGGAGCCTCCGTAGGGTGCGCTGTAGCAGTCAACAGGTCAGCGATAAACTTGATATCCGGAATCACGTGATAGGCCACGTATAAATTCAAACTGTCCGAAGGATTGGTAGGATCACCTGTCTGGGAATAATGTTCTTTCATCGCTTCAAACGATTCATATCCAGCCGCGGAAAGGGCTTCGTCTGATTCGGCCAAAACGGTGTACCACTGGCCTTCTTCCTCCCGATCCAGGCTATCATACCATCCGGTTTCCTTCAGCACTTGCGAAAAAATAGAAAACCGCTGGTTTTCCTCCAGCCACTGCGCCACGGTTTTGGTAGGTGGCGAAAGCACATTGTCTATGGCATGGATAAATCCATTGCCCAATTTGATATTGCTTTGGATGATATTGGCCTGGCGGTTTACCCGGGTGTAGGTTTCCCCATCAGCAAATTCAGCTCCCGTCACCAAATACTTGCCATACTCGGTGGGAACGGAAAGCTTGCCGTCCGTAAAATCCGCCGTGGACAAGGTATCCGTCAGCAGGTGAAAGCGGACGATGTCCTTGGCTTCTTCTTCACCAAGGCCATCCAGGCTAAGGCCGTTTTCTTCTAAATATCCATCTACCGCCTCGTTATTGGGCGCAAAAAACGTGTAGGTTCCATATGTCCCCAGAAAGCCCTCAGTATTGGAAATTTCCAATATTCTGGAAAGGTTACTGAATTCATCCGGGTGCTGCCTGAGGTAACCGCTGATATTGGTGTCTTCCGTAACATTGATATTGGAAGGAGGATCAAACTCACAACCTATTGCTGCCAAACAAAGCACCACCAGCAGCACCATGCTGCTTCTTATGCGCCATAAGGTATTTATCTTGAAGGTATTCATCTGCAATTATTTTTAGGTTTATTTGAGGTAATAAGGATTTTGTTCCAGCAATGGATTAGCATTAAGCTCCACATTATAGATAGGAAGATAATGGCTACGTGTATCCCTTAGCTGGTTTAAAATCGAACTAAGATTGATTTCCGGCGCATTGGTAATGGCCGCATCCAACATCAAATCCAAGTTGGCATAATCATCCATCTTGGATACCCTCAGCAAGTCAAACCACCACTTGCCTTCAAAGGCCAGTTCCCGGGCCCTTTCGCGCAACACATAGCGGATGACGTCATTGGCACTGGATGGGGAAGGGTTTTCTTCCGTAGCTTGGATGGCGCCGCCCCTTTCACGGATTTCCGCGACGATCTCCAAAGCCTCTTCTCCCCTGCCAATTTGAGAAAGCGCCTCTGCTTTCATCAGCATCACATCGGCCAGTCGGTAAACGATCCAATTGGCATAAGAGTCGGTAGGCTGCCGCCGCTGTGTTTCGCTCACCCCAATGTATTTCCATATTTCACCACTA
Organism: Echinicola vietnamensis DSM 17526; assembly: GCF_000325705.1. Classification (NCBI taxonomy): domain Bacteria; kingdom Pseudomonadati; phylum Bacteroidota; class Cytophagia; order Cytophagales; family Cyclobacteriaceae; genus Echinicola; species Echinicola vietnamensis. The sequence continues at coordinate 1,916,048 of NC_019904.1, read as the reverse complement.
CTTTTCAGCGTGGCATCGATACTTCTTAGGTCAATATCCTCCGGTTGGTCAATACTGAATCCAAAGTTTTCTTCCAGCACCGATGGATAAGCCAAAAACCGGGTTATTCTAGTCGTGCTGAACATGTCAAAGAAGGTGTTTGACTGAGGCGCTTCGTATTGGATCTCGAAGATACTTTCCACGGAATTCCCCTCTACAAAAAGCGCTCGCATCCAGTTTTCCTGTGTCACCAGGGCATAAGGTCCTGCCAGCACCTTATCGGCAGCCTCGGCGGCCGCTTCATAATTTTGCATCCAAAGGTACACGTCTGCCTGAAGGGCGTTTACCGCATAGCGGGTCATCCTGCCCTTGCTCTCCCGAGAATTTTCATGCTGCTCGAAGATATCCGCTTCGGCCATTTCCAGGTCCGTCACGATCTGCTCCAGGACTTCTGCTTGTGAAGACTTTGCAATGGTAAGCTGATCCTCATCGCTGTCCACAGCCTCAATCGACAAGGGCACCTCTCCGAAGGTTCGCACGAGGTAAAAGTACATCAGTGCGCGAAGGGCCCGAGCTTCCGCCACGTAATTGTTCAGGTCTTCCTCTTGGAACGTCTCATCCGTCTCCAAAGCACCAGGCCCATTATCGATCACATTATTGCAAAGGTTAATGGTGCCATAAAAACCACCCCAATCAGCAATGGAGTTAGTGGACTGGATATTGCCCAGCTGCACTTGGATATCCTCAAAGCGAGCGCCCGTACTGGGAGCGATCATATAGCCCCGCAGCTCTCCCCATAAAAACATCCTCTCCGAAAGGTGATAGCCCCGGTAATTTCCATTCAGGGAGGCATAGGCTCCCATCAACGCGGAGCGCACCTGCTCCTTCGTTTTCCAAAAATCCTGCTTCACCACACCGTTTTGGGGACGCTGATCCAGCCAGCTGTCACAGCTGGTCCCTGCGACGATCATCAGTGCAAGCAACGTGTAGGATATATATTTCTTTAACATCTTTCTTTCTTTTTAATGGTCAAATTAGAACCGTACGTTTATACCCAGCGTGTACGTCTGCGTAGGCGGTGTCCGCGCATTGTCATAGCCAATTTGGAACAGCCGATTGGCATTGCTACTGGTCAAGCCTACTTCCGGATCTTGTCCGGTATAGTTGGTCCATGTGTACAGGTTCTCCGCAGTCAGGTAAAAACTCAAATCCCCCAGTTTTGTCCGGTCAAGGAACGGCTTCGGCATGCTGTACCGAACGGTCAACGTCCTGAACCGCATAAAGGAACCGTCTTCCACATAGCGGTCAGAGCCCAGCCAGTTGTAACCGGTTCCGATCAATGCCCGTGGCATGTCGGTCTCATCGCCCGGCTGTCTCCACCTGTTCAGCACAGCTGCGTTTTGATTGTCGTAGGAGTACATGTTTTCGGTCAGCATTCTGGTGCTGTTGACGATGTCTACTCCGTAGCGGAAATTAAAATAACCGGATACTTGTAGGTTTTTATAGGTGACCCTTGGGCCGAAACCACCCGTTAGTTTTGGATTGGCATCCCCGAGCCACACGATGTCTTTGTAATCAATATTTCCGTCATGGTTGATGTCTTCGTACATGGCATCCCCCGGCTGAAACTCATAAGCAATGGTCGGGTACGTAAACATCATCTGAACCGGATCGCCATTGGGGCCGGTGATGACATTGCCATTGGCATCTGTGGCCAAGGTGGCTTCACCATCGGTATAGACGCCTTTGTACTTAAAGCCGTAAAAAGATCCCAGTGGATTGCCTTCCTGAATGGTCACGAAGTAGTTCCCATTTGATTGCATCGCTTCCAGGTTGTCGGTTTGGTATAACTCGGAAATGGATTGGATGATGTTTTTATTCCTGGCAATGTTAAAGTCAAAGTTGATCTTCAAGTCTCCCTTTTGGTAAGGCGTCGTAAACACCGACAGCTCCCATCCTCGATTATCCATCGTGCCAATGTTCATGTTTACACTGGAAAAGCCTGTCGTGCTCGGTATGCGAAGGTTGTCCAAGAAGAGATCGGAAGTCCGCTTTTGGTACCAATCAAACCCGACAATCACACGGCTCTGAAGGATTTCCAAATTAAGCCCCAAGTTGGTCTGGGCCACATTCTCCCATTTGAAGTTGGTCAGCTCCAGGTTATTGGGCACGACACCGGTTTCACCAAGGTAGTTCCAGTTCAGGTTGGAGAACGTACTGAAATGCACGTAGTCCTGTCTTGGAGTGTTTCCACTTTCCCCGTAACTGGCCCTTAAACTAAATTCATTCAGCCAAGTAAAGTCTTCCATAAACGGTTCACCAGAGACTCTCCATCTACCGGAAACACTCGGGAATGTTCCCCAGCGGTGATTATCACCGAATTTAGAACTACCATCCCGGCGGATGGAGGCATTGATGATATAGCGATCCAAGAGGCCGTACTGCACATTGGCGACCATGCCGATAGATCGGGAGATACTCGTTCCGGAAGAAAGGAAGACATTGTCATCCCGGTTTACGGTACCCGGTACTTGCAGGAAGGAGGAAGCGGAATTCGTTGTGCCCACGGCATACCCGTCACTTCTGCCTTCATAAGTGGTAAATAACAGCATAGCCATCAAACTGTGATCCTCACCCAACTCTGGCGTATAGTACAGCTTGTTAAAGGTCTGGGTAATCAGAAAATCCGTGTCGCTTCCAGAAGCCATATTGACATTCTGGTTGTTCATCGGAAGGCCAGTGGCCACCTGTGGCAAAAAGCTTTCTCGCTGGGTATTATTGATATCAAAGGCCACATCCGACTGGAACATCAGATCAGGACGTATGTGGTATTGCAGGGTAAACTTGGGAATGATCCGGTCACTTTCTGTTCTGTTCGTGGCTTCATTGGCCAGTGCCAATGGGTTGTAGGTACCGGGAAAAGCTCCCTGGATGTTACTGGCCGGAGAGAAATAATTAGGCGTCAGGTTACCGAATTCGTCGTACTCATAGGGAGACATATTGGGCATCTTCTCATAGGCAATGCCCCGCACACGGTCTTGGCCGTCTTTGTCGTTTACCCAGTTTCGGTCCGTAGTCGACTTGGTGTAAGCCAAGTCTGTCATGACCCGGATTTTTTTCGACACCAAATAGTCCAAACTGACACGGGTGGCAAAACGGTCAAAGCCAGTTCCTACCGTGGTACCTACGGAATTGTTTTTGTTTACCGAAACCCGGTAACGGGTTTTCTCCCCACCCCCTGACAAGGCCAGGTTATGGTCGAACATATAGCCCAGTTGCGTGATCTCATTGATCCAATCGGTATTGTTTCCATAATTATAGAAATAATACGGATCCTTCGGGTCATAGGAAAACTCTTTATTAGCAGAAATGTTTAGCGGCACCCCACGGCTGTTCATATAGCCTTCGGCAATAAGCGTGGAATACTGGTCGCCGTTGAGCATCGGAATCTGGTCCGGCTGCTGGGTCATGGCGCCTCTGAAAGAATAGGTAATGGTCGGCTTTCCTTTGCTGCCCCGCTTGGTGGTGATCACCAATACGCCATTGGATCCCCTGGATCCCCAAAGCGCCGTCGCCGCAGCATCCCGCAGTACCGTAATGGATTCGATATCTGCCGGTGCTACATTCAGCAGCTGGGCATATTCCTGCTCATTGGCATTCGCAAAGTCAAAAGAAGAAGTATTGGTTTGGAAAGGAATTCCATCCACCACGATCAGCGGTTCGGAGGAGCCGTTAATGGAAGTCGTTCCCCGGATCCTGATGGACATCCCTGCTCCGGGATCACCGGAATTGGAGACAATGTCCACCCCGGCCATTCTTCCTTGCAGTGCCTGATCAATGGAAAGCGCAGACATCTCCTTGAGCAATTCCGCGTCCACCCGGGTAGCGGAAGAAGTCAGGTCACGTTCATCGATCTGCATCATGCCCTGATCGATCAACTTATCCGCCGTCACCTCTGCCACATCCAGGTCACTGACTTGGAATTGCAGTGGCACGTTGATTTCTGATCGGCCATCGATCGGCACAGTTACTGTTTTATACCCGATAAAAGACACCCTGATCAGGTTTTGCTTGCTACTTACCCGGAGGGAAAAATCACCGTTTACATCGGTGGCGACCCCACGCAAGGTTCTTTCATCATTTCGATCCACTTCTACCACCGTGGCGCCGATGATGGTGGAACCGTCTTCTTTGTCCGTGACTTTTCCTTTGACAATTTCCAAGGACTGGGCAGGCTGTTGCTGTGCCCAAGCGTACCCTGAAGTGATCAAAGTCAGCCCCATGACAAACCACAACAGTTTCTTTGTAAAGTTCTTCATAAGAAATATTTTGGTTATTGGGGTTAGTTACTTTCTAAAACTCGGTCTATCTGGTGCAACACCGCATAACTGGCGAGCACGTTACTTTCAGGAATGTTCACATTCGCCACATTTCCATTGAGGTCGGTGACCGTCATGGTATAAGGTGCCTGAAAACCATTTGCACTGTTGTCGATCACCACTTTCTTGATCTCCCCTTCTAAGGAGGCCAACAGTGTACTGAATTCCTCACCGTTATCGCTGACGATTTTCTTACCATCTGGCACGATGGTATTTCTCGGTACAAAATGATACTTCAAAAAGGCTGTGATGGCTTCCCGCTCAGCAGCATCACCCGTCATGGGATCAGCAGGAAGGGTACCGGCAGCCACTGCTGCTTCGATCGCCTCATCACTCGGTACCAACACCGTGAAAAACTGCCCCGGCGATACCCCTTCAATCTGTAAGGTAGAAGCATTGTAGATGCTGGAGTGCTCCAGGTATTCAGCAAACTTGGCAAATTGTGGTGTTTCCATGATAATCTCTGCCAACACTTTTTCAGTGTAGGACACCAATCCTTCGGTATAAAAATCGCGACCGTTGATGGCCTCGTAGGTTTCATCTTCATTGACATCGATCAGTTCGCCACTTTCAACATTTCCAGAGGCAAAAAACTGCCCATTTTCGTAGCGAATATATTCTCCGCCCAAGGTCTCTACTATGCCGGATCCCGAGATGTCTTGCAACTCATCGGGGCTTCCCAGTTTAATGATACTCAGCTCCAGCATTCTGATCAGGCGCTCATATGCCTGAGAGGCAGAACCGTTGTAGGTCCACACATCCCTCGCTCCTGGATCATAAACAAAGCCCGCATCGTTTAGCTGCTGATTTGACATCAGAAGCATGGCAAAATTTTGGCCCGGGTCAGAAACCGTAAAACGATAACTGTTCAACAGCTCCAGCATGATGCTGTAATTTGGATCCAAATAAGGCCTGCTGTAAACGGTAAAGAAGAAGTTTCCTTGCTGCACTTGATTGGTGCCATAAAAGAGGCCATTGCTGAGCACTTTTCTTTCTTCGATGTCCGCTTCAGGATCAAAACGAGCTTCCTCGTTCAGCAAATTGGTCATTAAAGGAAAACGGCTCGGCCAAAGGGCGGTCTGCCACATGTGCATGTTTACAAAGTCAAACAAAATAGGGTCAGGCACATTGGCCAGCTCCCCATAATATTCCAAAAGCACCTCATCCAAAAACTTCTGCAACGCCTCGTTAGTGGGAGCAAAAAGTGTCCAGCTGTCAGATTGCGCTATATTCCCTCCAGATAAGAAATTCTCATTATTGGGGGCGAAGGCATAAGTACCTGTGTAGGACTTCACATACACCGGACCAGCAAGGTCATATACCGGAGCAAAACGTTCCGTTAATTCCGGATAGGTCGTGGCATCATAGTTGACTGCCGTGTTATTGTCCCTGCTCCTAAACTCCATCTCTAAAATGGACTTAAACAAGCTGTATTCAGGCTTGTCCTTTAGGTAATCTGCTATATTCGGCATCGGCTCGATTACCCTGTCCACGGTATGGATGTAGCCGTTTTCAGCTGACACATTAGACTCCACTACATTGGCATTGGCCACTTGGGCACCGGTATAAGGCCGATCATAAAACCCCTCAATGTCCTCGGCGGTAAGCTCCATCCTGTCCAGGTAATGCTGCACGTAATACGGGATGTACTTGTTGTTGTTATCACTGATGCTGTAAGTGGCCACTCCATTTCTATTGGCATCCACCACGTCCAGCTCTTCTCCGTATACATTATCCTTGTAGACGCCCTTATAGTAGGCTGTTTTTCTTCTGAAAGAAGAAGAAAGCGTGTCATTTCCCGGACCTGTTTGATAATAGCCCAAATCCCGCATGGAATAGGCATTGTACACAAGGGAATAGGTGACGATTTCATAGGCCTTTTCATCGGATATGTCATCGATGCCGCTCAGGCCATTTTCTTCAAAATATTGCTCAAAGGCTTCGTCATTGGGGGCAAACACCGTCCAATAGCCCGCCGAGCTGAGGGTTTGCTTGTAGCCTGCCCGATCTACCAAGGCCAGGTAATGGTCAAAGTTTCCCCGAAAGCGGACCGAATCGGAAAGCACTTGATAGACCGGCCCTTCCAGTCCCTCTGGACGGGCATAGTACTCATCGAATTCTTCCTTGCATCCAAAAAGGAAAACCCCTGACAAGCAAAAACACGCAAAAAGCAGTTTTGTAAAGTTGTTCATAGATTATTGAGGTTTTATTGTTAATCAACTCCTTAAATAAAAAGCTTGACGCCCATTTTAATTTTCTTTTGAAAAATCAAACTGAAGCTTACAGAAACTTTTTCTTTAAGTGCAGTATTCGAAATTTAAAAAACTTAAATATTGAAAGTGTTATGATCCATACTGGTAGAAAAAATCAGAATCATCAATCGACATGCAAAGAAATCATCAGTTTATACAAGAAAATAACCTTCTATACGTTAAAAATGATCCTGTTATGAAAATACTAAAAACTGCATTTTACAGTCTCCTAAATCGGTTTTACAACTTATTTGGCCATTTAGACTAAGTATTTATATTTTTGCTTAAAACAATACTTTTTTTGCATCCCTTTTAATTTTAAAAAAAATACTATTTCATGACTAGTAAAAAAAACATTGCAAGTAATAGGTTATTAACATCTCACTATCAGTATTTTTCACAAGCCACACATCTCGTAAACCATCCATTACGCTAGCATCCGACTTGACCTTCATCAAATGATTGCAACGGTTAGAGCCTCTAAAATGCATGCTTGGAGACACAACCTTCGCGTCCATGCAAGATGACAGGATCACCTTGTACATCTTTACTCTTCACTCTTCACTCTTGAATGTGGATGGCAAAGCGCTTGGCCATAAAAAAGAGGCTGTCTCAAAAGTTTACGTCAACGTCATCGATGCTATCTGAAGAAGTGATCTTATCATCAGGTGCACTATAGGCACGTGAAGACCACTTCATCACTCGTGACGTATGGTAGACTTTTGAAACAGCCCCTTCCTATTGGATGGCCGTATTTAACCCGCGGGTATCAAAATTGGCTTACATCAAAACCATCCGGAGGATTTCCTCAAAGTACACCGCCTTCGCTTCATCGGTAAGCTCCCAGTAATAGGAAACTCCTCCCTCGTCAGCACCAAAACCGAAATACGTTCTTGGGCCTGCAGGAGATTCTCCTGCTCCTGAATAAAACTCTACCCCAGCAGTAAAGCGCACATACAACATCGCACCACCTTCATCACTTCCGCCACTGCCAGGTGCTGTCATGGCCATGATATCTCCATTCGTCTCCGTGTTGATGTAGAGTAAATTGGCAGGAGGATTGATCCAAGAAAGCAAGTTTCCTTCCTCTAAGGTTACTTCATCGAAAGCTTCATCTTCTGCATTAGGAATTTGGGCCGTTACGACGTCCCCTCCAGTAGGATTAAAAGCTGCTGGATTTCCATTATTATCAAACCAGTTCAAGCGATTGTTCCTGGCCATCCATTGGGAGTTAAGGATCAGCGGCGGCGTCAAGGCATTCCAGACCTGCTTATCAGGAGCATCAAAATCAGCTGAACCACCACTACGTCCAATGATGATCAAATCGGCAGCATTCAGCATATCGATGTCCTCTTGAGGGGCCGAACTTAAGGACCCGTTATAATAGGTGCTTACATTAAAGCCCTTTTCGCGTAACCACTCGATCTGTGGATCGTCAAGGGAATCATCGGTAATAAACACAATCGAATACAGAGACGTATCGATCGGTACTTCCACCGTAATTTCCTGACTGGTCTCTACCACTACACCATCTTCATCTGTGGCGGTAAGGACCACGGTATACGTTCCAGCTGCCGCAAAGGTGTGACTTGGACTCTCTTCTGTGGAAGTGCCTCCATCTCCAAAATCCCATGAATAGGAAATAACATTCTCAGAAGTATTGGTAAAGTTTACTGTGAGCCCTTCATCCTCAGCGATATAATCAGCCACAGGTGGTCCTACAACAGTCACTTCCTTGGTGGTCTGCACGGTAGTCCCGCCCGGAGCAGTACTGTATAAAACCACTTCGTAAGTGCCCCCTTCCTCATAGCTATAAACCGGCTCCTCTTCCGTGGACGTATTGCCGTCTCCAAAATCCCATGAATAGCTGACTGAATTCTCGGAGGTATTACTGAAGGTGACGGTCAAATATTCACTTTCAAAGCCAAAATCAGCTTTTAGATTTTCGACGATTGTAATGTCCTTATCGGCTTCCGCGATGCTCCCATTGGCACCTTTGGCGGTCAAGACCACCGTATAAATTCCTGCGGCTTCATAATTATGGGTCGGATTCTCCTCGCTTGAGGTATTGCCATCCCCAAAGTTCCAAGAATAAGAAGTCACATTTTCTGATGAATTGGTAAAGGTAGCCTCCAATTCATTGGTGGCAGCCGTAAATCCTGCCGAAGGCTCCACCGGTTTCATATCTTCTTCCTTGCAAGATGTAAAAAGTACAAACGATAAAAAGAGGATCGTTAAACACTTTAAATTTCCATAATTGTTTTTCATAATCGATTATTTTGGGATTGAATTGGATGTTAAACTCATAAAACATTGATGATCAGAGCCATTATTATACTGGTAATGATTTTTTCACGTTTAAGAACATGCTTCATCTTGAAACAAAATCACCCACAGGGTCATACTCCAAGATCAATTTATAATAAAATAAAAGCAAAACCGTTATGCACTGTTATGAACGGAACCCATTATTACCTGTCACCATATAATATTTGCAACAACCCACCATTTATACTATTCTCTAAACCGCAGATAATCGGTCCAGAAAATGTAAAGCATCACCGTCTGGTCTTTCCGCTTCGCTTCAAAATATTATACGCTAATGCTATTTGCTACAGGTTACTGAACCTTTTACCCCCTTTTGCCAAAGGCCAAAAGACAATGATTGACGGGACGGTTTCTAGCCACGATGCTACTGATGAAAAAACCGGGTATTTATTTAGAACAGTTTAGTTGGGATTATCTTCTATTCATAGTAAAAGTCCAAAAATAGCGTTATTTTCGTCTCAGGCACCAACTTTAATGAAGCATAATGCCCAAGGCACCCCATATACACCTCCTCTGCTCTCTTTTAACATTACTTTTCTCCGCAGGGGAAGTCTGTGGCCAACAGCTTCATTTGAAATTTGACCAACTGACCGTCGACAACGGACTCCCTCAAAATTCTGTTTATTCCATCGCTAAAGACAAATACGGTTTCATGTGGTTTGGCACATGGGGAGGAGCCGTGCGGTATGACGGCTACAATGTACAGGTGTTTCGCGCCAATGAAAAGGACAGCACGGCCCTATCGGACAACAGGATCAGTGGAATCGTCACGGATTCGCTTCAAAACATCTGGATCGAAGTAGAACCGCATGGAGCACTTTTCCAATTTGATTACCAAACCGAATCGTTCCACCGCCCCCGTGAAGGACAAGTCCCGGATTATCTGCGTGAAAAACTCCTTAAACGATACAGTTATCACACAAAATATGCCTCCAACCAGCAATATGAGTGGCAGACTTCCGACTATGGGTTGGTCCAAATCAACAAAACCACGCATGATACACTTATTTATCATGCCGATGCTCGAAACCCAATGTCACTTTCTGATCATTTGGTCAAAGATGTTTACCTGGATGACAATGGACACTTATGGGTAGGAACCCAATCTGGAGGTGTAGACCATGCAGATCTCTACGACAAGGCCTTCAAAAACTACTACAAAGGCCGTAGAGGAGAAGGCCTCATCGACAATGTGGCCCGAGCGATTTGTATGGACCAATCGGGAAGGCTATGGATTGGATCTGAAAACCAAGGTATTACCATTCTTTCATTTGATCACGCCACACCTTCCTACTCCTATATTGGCGGAAAAAACCTCCCAGACCTTCGCATCAGGACACTTTTTTGTGACACAAAAGGACGGGTGTGGATCGGCACGAAAAAGGGCTTGTTCTATTTCGATCCCAAGAAGCAGGAATTCACCTCCTGTACCATGGATATGTGCCATCCCAGTGTCTTCTCTATTACTGAGGACCACAATGGTACCATCTGGGTAGGAACATTTTATGGCCTCGCCAGCTACGACCCTCAAACGGATAAATTCCATTGTCTTTCCACCACGAATGGCCTGGCAGGAAACCAAATCATGGACCTGCTGATGGACCACAAAGGCCAACTATGGGCGGCCACGGAAGATGGAGGCATCAGCTGCATCAAAAACCCTGTTCCCTACTCAAACGAACAAGACATCACCAACTATCGCCATAATAGCGCTCCCGGCAATAGATTACTGAGCAATCGTGTATTTTCACTCGCAGAAGACCATCTTGGCCACATTTGGGCGGCCTCTGATGCGGGACTAAATTGCATCTATCCTGACCAGCAATCCATTCAGCATTACAGCACATCAAACGGCCTAATTGATGATTTGACCATGGCAGTGGCTTTTGATGGGAGCCACTCCATTTGGACGAGTCATACCAAAGGCTTGTCCCGTCTGGACCTTGCTACCAATAAAATCCAGCATTTTAACCGAAAAGACGGCCTTCAAGGGAATGAGTTTAAGCAAAGCGCCGTCTTTAGAAACCCTACGGATCACCGTTTGTACTTTGGCGGCTCCAATGGCATGACCACCTTCATTCCCTCCCAGATCAAAACCAACCCCAATCCTCCAAACATGGCCCTCACCAGGCTTAGCGTCATGCACCAAGAACTGAATATCGGAACCAAAGTCAGGGATCGCGTCATTCTCAAAAGCTCATTATTGACAACAGAGGCCATCACCCTTACTTGGTGGGAAAAATCTTTTCAAGTGGAATTTGCGGCCATCCACTTCACCAATCCACTGAGCAATAAATACCAGTACAAACTGGAGGGATACGATGAAGCATGGATCACCACTGATGCTACCCGGAGGATCGCCTCCTATGCCAATCTGCCGCCAGGGGAATATACTTTTAAGGTTTTGGGAGCCAATAGTGACGGCGTATGGAGTGAATCGCCCGCCATGTTAAAGATCATCGTGCTCACCCCTTGGTGGCTGAGCTGGTGGGCCGTATGCTTTTACTTCATGGTAGTCGCCTGTGTCGTTTGGTTGGTTTATCGTTACCTGGATTCCAAAATCCAACTGCGTAAAAAAGAAGCCATTCACCACTCAAAACTTCAGTTCTTTACTGAAATATCCCATGAATTCAGGACACCCCTGACCCTGATCATTGACCCGCTGGACCGGCTGATCCACGAGAAGCCCAAAAAGCAACTTGCCGAGCACTATTATCACCTCATGCGCAACAACGCCCAGCAGCTCCTTATGCTGATCAACCAACTACTGGATTTCCGGAAATTGGAAGCGGGAAAGCTCCGGTTAAATTTACAGTCGATCGATATCGTCCCCTTTGTGAAAAAGACCGTGGCTTCCTTCGAGCATTTGGCAGAAAAGAAGGACATTGCTTTGGGGGTAGAAACAACGCTATCCTCGTATCCGATCAGGATAGATGAGGACAAGATTACCATGGTCCTGAACAACCTCCTGTCCAATGCCCTCAAATTCACCCCGAGTCAGGGGAAAGTCCAAGTATCCCTTCGTCCTGAAGAGGGGACAGCCAAAGGGGTTTATATCGAAGTAAAGGATTCTGGCCCCGGCATTCCCAAAGCAGAGCAAGAAAATGTCTTTGGCATTTTCTATCAGGTAAAAAATGGCAAAGCCCGATCAGAAGGCTCAGGCATCGGCCTTGCGCTGACCAAAGAACTGGTCGTGCTCCACGGAGGGGAAATATCCATCGAAAGTAGTTTGGGAAAAGGAACAACGCTGGGCTTTTTCCTCCCTGATACCTCCTCGGCACCGCAAAGCTCCCGAAAGTCAAAAACTCCAGAAGAAGCCAGCTCCCCTGTATCAGCAGAAATGGAAAGCTTCACCATCGACCAGCCCGCTCCTGGCGATGCTCCGTTGCTCCTCTTAGTCGATGACAATGAAGAGATCAAAAGCTATATCAAAATGCACCTTCAGGGGCAATACACCATCATCACCGCAGCCAATGGAAGGGAAGGAGTAGCCAAGGCCTTTGACAATATTCCGGATTTGATCATCAGCGATGTCATGATGCCGGATATGCACGGCCTACAGCTCTGCCAGCAGCTCAAAACAGACATGCGTACCAGCCATATTCCCATCATTCTCCTGACAGCCAAGCAATCGGACGAAGCCAAATCAGAAGGGTATGGAACGGGCGCAGATTCTTACGTCACCAAGCCTTTCAGCACCCAAGTCCTGAAAGCCCGGATAAAGAACCTGCTCGATCAGCGACAACACTTGCAAGTCAAATTTGCCTCAGCATCCCCGGAAGAACTCCCTTCCTGTACGGCCAACCCAGTGGATAAAGCCTTCCTAGAAAATGCCCGTGAGTACATCGAACACAACTTGGAATCCGAGGACTTGGATGTCGATTCCCTTGCAAAAAAATTAAACATGAGCCGCCCTCAATTTTACCGAAAAATCAAAGGGCTTACCGATAAGTCTGCCGCTGAATTCATCACCAGTTTCAGAATGGAAAAAGCTTCAAAACTACTGCGCAGTGGTGAATTCAATGTCTCCGAAACCGCCTATAAAGTAGGGTATAATTTACCCAACAATTTTTCGCGAGCATTCATCAAACATTTTGGCGTATCTCCAAGCCAATATATCAAGGGGAAAAGAAAAAACACCTAAAAAACTAATATACAGCGTTTTAACGCCTACACATATCAGCCACTATTCAAAAAATGATAGGTTTTTGAACGATAATGATAAGTTCATTCGACAAGAATTGGCGTACTTTAAATCAGTTTAGTAACGAAACTAAGCTTAGGGTTAATTACATCAGTAATGTCTCCATGGTCGGGGATCGATTGCTTGCGGTTTGCCACGTTCAATGTGCTCATTAACTATACCAACCCCATGCATCGGCCACTGCCACGGAGACTTTATTTTTTTATATCGCCCTTCATCACATCATCATCTGAGATGGGTTTTCCATCCAGCTGAATCCCCAGAGACATTTCGTTTACATCCTCCACAAAAACAGCAGGTCGATGCTCCTCTCCCGGGCGGTTTATCGCTATGTTCTCCATGGAAATCCCCTCGACATGCCGGATAAAAAATCCATAAGCGGGTAATACACCGAATTTCTGTGGCTCGGGATAAGCCTCTTCATACTCAGGCACATCTTGCTGGACATTAGGGATTTCTCCTTCGGGCAACGGCCGGTACCAAATACGAATATTGCTCAGGCTTACCGCCTCGATCGGATGCCCCGGAATCCCACTGATAATGGACGAGAAACGGGAATCGGCATCATAGACATTGACGTTATTGATAGACACCCGACCCAGCTTGCCCACTTCAGCACCTTCCGGACCACGCATCCGTGCTCCCAGTCGTAGGAAGAACGGGGAATTGGTCACGTCACGCATGGTGATATTGGTAATGACAATATCCTCCAACAACGCTCCATCTACCGTTTCGAGCGCCAGCCCTCTACTGTGCTTAAAGACACAATTGCTAATCGTGATGTTCTTAAATCCTCCGTTGGATTCGGTTCCCATCTTGATCCGGCCGGTAGGTCCTTCTTGGTCAGGCACCTGATCGGCCTCATTGGTCTGGTAAGTGCCATCAATAAAGGTTCCCAGGTCATACCCGCTTACCTGGCAATTGGTAATGGTCACATCCTCGGTGGCGCGGGCTTCCCCTAGGGCATAGGAGCTTTTTAGGCAAATAGCATCATCATTCGGTGAATTGATCTTACAGTTGGAGATGCTCACATGCCTGCAGCAGTCGATGTCCATGCCGTCCCGGTTGGTATCCATCTTCAGGTTATCGATGGTGAGGTTATCCACCCCAGTGGCCAAAATCCCAAAGTGCCCGCCACGTAAAATGGTAAAATCCTTCAAGGTGACATTTTTGCAAAGCTTCAGGGCAATGGCTTTGTTAGCACCGCCCTCCCACATGTACGGCCGAGCATCCACTCCTATGTTCTCCCAGTGTTTATTCGTGCTATAAAAGCCTCGACTTAGTCCTTTGCCATCGATTACACCTGTTCCCAATATCGCCACATCTTCCAAGCCGATTCCCCAAATCAAGGAATTTTGCCAATGGCTATGCCCAAAATCCTGGAACTTATTTCCGGGGCCAGGTTCTGGATCATCATACCTGCCACCGTCCTCCGGTCCCGCCGCAATCAGCTTACTGCCATGGTCCAAAAACAAGGAAACATGGCTTTTCAGGTGAATGGAATAAGACAAGTATTCTCCAGCAGGGAAAAAGACCGTTCCTCCACCGGCAGCACTCGCCGCCGCTATGGCCTTGTTAATGGCTTCTGTGTCCAGTGATTTACCATCTCCCACGGCACCGTAATCGCGCACGTCGTATGGAGATTGGGCAAAGGAGCCATGAAAACAAAACAATAAAAAAAAGCAAAGGTAAAAAGGAGATTTAGCCATGAGCGGAATCCATTTTAGGTGAATGATCATTACCGAGCGGAAAGTTATATAAAATCCTGACCAATCAGGAATGATCCTATCAAGAATACAGCAGTACATATCAGCATACTAAACCACCGCTTTATCGCTATATTTGGCTAGCAGGAATAGGTACCTGAAATGTCAACCGCCACAATAGGAGAAATTCACGTTATGGATGCATTATTGTTACCGTACATTCGCTGCTGGCGACATTATAGAATCAACAAATCATACTATAAACGAATGCAAATCCGACGAATAACCGCCATGCTTGCCCTCCTGATATTTGCGGCAAGTGTTTCTAAAGCCCAAGAGCTTCCTACGAAAGAGGCTGTCATGGATCAAATGGTCTTGACCAACCAGTACTTTATGGAAAAATGGCCAGATCCAGGCCAAAATGTCATCACCAATAAAGAGCGTACCAGCAATTTATGGACGCGCGCCGTTTACTACGAAGGATTAATGGCACTTTATGGATTGAAACCCGATAAAGCTTATTATGACTACGCCGTAAAATGGGGAGCATCTCACGGCTGGGACCTCCGAAACGGCACCCAGACCCGACATGCCGACAATCATTGCGCCGGCCAAACGTACATCATGCTCTATGAAATCGACCAACAGCCGGAGCGCATTGAACATATCCAATCCTCCATCGATGGCATGATGGACACTTACAAGATAAACGACTGGGACTGGATCGATGCCCTTCAAATGGCCATGCCTGTCTTTGCCCAACTGACCAGTCTTACTGGAGATGCCAAGTATTCCGAACGCATGTACGAAATGTACATGGACACCAAGGTAACACAAGGGCTTTTTAACCCCCATGATGATCTTTGGTGGCGAGACAGCGACTTCCGCCCGCCCTATGCAGAGCCAAATGGCAATGACTGCTATTGGTCTAGAGGAAATGGCTGGGTAGTAGCTGCGATGGTCCGCACACTAGAATTTTTACCTGCCGATGATCCGCACCGCTTCGAATATGTGCAAATGCTGCAGCGTATGCTAAAGGCCGTATTGCCAGTACAACGTACCGATGGCTTCTGGAATGTCAGCTTACACGATCCGACCCACTTTGAAGGTAAAGAAACCTCTGGCACCGCACTTTTCCTCTATGGAATGGCCTGGGGCGTAAACAATGGACTTCTTGAAAAAGAAGTCTATATGCCTGCTATCAAGAAAGCCTGGAACGCCATCGCTTCAGAATCCATCCATGACAATGGCTTCCTCGGCTACCTACAAGGCACCGGAAAAGAGCCCAAAGATGGCCAACCGGTCACCTATACCAGTAAGCCTGACTTTGAGGATTATGGCTTAGGATGCTTTCTCCTAGCTGCTACAGAAATGTATAAATTAGTGGATTAACCCTTTATTATAAACTTGAAAAATGACTGCTAAAACAGCATAGAATTGAGTCAAAAAGTCACCCTTGGCGTACTGAGGGTGACTTTTTTTATTTCCTTGATTTAAAAAACCACAAGCCCATGAAGACCTACTGTTTTTTTCTTTTTTTCATTGCACTTACCTTTTCGGTCACAGCCCAGAACTACCCGTCCCGCAGCAATGTACTCTGGGTCACGGAGCCGGATCATTCTGACTGGCTGTACCAAGTCGGTGAGGAAGCAAAAGTAGCCATATCGCTTTTTGAGTTTGGGGTACCGGCAGATCAGGTGACGGTTCATTATGCCGTAGGCCCTGAAATGCTCCAGCCTGATTCAGAAGGAACCATTACCTTGGATCAAGGAAAAGGAAATATCTCCCTGGGCACTGCTACAGCTCCTGGTTTCCGGGATTGCTGGCTTACGGCCACACTTCATGGCCAAACGTACAAACACCATGTGAAAGTAGGTTTTGAACCGGAAAAACTCAAGCCATACACGGCCTTTCCTGCTGATTTTGAAGCCTTTTGGGATCAAGCCAAATCCGAGGCTGCCCAAACCCCAATGCAAATAGAAAAAGTTTTTGTTCCGGAATACTCCAGCCAAACCGTAGACTGCTACTTGGTCAAACTTCAGGCCTATAAAAAAGGCCAGCATGTCTACGGCTACCTGACGATCCCTAAAAAAGACGGGAAATTCCCCGTGGTCTTTGCACCGCCAGGAGCTGGCATCAAGCCCATGAATCCGTTGAAGCATATGTTTTATGCAGAAAGTGGTGTGATCCGTTTTGACATGGAAATCCACGGCATCCGCCCGGATCTGGACAAGGATACTTACCAAGAAATCAGTGCTGCCTTTGGCAACCGAAACAACAGCTACTTGGTCAATGGGCTGGACGATAAGGACCGTTACTATATGAAAAAGGTCTACCTTTCCTGCATCCGGGCCTTGGACTTTCTCACTACCTTACCGGAATGGGACGGCCAAAACCTCATCGCCCAAGGAGGCAGCCAAGGTGGAGCATTGGCCTTGATCACCACTGGCCTCGATGACCGAATCACTGCCTGTGCGGCCAATCACCCCGCCCTCAGTGACATGGCTGGCTATAAGGCAGGAAGAGCAGGAGGATACCCCCATCTGTTCACCAATTTTGACGGCATGGACACCCCTGAAAAGCTCAAAACCTTAGCGTACTATGATGTGGTCAATTTCGCCAAATTGATAGATGTTCCGGTCTTTATGACTTGGGGCTATAATGACAATACCTGCCCGCCCACCACAAGCTATATCGTCTACAACACACTCGACACCGAAAAAGAATCTTACATTACCCCCATCAATGAGCACTGGGTATCGGAGAAAACCAGAAGGGTCATCCTCGAATGGATTAAGTCAAAACTGAAGTGATGCCAGGAACTGGCGGTTTAAAACGTAAAAATCAGGAATTCTACATGACAACTAGCGTGACTATAAAGGGATTTTTGGCTTGCCAAAACCAACCACATTCGGCAGGTGACCGTAGGGCGTGCCGCTTAAAGAAATGGATGCTGCTATTGCTGGCGGTAATCCTCTGGTCTGGCACAGCACACAGCCAAATCCTAAAACAGCCCATTCCGGACAAGTTAGTGGTCCTCACTTTTGATGATGCTCCCGCCAGCCATTACTCGGTGGTGGCACCATTGCTCCAAGAACATGGCTTTGGGGCGACATTTTTTGTCTGTGAATTTCCCCCAAATTTCGCGGACACGACCAAATATATGAACTGGCGCCAGATGCAGGCACTGCACCGCATGGGATTCGAAGTGGCCAACCACACGCATACACATGCCCATGTCAATGAATTGACCAAACAGCAGACACACGGAGAGTTAGAATACATAGAAGAAAAGTGTGCAGCGATGGACATACCATTGCCCAAAAGCTTTGCCTACCCTGCTTATGCTATCAGTGAAACATGCTTTGAGCTGTTGGAAGAAAAGGCCTACGAATTTGCAAGAGCCGGTGGGAAAAGGGCTTATGACCCACTAAGCGATCACCCTTTCCTTATTCCGAGTTGGGCTACCACATCAGAGAACGAAGAAGAAATTATGGCTGCACTTGGTGAAGCCAAAGACGGAAAAATTGTCGTCCTGACGATTCACGGGGTACCGGACATCGAGCATCCATGGGTAAACACTCCGATTTCCCTTTTCGAAAAATATTTGGAATACCTCAAAGAAAATCATTTTCAGGTAGTCTCCCTCCGAGACTTAAAGCAGTATATTGACCCCATGGCCGCTAAAAAGGTTCTTCCCATTGACACAAATAAGCCTTACAAAAATTGAAGCCTTAGGCAGTACGTGGAAGGGGACGATCCTACAGGGTAAGTATCCATCCGTGCCGCTGGCCCTTGGAGCTCGTAATTTCCCATAACATTTGATAACCTAACATTTTTTCAAATGTTAAGGATGTGAATGTCAGATTTCCCGCTGCCCGTTTCCCCTCCCTTCAATGCTATTAAGTTAAGGGAAATATAGCTCGATAGTCATCCTGAGCGCTTGCCCCGTAAAATTCAACCGATTTGTTTTAGCCCTACATTTTCTACCCTTTCTCGATTTACCTCTAGGATTTTTTACGTAACTTATTGATTAATAAAACACAACTATATTTCCAGTAGTTTTAACCTATCCCTCATGCCATGAAGAAAAAGCTGTCCAAAAAAGACGTTAAACAGGAGGTTTTTGACCTATACGATGCCTACGCCCATAACAAATTGGAACGACGTGAATTTATCGAAAAACTTTCCACCTATGCCGTAGGTGGGATCACGCTTGGTGCATTGACCAGTTTTTTGATGCCAAATTACCGGGACAATATTCAAATCAAGCAGAATGATCCATCATTAAAGACAGAAACCATCACCTATGCATCCCAAAAAGGAGGTGGCAGCATCTCAGGCCAACTCTCTCATCCGGTGGATGCAGCCGGTAAGCTTCCTGGAATCATCGTGGTACATGAAAACAGGGGCCTTAATCCCTATATTGCCGACGTAGGCAGAAGGGCTGCCAAAGCTGGATTTATCAGCATCGCCCCCGATGCTTTATCGCCTTTGGGAGGGTATCCTGGAAATGACGATGATGGCAGGGAAATGCAGCGAAAGCGGGATCGAAATGAAATGCTGGAGGATTTTATAGCTGCCTTTGACCATTTAAAAGAGCATCCCAAGTGTAACGGTAACATTGGTGTGGTAGGCTTTTGCTTTGGTGGCTGGATCTCCAACATGATGGCCGTAAAAGTCCCTGATCTAAAGGCTGCAGTCCCCTTTTATGGCAGCCAACCACCGGAGGAACTGGTACCGCAGATCGAAGCTCCACTTTTACTACATTTCGGTGAACTCGACACGCGGGTCAATGCCGGCTGGCCCGCATACGAAACGGCCCTAAAAGCCAATGGAAAAGAATATCAAGCATTTACCTATCCGGATGCCAACCATGGGTTTCACAATGACACTACCCCTAGGTATGATGCTGAAGCGGCCACGCTAGCTTGGAAAAGGACAATCGACTTTTTTCATAAAAAGCTGGCTTAAGTGTTTTTAATCTTTCATCTGGAAGCCGTTGACATTTTCATTGATGACTTTTTGGTCACGAATTGATTCGACTTGTATATTTTTTAATTGGACTACTTCTACGGGACTTTCAGGATCAGCTTTTATGCGAGAAACAAACGCCACATCAGCAGCTCGGACGTTTTCCATATAAATATTTTCAATTGGAGTCAACCTCCGCTCATAAGTTGGCACCAAGTCTCTCCATTGATAAAGCACATCAGTCTCAATACCTAATACCCCTTTATCAATTTTCCCGCATTGGATATTCTTCATATGAACATTACGGACATAGCCTCCCCTTCTTTCATTTGTTTTCACATATAGCAAGTGGTTGAGCTTAGCCCCTTCCTGGACTTCACAATTTTCCATATATACATTTTCCACCCCACCAGAAAGCTCACTTCCAATAGCCAATAACTGATGGCCATTTTTCACCAAGCTATTTCTTATGACGATATTTTTAGTGGGCATGTTCAGCCTCCATGCATCTTGGTTTCTACCTGATTTTACTGCAATAGCATCATCACCTTGATCAAAAATACAGTTTTCGATCAGCATATTTTGGCTCATTTCTGGGTCGACCCCATCATTGTTATGGCCATGGGCAAAGACTTGTACGTCCCTGATGACCACATCTTTTGACATAAAAGGATGAATTACCCAAAAAGGGCTATTGGTAATCTTCACCCCCTCCAACAATACCTTTTCACAGCGATTAAACTGAATAAATTGAGGGCGAAAATTAGAGGAATCATTCACAAAATTACGTTCTTCTACCGGCACGTCCGTTGCGGCCAAGTTATAAAGCCTCTTGAGACTTTCCATGTGAGCTTTTGGCCTGGAAAACCATACTTTCCACGTATTCATTTTTGCCTTCAATTCACCTTTACCTGTAATGGCAATATTTTCACAATCAAATGCATAGATTAGCGGAGAATAGTTAAAACACTCCATTCCTTCCCATGTAGTCTTTACAGCTGGAAGATAATCTTTTGGATCCTCGGAAAACAATAATGTAGCCCCCTCTTCAAGATGTATATTAATATTGCTTTTAAGGTGGATCTTTCCAGTTGGCCACTCTCCTGCGGGAATCACTATACGACCACCACCCGCCTCTACTGCAGCAGAAATGGCCGTCACAATAGCTTGTGAAGTCGCTTGCTGATCATCTTCCTCAGCACCAAAATCCGTGATTACAAATCGCTGTATATCACTAAAATCAGGCACCTTGATCATGGGCATTTCAAAAGGAGCCTCAACAGACACCTCGTTGATTGGAACATTTACCTTCTTTTGATCACAAGAGGCAAGCAAAATTATGGCCAACAGGAATACCGGGATTTCTTTATGCATCTCATATGATTTTATTATTAAAACTAAAATAAAAAACCCCGGAGAAATTCCCGGGGTTTTTAAACGTTTAAAACACTCCCATTTTAAACGTTAAAATAAACCCATTTGTATGAACGCTTTCGTTAGCATTATCATACAGCAGGCATTTTCTCTCCTGCTGATTTCAAGGGTGAAATTAAAAAATACACTACACAAAAGTGTGCTGTGCTATACTGAGGAGCATACTTTTAAGGCTAACCAAAAGTTTTTACCTTGACACTTCAGCAACCAAAAGAGCATTATAATGAACACAAAATTTATCATGACGGCAAGTGCCATTTTCATGTTTGGCTTGGGGATCGGGTTTACTTTTTTACCTAATGAGCTGGCCCTTCATATCGGCGCTGGTCAGTCACCAGTAAGCATAATATCGCTACAACTTCTGGGAGCATTGTACATTGCCTTTGGAGCCATGAATTGGATGCAGAAAAATGGCCTCATCGGTGGGATTTATAACCGGCCATTGATACTCGGGAATTTTGGGCATTTTATGATAGGAGGCATGGCCTTGATCAAATTTTTGTTTTCGGATTACCCCAAAGGCCCTGTGGTGTGGGGAGTAGCCGTTATCTATCTGATTTTCGCTGTGTTTTTTGGGAGGCTAATGTTTAAAAGCCCTGTCTTGGAAGATGAGGCAAAATAAAAAAGCCAGCCCCCTAAGGGACCGACTTCTTCATGGATAAAATCGTATGGCTACTTTTCTTAGTATCCTGGGTTTTGAATGGCATCCTTTTCCGCAGCAGTCAATGGCTGTCCATCGATGATCAAGGCATCCAAATAACTCTGTGGCACAGGCCTTAGGATATGCCTTTCGGCAATATTGGCGGCTGCCTCAGGATTAAATGCCCTGGCTCGCTGCAACAACGTACCCGTACGGGACAAGTCTACCCAGCGATGAAATTCACCCAGGAGTTCTCTGGCACGTTCATTCAGGATAAAGTGAACAAACATATCCGCCTTAGAACCTACTCCTTCAGGGTAGATCTCTGTAGCAGCTTCCGAAGTACCAGGGGTAAATACCGCTTCAGTTACCGTCATGGATGCTGCAGTACTTCCTTCTTCATCATATGGCACCTGTTCGGCAAGGTGATAAACCCTTCCCCTATCTTCTCCTGCTTGATACGCAGCCCTCTGGCGGACTTCATTGATATATTGCAACGCTTGGCCATAATCTTCCATACGGCCATAAGCTTCAGCGGCGATTAAATACGTCTCGGAAAGCCTGGCCAAAATACCGTCCCGCGTACCTTTGGCATCGTTGAAATTGGTACGGAAAGGATCGAGGTATTTGGAAAGTGATGGGTAGGTGCTCAGCCCCCAATCGGTTCCATCAGGTGTGTTTCTTACCAGCATAAGCGGTGCAAAACTACCTTTATAATCCTCTGTAAAGCGCTGATCATTGGCCTCATTCACCAAATAAATAATTGCGGTATCTCCCTCCGCAAATTTTGGCTGCCCTACCAAGTCAGGGCTTGGAGCATTGGCTGCCGTCCACTCAGGAATATTATCACTGCTCTGAGAAGCAATGTATGCGGTCTTGATGCTCTTGTAAAACCTCGAGTCATTTACCCTGTCAAAATTATCCAACGCAAAATCGGTCGGCTTGAGACGGTCAAACTCACGCCCATTTTCCAAGTCCCTGGTCATTCCTGGGAAATTCCGATAGATCGATAGAAAATACATGTGGGTCTGATTGCCATACCTGCCCAATAATGCTTGGTTATTGTCAAATTGAGAGGCCAGGATAATCTCTGAAAGGTTCTCGTTCGGCCCATTCACGGCTGTATACTCGAAGATATCTGCATAATCTGGTGCCAACGATCGGCCAGAATTATTGATCACCTCCTCAGCAAAGTACGCTGCGCTGTCCAAGTCATTGGCTTGGGCAATGTCAGCATTTCGCTCACTGGCCCTGAAAAGGTAGGCCTTTGCTAAATAGTGCTGAGCAGCAGACTTGGTAATCCGGCCCACTTGCGCGGCGGTAGGCGGCAGCAATTCTTCTGCCCTTCTCAAATCACTGATGATCTGCGCCACGTTCTCGGCCACTGTGGCCCGAGGGAAATTGGCTTCATCACCTTGGGTAGGCGTCAATTTCATGGGAACAGCACCAAACTGTTCTACCAATTTCAGGTAATTGAATCCCCTTAGGAACAAGACCTCGCCCAAACGCGTGTCCCTAGTGGTTGCCGAATTGGGATCCGTGTAGACCTCCGGAATATTCTGAATCCCGATATTGCACACGTTGATTTGTGCGTACATATTATCCCAAAGTGGCCGTAAATCCATCGTTTCTGCTGGATTGAGCAAGCCAGTATAGGTATTGTACATCACATGATTCACACCGCCACCATTGGTAAACTCATCCGTACCGTAATTGGTCAAGGCGTAAGACCACTCGTAATTGTGATGAAAACGGAGCCCTTCATAGGCACCATTCACCAATTCTTCTATCCCTTCCGGGGAATTGTATCGCTCTTGCGTCAGGGTAGCGACCATTTCTTCCTGCAGAAAATCTTGGCAAGAGAAAAGGCTACCAGCTGCCAACGCTATGATTAAGATATTCTTTTTCATAATGTTCAGGTTTTAGGGGTTTAGAAAGTCATGTTCAGACCAAACACAAAGCTCCGGGTCGTGATGCTGGACGCACTTGGATTAGAACCGCCGATCTGATAGCTGCTGTCAGGATCTATAAAATCCGTTTTTGAAAACAGGAACGGGTTCTGCACCTGTGTGTAAAGCTTCAGATTGCTCATCCCCCATTTACCGATAATGTCTTGAGGGAAAGTATACCCCAGCGAAATAAACCGAACTTTCACAAAGGAACCGTCTTGATAGTTCATCGCACTGTAATGGATGGGCTGGCCACCATTGTTATAATCCGCTCTTGGATAAGCATTGGTAGGATTGGTCGGTGTCCAGTAATCGATGATCCTGGAAGCATACCTCCCGGACATGTCTACAGCACCACCCTGTACTAAATTCCCCCATCGGGCATACACAAATGCCGAGAGTTCAAAGTTCTTATAATTAAAGGTGTTGGTAATCCCACCAGTCCATTTAGGAGCCGTCTGCCCTAAGATGACACGGTCATTGTTTGGATCGATTCGGTTGTCACCATTGACGTCCTGCACGCGGATATCACCTGGCTCATAGTCCGACCCGTTCTCGCTGTATTGAGCCAATAGATCCGCATCACTTTGTTGCCAGATGCCGATTTTATTGTAATCATAGTAAACACTGATCGGCTTACCGATAAACCACTGATTGTTCACGTCATCCACAGCTCCATTCTCCAACTCTACAATCTCGGTGCGGTTACTGGAAAAGGTGAAATCCGTAATCCAACTAAAATCGCTCTTATCAATATTGACTGATGACAAGGTCAGTTCCACACCTTTGTTACGGGTTTTACCGGCATTGACGGTTATATTGCTATAACCGGTAACGGAGTTTGGCGTCTTATCCAAAAGCAGGTCATAAGTATCGGCATTATAGTATTCGATACTACCGTAAAGGCGGTCTTTCCACAGCCCAAAATCCAACCCAAAGTTCCATTGTCTGGTTTTTTCCCATCCAAGGTTTCTGTTTGGCAGCGCTCCTTGGGAAGAACCTTTTGGATTTCCGGTCACATAACCGTTGGCTGGGTCGCTACCAAAAACATACGGTACTTGCACCAGTCCACCTGCAGTGTTGTACGGTGCCACGGCTTGGTTACCCACAGTACCCATGCCGATCCGCAATTTCAATTGGTTTACCCAATCCACATCACTCATAAAAGCCTCGTCATGGATCTTCCATCCCAAGGAGAACGATGGGAAAAAGTCCCATTTATTTCCTTCACTCAAGACAGATGCTCCATCTGACCGGCCAGTCAGGGTAAGCAGGTATCGGTCCTTATAAGAGTAATTGAACCGGGCCATATAAGACATCAAGGTATATTGGGAAAATCCGGAACCCCAGCCATCCAGTGCGCCGCGATTGGTGGATCCAAGGTTATACCACAACTGACTGTCATAAGGAAGGTCAGAAGCTGTCATGTCGGAGTTTTCACTCTTCCAGTAAGAAGAACTCTGCAGGAAGGTCGCATTCAGGGTGTGATCGCCAAAGGTCTTGTCATAATACACCAAGTTTTCCCAAGTCCATGAAAACGCTTGGCTTTGGCTCAATCGCGCATAATTGGTCGAAGAAGCAGATCCTCCACCTCGAAGACTGGACTGTGCCGCTTGGAACTGGCCATTTCGGTAATTCCTGATATCCGGACCAAAAATGGTCTTAATCCTCAAGCCTTCGGCTAATTTTGCTTCTGCAAAGAAGCTACCGAATGCCCGCAAGGTGGTACGCTCGTTGATCACATATTCGCCATCCTGAATAGGGTTGACGATATTAGGATCCCCGCCCGGGTTAAAGATATAATTGCCATTGGCATCGTAAGGCTTCGCAAAAGGTAGCTGTCCCAAGGCGGCTTCAAAGATGGTTCGACTTCCCCTCGAACCGCCTGCGGAATACCCGTAGTTTTGGATGCTGTAGCTGGCATTAATAGAGCCGCCAAGTTTCAGCCAGTCCACCGCTTGGATCTCAAGGTTCACCAAGGCATTGTATCGCTTGTAATCTTGGCCGACATTGGTGCCGGTCTGATCCAAATATCCACCGGAAATAAAGGCTTTGGTCTTTTCATTTCCCCAGTTGGAGCTAAGGTTATAATTCTGGGTGATGCCCGTCTGCTCCACATAATCGGTCCAGTCTGTCGTTTCCAGTCTGCTTGGATCATATGCGGGAACCTCGGAAACACCCCACATCTCCTGTTCAGCAGCCGTGGTAGGACGCATGGCAGGAATAAGGTTTTCCCTGTCCACCCAGTCATAGCCATTGGCGATATTGTTCCAGGCGGTGGCATCCGCGCCGAAAAAGTCAAAATCATCTTGTGGGTTTGGATATGCTGTGCCGTACGCTCCTGCACCACGGGCTGCATCCCTGCGATAGTTGGCATAGCCTGCGGCATCGTAATAATCTGCCAAGTTCCTGAGGTTTTGCACCATCATGGATGCATCAAAGTTGATCTGAGCACGGCCGTCTTTTCCTTTTTTCGTAGTGATCAACACCACGCCATTGGCTGCTCGGGAACCATAGATGGCCGATGCAGAGGCATCTTTCAACACCTCAATGGATTCGATGTCATTAGGGTTCAGCATCTCAATGCCGCCCGACTGCAATGGTACCCCATCCAATACGTACAAAGGGTCATTGCCCCCGGCAATAGAACGGCTACCACGAATTCGGATCGAGCCTACTTCACCCGGACGGGCATTGCTGGCAATGTCCACCCCTGCCGCACGGCCTTGGATCCCTTGAAGGGCATTCTGGATCGGCGTGGCTTCCAGCTCTTCAGATGATACCTGGGATATTGCCCCCGTAATGTCACTCTTCTTTTGTGTACCGTAACCGACCACAACGACCTCTCCCAATTGTTGGAGATCTTCGCTCATCGCGATGTCAAGCGTGGTCCGAGAACCCACCGTAATTTCCTGTTTCACATAACCGATGGAACTCACCACCAGTACCGTCTCATCACTGGGAACTTCCAAGGTGAAGTTTCCGTCCAAATCAGTTACTGTGCCACTGCCAGTACCTTTGATCAGGATATTTACACCAGGAAGGGTCTCTCCAGTGGCCGCAGCGGTCACCGTCCCTGTAATGGTCTTCTCTAGCTGATCAACACGCATCTCCAGACGATTGGACATCCCGGAAGCCAGCGCAGGGGAAATCCCCGCTCCACTCGCTCCCACCGTTCCAAAAGCCATTGCCATCAACACCCACTTTTTGGTGTTGATGCGGTTTTTTGGGGTTTGCTTTTTTCTCATTGTATATTGATTGATTAAAAACGATTTTATTTCGGCAGGAAAAAACCTCCTTGCTCAAAGAAGTTGTAGGATTTCTATTTCGCCCATAAGGGGCAAGTTGGGAACGAATGTACCCTCCCATAAAAAAAGGCTTGTACTGTACTATACTGGTAAAAAATAAGGGTAAAAACGTAACAAAAAATTTAATTTAAGCCATAAACATCATATCCGATAACTTATTTTACCCTCATCAATAATGTCAAAATAAACATGACTGGTTTCCACAAAAATCCTACACCCCCTGTCTACACAACTGTTATGAAGTGTCCTGCCAACACTCATTTAAGAGGAACTTTTTTGGAAGCTGGAAATATGCTGGGGTTAAGCCACCGGTAAAAAGGATGAAAATCCCCTAAAAATCATGCATACCACATACTAACACTTGGTTTATTTCTGGGGACTATAGATCTCTTTTTCTATTGGAAGGATGGTATGCCACTAAGATTCTGTGTTAAATGTCAAGAAACAGTTTATTTTTTTATCTTTGGATATAAATCAGCTTAAGCTAGATTCAAAAGGTCCTGCGATGTTTTGCGGGGCCTTTCTTTTTTCTTCATAATCCGGATCAAAAACTGTTTCGGTTTTGTAAAGGATATACATTAGTTCGAGTATTTTTCTCTGGACAGCAACCAAAGCTTTCATTTTTATTCCATGTCTGCCCACTAATCTTGCATAGGTGTTTTTGTATTGTTCACAGTGTTTCACTGCTGACAGGGCCGGTAGATGCACGGCTTTTCTGAGATACCTGTTTCCTTTTTTTGATATTTTGGGCTTGCCTTTTACCGATATTCCAGACTGTTTTTCCTTTACATCAAAACCGGCATAACTTGCTAATTGCCTTTTGTTTTTGATCAGCTCAAAGCCGTTGGTTTCTGCCAACACTATGGCAGCGGTAAGTTCGCCAACACCTGGGATCGAGGTCATATTGGCCACATCCTGTTTCACTTTTTGATCTTGATTTATAAGCTGTCTGATCTCGGTTTTTATCTCGGCTTCCTGTTTATTGAGCAATCTCAACCTGGAATTCAGTCTTTTAATCGAGTTTTTGTTTGGAAATGCCTGGACCTTCTCTGCGTGCAGCTGGTTTTTGATCACCACCCTTTCGGCGACGATCTGCTCTCTTTCCCTTGTGAGCTGTTTGATTTCCCTGAATAGCTGTTTGGGGGGCAGCCAGGTTTCAAGGTGTCTTTCCAGGCCAAAACGTGCTATCGCTTCAGCAGCAGTTTTATCGGTAACGGTCTTGACATCAAGTGTCTTGCTATAATTGCTGATTTTATTGGGAAGCACAATTGCCACTTTTCTTGATTGGCCATGGAGCCAATGGGCAAGCTTTTCGTGGTAGACACCTGTAGCTTCCATTACAAAAAGGATCTCCCCCTCAGCAGTCTTATGTTTTTCAGCCCATTTGAGTAATTTGACAAAACCGGTTGGCTTGTTTTTAAATACCTCACAGGAGTTCAGCTTGATTTTGAGCTCATCAGTTAGAAGGCTGAAATTGCAGACCAATTCCCCCATGGCGACATCAATTCCAATTACTTGCTTTAGTACATTCATAGTTAAAAGAGAAAAAGGTTAACACTAAACAAGTGGATGTCTCTCTCCGTCTTTTCTCCAGTTTGGTTATTGTTGCTATATCGGGTAAATGACGATATGCCTTACATTCTGTTTAAACTCTAAGAGAAAGAAAGAGATGGGGCAATATCTTAGCGAGAATATACCTGTGATGGCTATTTAGGCGCAAATTCGCTCCCATCTCTCACCACTTTTTCCTTTAAATTTAGGAGATTATTCAAACATAGGAGGCGCTAAGACAAAAAGCAATTTTACATTCCTTTCCATGCAGGACCAACGTGCACTTGGTGCCTTTGGGGCGTTGTGGCATGTTTATTTATCCAATGTTTTGCCATTAAGTAAAAATTGGTAGTCCCCGAATCCCATGCTAGAACCGAAGGCTGAAAGCCTTTTATCACGCTAGCCCAAGGCAAAGCCTTGGGGTGCAGGCCTCATAATTTCTTCCTTTCAGGCTGAAAGCCTAGCTCAAAAGTTTGGTAAACCCCGACTTGATGATCAATAGATGGGTAAATATGTTCTTCGTCACCTTTGGTGGCTATTTGGCCACGGATGAACACTGATAGGATGCTTAAGGCGTTGCAAATCTGTGTTCAAATCTTTTATCCGTAGGTTACATGACTTAAAAGTTTACGACGCCCATACCTTTGGCTACGAAATGGGCTTTTCGGCAACGCTTGGATTCATCCAGTTCATAGATGAAATAGCATCCTTTTAAATAAAGCTGCCCTCAGCAATATTGCTTGATCCGCGGTATGGTGTATGATGTAACCTCGAAAGATAGCCCCAAAGGGGCGGCACATTCATAGCCATGGGTGAAGCCCATGGTAAATTAGCCCAACCAACGTTTTCCGTTTTAGCCGCATTGACTGCCCTATTCCCCACAACTTCCTGCTAAAACCCATTCGTACGGATGGAGGAAAACCATCGTTTTAGCGGTGTAAAATTTTCTTTCAGAAGAGCATGTCGAAAATCATCCCCCCAGAAATATTGCTTGATCCCTTTTCAGCTTCCCTTCATTTACCTAAATAAAAAAACCTCCTATCCGAAAATTACAGATAGGAGGTGAAACTAATTAGGGGTTTAATAACCTGAGTTCCCATTTCGCTAAGTTAAACAATTATAGCATGTGGGAGATTTTAAAAAACCTCCCAGGGATGATTGCAAATCCGCCTCAGATCAACAGGTTAATAGGTTTGATAATGCTTATTTCGATGATTCAACTGATCAGAGCAACTGCTCTCTCGTGTGATCAGCCTTCTATAATCAAAGGCAATTTAAAGATGAAATTTTAAAATGTAAAATTTACACTTAATATTTTGCCAAAGGATTTTTTTATTATTGATGCTGAGATAAATATCGCTTGGTAAGCGTAGCCCATGCTTTTAGGTCACCATCTCCCCAACCTCCTGAAGATGATGCGGAAGGAAGGAGCATGGAACAGGTCTCGTCCTTGTCTGAAACTGACCATGTCAGCCAGCTGATGCCATTTTGCTCCATCCATGTGTACCAAGCCTCCCACGAAGCCTGATCGATTTTTCCATCCCCGGAAGCTTCCATGGATGCACATTCTGACACAAACAATGGCAGCCCTTTCGATAAAGCATAATCGGCACGTTTCCTTAAAGGTTCCTTGTGCGTAGCAGCATAAAAGTGCAGCGTATACATCAGGTTTTCATGGCCGATAATGGGATCATCTGCGGCCAAATGCACATCTTGACCCCAATGTGGAGATCCTACCAAAATCAAATTATCGGCATCCACTTTCCTGATAGCCTTGATCACTTCCTCACTGTATGCCTTGACTTCCGGCCAAGTGTCATCCTCCGGTTCATTGTAGATTTCATAAATCACATTCGGATGATTTCCATATTTAGTGGCCATTTTTACAAAAAATTCCTTCGCTTCTTCCAAATGGATATGATGGCTATGCCAATCGATGATCACATAAATTTCTTCCGCTATAGCCGCTTCCACGACCGCCTTTACTTTCTCCATCCCCCATGCCGGACGCTCCAAATAGCCGTCTTCAGGCTCCACTCCCATGGCCGCGCGGACCACATTGACGTGCCAGTCTTTTTTTAACCATTTTACGCTATTCGCATTGTAAAATCTTGGCCACCAATTGTGCCATCCAAAACTCACTCCTCGCAGCGAGACCAAATCGCCATGCTCATCTACCAGTTGCGTGCCCACCACCGAAAGGGGGCTGACACCTTCATCATCGACCAGTTCCGAAACAGGGCTGCCATCTGAAGTGGTATTGCAGCCAAAAAGTAAAAACAGCAGGATATAAATTGATTGGTACATAGGGAATGGGGTTCATTGGTTTGATCTAGGTCAAAATTAACCCATAACCTTCTTTCTTATGGCTGCTTAATGTTTCAGAATAGGATGAAATTTGATAACACCCCAAAAGCTGGCCCATGCTTGGATCGGACAAATCTATCCAAAAACCGTCGATCGTTGCAAGCGACGGCTCTGCTCCCTAAAAACAACAAAACCCTGTGGTAGGTCACCACAGGGCTTGTCATTTCGTTATCAGAAAGGTCAACTATTAGCCTTTTGAGGACTCATCCAGCAGTTGTACTGAACTGTCGTTAATTTCGAAATCATGCATTTGGAGCATGCGGATTACTTCTGCACCTGCTGCGATGACGGGACCGTAACCATGGGCCGCATAAGGATTGATGGGACGATGATAGTAAAACGCTGGATCAAAGCCCATTCCCGTACCGACACAAGTCCCTTCAACCTGGCCTTTGTCATTTACTTTGGTGCTGACGGCATTCCAGGCCAATAACGTCATGGGGGCATAAGCTTGGTCATCTACCCAGCCTTCATTGACGGCTTTGGCGATACAGTACGTGTAGATGGCTGTCGCAGAAGTCTCCAAGTAAGAATCGCTTTTGTCCAGCAATTGATGCCAAAAGCCTGAACCAGACTGCAGCTTGGCAAGTCCCTTGATGTGTTTTTGGAGCAAGTCCAACACAAACGGCCTTCCCGGGTGATCCTCAGGCAATGCATTCAGCACTTCCACTTTGGTCAGGATTGCCCAACCATTGGCACGTCCCCAGTGGAATTGCGGATGCTCGTCCATCCCTTGCACCCATCCGTGCATATAAAGACCTTTTTCTTCGTTGAACATACGGCCTGAAAAAAGCTTGATTTGCCGAACGGCTTCGTCAAAGTATTTTTGCTCCCCGGTCAGCTTGCCCATTTGCACAATGGCCGGTACGCTCATGTAAAGGTCATCCAACCACAGGGTATTCTTAAGGGGCCTATTCCTGGCCAACGTACCATCCTCCAGACGGAACTGACCGTTCATGATATAATCCATAAAATTATCCACCACCGGCCGGACATCAGCATCCACTCCTGTCATCGATGTTTTGATAAATGACGCACAAAGGGCCCCGGCATCATCCAAGGCTCCTGGATAGAGCACGGAATGCAGTGCATGCGCTTTGCCATCCACCTTTTTAAACTGTGGATAGAGATCTGCGATGAACTTGACACGCTGCTTGGTATAATCGGTATAGCGCTGGTCACCGGTCACCTCTCCAGCCAATAACATGGAGGAATAGGTCACGCCCCACTCATAGCTCAACAGCCTGAAGTCACCTTGCTTCAACACGCTATTTCCATCTACTTTGCTGAAATCAGAAAGGGGAGCCCCGTTTTCCTTGTCCAGTATCTCCGTAGGAGTGGTGGAATCCAGGTATTCATATACCCGATCGATCACAGCCTTCACTTCTTTTTCTTCCGGAAAGCCATACGGCACCGGGTAATCTGGCTGCAGCAAGTGCAATGGAGTATTGGTATCGGTAAGCACTTCTTTGGGTTCGGTGCTGGCCGCTTGATCTTCTTGTGTTTGAGGAGAGCAGGCAATGGCGAGGCCCAATGCCCCGATCATCCCTGGTTTAAGTATTTGTCGGACGTTCATAAATGATATGGTAAAGTTTGGGTCTTTGATATCAATGACTGATTTAAAAATATAAAATTAAGCATTACCAAAAAATTCCTGTGCTGTACTGTAGGGGATATTGCTGTGCAAACCTTTGCTTTGGACAAAAGAAGTGAGAGATCGCGCTACTCACATTCCAACGTAGCGATGCCTTGCCCTTGGGAAAGCATATGCATTCCTCTTTGCATTTGATCCCCATATACTACAGTACAGAAATTTTGGCGCATTTAGGTAGATTTATTTCTTGGTTGAACTGATCAGCCAAAAATGCAAACCCAAATCAACGGATATTTCAATCATGAAAAACCTAAAATATGGACTCTCGGCAGGCATCATCTTATGGACATTGTTGATGGCTTTTACGCCGAAAGCAGAAAAACACACCCTTTATATCATCGGGGACAGTACTGTCCGTAACAGCCGCGGGGACGGTGGCCCAGGACAATGGGGCTGGGGGACATTTATCGATGATTTCTTCGACAGCTCGCAGTTGGCAGTTAGTAACCAGGCCATGGCGGGAAGAAGTACCCGGACATTTGTGAAGGAAGGCCGATGGCAACGGGTGCTGGATGCCCTTCAGCCCGGCGATTTTGTCATGATGCAATTTGGTCACAATGAAGGCAGCAAACCCGACACCACCAGAGCGGGTTATCGCGGGGTGCTTCCCGGCACTGGAGAGGAAACGGTCGATCTCACCTGGCCGGACGGAACAGCGGAAACGGTGCATACTTATGGCTGGTACCTGAAGAAATTTGTGACGGAAGCCAAGGCAAAAGGCGCCACGCCCATCATCTGCTCGATGATCCCCAGAAATAAATTCCAAGATGGCGAAGTGGAGCGGGCGGACCAAGATTACGGCAAATGGGCCAAGGAGATTGCCCGTAAAACCGGGGCCCATTTCGTGGATCTCAACAGCATCGTCGCCGATCAATACGATCAATGGGGGCCACAGGTGGTGCCTTCCCTCTTCGAGAAAGACCATACCCATACCAACGAGGCCGGGGCACGGATCAATGCTTGGTCAGTGGTTCAGGGCATTAAGGCCCTGGAAGATTGCTCCCTAAAAGCCTATCTCTCCAAGGACAAGCCAACCCTCTACTTGATCGGAGACTCTACGGTCAAAAACGGCCAAGGTGATGGCGCTGGCGGGCTCTGGGGCTGGGGTGATTATATGGCTCCTTACTTTGACCTGGATCGGATAAAAGTCCAAAACCACGCACTGGGCGGCACCAGCAGCCGAACGTACCAGACCTATGGCCTTTGGGAAAAAGTCCGCGAGCAACTCGAACCTGGCGATTATGTCATCATGCAGTTTGGCCATAATGATAGCAGCCCACTGGATGACAGCCATCGCGCCAGAGGGACCATCCGAAGTGCCGATACGGCGGCAGAGGAAATCTACAACCCCATCACGGAGCAATATGAAACCGTCTACAGTTATGGCCAATACCTCAAACAAATGATCACCGCCACCAAAGCAGCCGGAGCCACACCGATTGTTTGCTCCCTCATCCCGAGAAACAACTGGAAAGACGGAAAAGTAAACCGTGCAAATGACAGCTATGGCCTATGGGCTAAACAGGCCGCAGAAGCCAGAGAAGCTTGCTTTATCGACCTGAACAACATCATTGCCGATGGCTATGACGAACTTGGCGAGGACTATGTGAGGGCCCATTTCTTCAATGACACCGACCACACCCACACCATTCTAGACGGGGCCAAATACAATGCTAAAGCTGTAGTGCAGGGCATCCAAGGATTGGAAGATTGTGACTTGAAGGGGTATTTGGTGGAGGATTGATGATTGGAAAATTAAAAGATTGGAAGATTGAAAAATTGCCCCCCATGCCCAAGTCGGGGACTTGGGCATGGGGGCTTAAAAGTCTGAAGACTTTTGCCTATCGAGTAACCCCATGCTTGATTATGAAACGTCCTCGTAAAACCTTACCCCAAAAGGCATGTTTTGCAGTTGGACAATATCCGTTGTGTTTCCGAGTACCTCGTCTACCAAGCCATATTCTTTGGCTTCCGGCGCACTCATATAACGGTCTCGGAGAAACAACTCCTCGATTTCCTGCCATTTATGGCCGATATTGTTGCCAATAATATGAAAAAGCTGGACCTGAAGACGCTCCTGCTCCTTGGTCGCTATCCTGACATCTTCCGTATAACCTTTGGATCCTCCGCTGGTAGGGTGCATGTGGATAGTGGCATGTGACAGGGCTTGGCGTTTGCCTTTTGCCCCACTTGTGAGCAAGGCCGTCGCCATACTTCCCGTAAACCCCACTGCCAACGTGATCACCGGTGCCGAAATCATCTGGATCGTATCATATATCGCCATCCCCGCATAGACACTCCCCCCAGGGCTCTGAATATACAGGCTAATTGGCCTTTTGGTGTCTTGGCTGTTCAGGAACAGTAGCTGGGCCACCACCAAATTGGCCACTTGATCATTGATGGCACTTCCCAAAAAAATGATCCGCTCCTTGAGCAATAAACTGAAAATATTGTAGGCCCTTCCGCTATAATCGTTCTGGTCGATCACCATTGGGACGACCTGTGAGGCATTTGCTGAAATCATCCTTTATCTTTTAAAGAGGTTAACAATTCGCTTTCTAAATCCTTGGTGTCGGGGAGCCTCAAAAAGCTCATGCTCGACATTCCGAATTTCTTCCCGTAATTTCTCCCTTCCATAGTCACGCACGAGCTGATAAGCCATTTTCTGACGGTTAATTTTCTGGGGCATGGAGGTATCCAGCTGCATTTTGGCTTCCATAAGTAGCCGCTCTTCTGGTAAGGAGATGCCCTGGATGAATCTTTCCAGTTCCCTAATTTCACGTAGTGAAGTCCTCATAGGTCAGTGATTTATCTTTTACTTGTGCTCGTACTTTTTCCAGGCATTTAAATTTCTGCACCGTGGCAGACCGTGTGGTTCGATATCCATATCGGTGGGCAACTTCATCCATCGAAAGTCGATCGTAATAAAATGACCTTAACATCTCCATGCATTTTTCACCTGCTGATTGGAGAAAGCTCAATAGGTGCAAAGGTTTGTCTGCTTTGTCCTGCTCACTATCCGTGACCTGTGACAGCGCTGATTCATCTGCTACAAGCGGCAAAGATGAAGCTTCACGAAAACGCTTGTACCAAAGATGCCTGGCTACGCCAAAAAGATACCCCTCATGCTCGTGAACCTTTTTTCCTGCTACCAACTGCTCGTAATAGATCATCAAACTTTCCTGAAAGACATCCTTTGCATCCTCCATCGAACCTCCTCGCCTACTCACATAGCGGGCGACGGATGGAAATGACTCATAATACATCTTCAGGAAAAACTCCTCCCTGCCTTTACGGGTTTTCAATATATTCCTCATAATCAATTGCCTTGGTATACATTATCATGTGTCACAATCTAACCAAATATCACCTCAGAAGACAACTTTTATTTTTGCAGCTCTTATACCCAGGTAAAAAACAAACTGGTCCAAGTCTTCAGACCTGGACCAGTACACTCAAAAGTCTTCAGACTTTTGAGACTTTTCCGCTTACTTTGTCAAGGCTTTTTCCAGCACGGTATTCCAAGCATAAGGATCTTTCTCCTTCCCGGCACGGATGGCTGACAGTCGAGCTTTCAATTGGTACATCTGAGCATCCTCGGCGATATAGGGCCGAAAATCTTGGCCATCTATCTGGATAAGCTCCAAAGGGGCTACCACTGCTGCCGTTCCGGCTCCAAAGGCCTCTACTTTCTTCCCTGTGCTAAAAGCCTCCTCTAGCTCCTTCAAGCTGATTGGCCGCTCTTCCACTGGCCAGCCCATGTCCCTTGCGATGCTCAGCAGCGAATCCCGCGTCACACCAGCCAAAACCGTTTCTCCTGCCGGTGGCGTCAGCAGGACCCCATCTATGATAAACATGAGGTTCATCGTCCCGGATTCTTCCACGAACTGGTGATCACGGGCATCGGTCCAAATCACCTGGTCAAACCCTGCTTGCTGCGCTAAATGGGCGGGGTAATAGGCCGCGCCATAGTTCCCGCCATTTTTGGCTGCCCCTACCCCTCCTGGGACTGCTCGAGTATAGTGCCTTTCCACTTTTACCTTCAGGGGCTTCGCATAGTAAGCAGCCATCGGTGTGCATACCACCATAAACAAATAATCGGTAGAGATACTGACCCCCAATCGCGCTTCAGTCGCAATCACAAACGGCCGGATATAAAGGGAGTTTCCTTCCCCTCCCCTGATCCATTCCTGCTCCAAGTCCACCAATTCCCTGATTCCTGTTTCAAAAAGTTCCTCGGGTATTTCCGGCATCGCCATCCTGCGCAAAGACTGATTGATCCGCTCGTGGTGGCGCGCTAGGCGGAAAATACTGATGGTGTCATCTTCCTGCCGGTAAGCTTTCAGCCCCTCGAAGACCGTCTGCCCATAATGAAGACACATTGCCAAAGGAGATAAAACCAGCTGTTCATAAGGCTGAATGGTCGCCGAATGCCAATGGCCATCACTGTACCTGGCCACCAGCATGTGATCTGTAGCCTCTACGCCAAATTGAAATTGATTAAAATTAAACTGTTTGATGGCACACTGAGACGTTAACTGCCTTTTAATTTCCATACCCGTTATTTTTCAGATGATTATTTTGATTTTATCCAAAATTAAAAAACCTTTTCAGTTCATTACAGATACAGTTTTTGTATTTTTGACCATAACAGATAGGAAAAAGTAAGAAGTACGAAATGAGGGGATAGCAGATGAGCATACAGATGACTCGACCTGTGTCGATCTCAAGACTTAATACTCAATACTCAATACTCCTTACTTTAACCTCACGTCTACCATCTATTTCCATGAACCTATACGAAAAACTAGCCGCCGAGCTTGAAAAGCAAATCAAAAGTGAAACCTACCGATTTGGGGAGAAACTGCCTTCAGTGAGGGAGCTGCACCGTAGCGCTGGCATGAGCATAAGCACGATCCTGCAGTCCTTGTACCTGCTGGAAGCAAAAGGACTCGTGGAAGCCCAGCCCAAACGTGGCTATTATGTCACCTATCATCCTAATCAAGGCAAGAAAACGCCCGTTGTTTACCATCCGACCCAAAAAGAAGGGACAGGGGATATCGAAGACCTCATCCAGCAAGTCTATGGGGCACATGATGAACCCAGCCCAACCGTAAATTTCGCTATCGGAGTTCCTTCCACGAACATGCTGCCCATTGCCCGGCTGAAGAAAATCGTCCGTGAGACCATGTTGGACTTGACGGATGCTTGTGTGCAGTATGAGCCCATTACGGGCAATGACTACCTTCGCCGCCAAGTAGCCCAGCGGACGTCCCTGTGGCATCATGCCCTCTCCCCGGACGACCTGGTCACCACCAGTGGCTGCATGAATGCCCTGGCCTTAGCACTCATGTCCATCACCAAAAAAGGAGACCGCATCCTCACAGAGAGCCCCGTGTACTTTGGCACCCTACAGTTGGCCCAAAGCTTGGGACTGGAAGTCGTGGAAATGCCCACACATGGCGAACATGGGCTTGACATGGAAGAAGTCAAAAAGACCCTGAAACAAACCGCCATTGCCGCCGTGATTGTCGTCAGTAACTTTAGCAATCCCTTGGGGTACAGCATGTCTTCTCAATGCAAAAGGGCGCTGGTCAATATTTGCACCACCCACCAAGTGCCCCTTGTTGAGGAAGACCTGTACGGGGATGTATATTTTGGCACGGAAAGACCACTTTCCTGCAAAAGTTTTGACCGGGAAGGAATCGTCTTATGGTGCAGCGCCGTATCCAAGACCTTGGCCCCGGGCTATCGGGTAGGGTGGATTGCTCCAGGAAAATACAGGGACAAAGTACTCAAAACCAAACTTTATCATCAGGTATCCAGTCCCTCGCTTTCCCACGAAGTGGTCGCCAGGTTTATGGACAAGGGACGCTATGAAAACCACCTCAGGCAGCTCAGGGTTACCCTGCATCATAACCTCCTCAAGTACCTGAAGATAATCCAGGAATATTTTCCCGAAAACACCAAAACCACCTTCCCCAATGGCGGATTTTTGCTTTGGGTCGAGCTTGATCCACGAATCGACACGTCATTGCTCTATCAGCCTGCACTGACTTTAGGCATCAAATACGCCCCGGGAAGAATGTTTACCCTACGAGACCAGTACAAAAATTGCCTCAGGCTAAGCTTTGGCCTGGACTGGAACGAACAGACCGCCACTGCCTTGACCAAGCTGGGACTGCTATTGCAGCACCAGCTGGTAAATTATTAGATCGGAATGGTTCAAAGGATCCTAGGTTGGATGTCAGGCCATGAACCTGGTCGGCATTTTCCCTTTTTCATCCCTACCGCGATGGGCACCTGAGCGTAGCCGAAGGCCGCCCACGCCTACTCCAAACTTGATTGTACCGGGGCAGGATCCAAGCCCAAGTTAGGAAACAGTACCCTCCCCCCTCAATACTCTTAAGTTAATGAAATTAAGTGAGGTCAGGCGGAGCGGAGTCAAGGTCCTACACTAGCCTTCAACTTTAGTTTATCCTGAGCTTGTCGAAGGGCTCAGGGTGACAATTAAAAATTGAAAGATTAGAAAATTGCGCATTACATTGCGAATAGAGGATTACAAACATGGAACAGCTTAATTGAGTCAGAGACTCAAAGCTTGCCAGTCCTGGGGCAGAGCCCCAGCACAACCCGGGTACAGCCTTCTTGGTTCTAATGCCTCATGTCTCACTTCTCACATCTCCACACTCCTTCATTCCCTCTCCAACGTAACGGCCATCAATCCGATGACCACCTCAATGGTAGTGGCCTTTACTTCCAAGGATTTTAGCTCCTTGGCCGGATCCAAGCGCAAATCCAACACCGTAGCGGCTCCGCCATCTATCCCATAGGTGGTAAAATGATCGATAGCGGTGTAGTCATCATGGGCTTCACGGCTGATCTTTCCGGTTTTCAAGTGAACCCGAACCGGCCGGGGCACTCCTAGCGCAAAGGCATGATCATCAATGAAATAATCCTGTTCTATCGGCCACCAACTTTCAGGATTCCGAAGCGATAAGACCTCTTGACTGCCATCTTGATAGTGAACGATCACTTGGCCATTTTCCATTCGACTCTGCATATGATTGGTAGATCCCGCCATCAGAAGGTACGCATGGCTGGCCTTTCCCGACAACGCTACACTTACCTGCTCGGGGTAATTGTCCCATAAAGAAGCAAACAGGATGTTGTTTTTGGTGGAATCTCCCGGAGTGCTGAAGGGAATGCCTTGGGGCAAAACAAACTGATCAGCCTTACCCGCCAATTTTCGCAGCCCTTGGTCATCGATATCCATATAAGCTGCATACGATGCCCAATCCCCCATTCCCTGGACAGGGATCTGTAAGGTAGGATAAGGAGAACGCGGACTTAGGTATTTATTTCTGAAAATGGACGTGACCTTGTCGTTCAGGGCATTAGAAAGGTCCACTGGCTCCAAGCTTCTGGTGGATGCGCCCAACGCCCAATTGGTCACCTGCTGCCTTGCCATCAACTCACCATCGTCATAAACCTCCACCAAATTAGTTCCTGTTTGAAGCATGGATAGTTCTTGGACATCAAATGCTTGTTCTGCTGTCGGCGCCAAGGTCAATGCCGCTTTCCACGGTTTGCCATTCACGTGAATGGATACGGGCAAGGCCTGCTTTTGGTGGTTGGCGACCGTAAAGGCCAATGCTGAAGAAGAGGTGCTATTTGCAGGAGTAATTTCCACCTTTGGCAGAACTTTTACGGGGATCGGCTCCCACCAAGTCAATTCACCTTGGTGCAATTTGACAAAATAGGTCTTGTCACCAATTTGTTCGCCCACCTTGGCTTCAAATCCATGATCTGCGATTGCTTTTTCCATAAACACCTGCTCCGGATCATGCCACTTCAGCACTTCAGCATCTTGCCCTTCTATCACCAAATTTTCTCCCACCGTAACCTGTTGAGGAAAGCTAAAAACTTCAACCGGCGTGCCTTTCCAAGATATGGAAATACGGGTTTTCTCTGCCAAGGGCGCCTTGATCATAATGGAAGGCTTACCCACTTGGTTTGCCAAAACCCGCCACTCCCCGGGCTGACCATTGACCAAAACTTGCTTTATGGCTGCTTTCTTGGCCCGCACCACCAGCTCCAGGGTCATCTCCTGACCGAACCTATTGGTAACCGTATAATGATCCTCTTCACCGCTTCGCTTAAAGTCAATTCCCACATCCGGAGTGCTCAGGGAAGCCTTATCCCAATCGGCAGGAAAGCCTGGCTTGATCTCCAACCGGTTGTTCATCAAATCGGGCTTTATCCCAAAAAGCCCCTCGATAAGCGACCTCGCTCCCATGCCAACTGCATCTGCAAAATCCCGGTACAGCTCGCTTCTCATCGCATCCAAAAAGGACAATTGCTGAAAATTACCTGGACTGCCGCCCAAGTACATGCTTTCCAGCAAGGCACTCTTCCACAAGTTAAATGCTTTGTCGGTATTTCCTGCTTGCCAATAGGCCAAACTCGTATGCAACACCTCAGCCAGGGCCACATTATTGACCGACCACGTGTAAGGCATCCAATTGGTCGTCGAAAGGGTATGAAAAGCTCCTGCTTCCAGTCCATCGGCCACCAACGGGATATGTGGAATGTGATTGTCCACATAGCGGGTCATTTCCCAAGCCTGAAAAGGGTCGGGCACTTCACTGTCAATGGTATGATAAACGGACCAAACACCTGCTTGAGGGTGAAGGTTTTGGGGACCCAAAAAATCCTTGTATTCGGCATACCAGCCACTAGGAAGCCAAAGGGTTTCGTTCATGGCCTTAAGGATCGCTTCTGCTTCTGCTGCATACTGTTTGCCGTCCTCCCCAATAAAGGCCGCCAGCTCAGCGGCTTTTTTATTGGCAAAATAATTATAGGCGGATGCATGGGCCACTCCTCCACTGTTGTATTGGAGGGCATCACTGGCCCAGATGCTGGCATAAGCATTATATAGGCCATCTCCGTCGGGATCGAAATTTCGTTTCTCCCAAGCCAAATGTCGCTCGATGGACGGCCACACGGCTTGCAAGTAAGCCTTATCCCCTGTCCAATCAAAGTGCCGCAGCAACTGATCAAAAAACACTTGGTTCATGTCATAATGGTGCGGAGAGGATGGGGATCCCGGACGGCGGCTGAGATAGCCAC
Organism: Echinicola vietnamensis DSM 17526; assembly: GCF_000325705.1. Classification (NCBI taxonomy): domain Bacteria; kingdom Pseudomonadati; phylum Bacteroidota; class Cytophagia; order Cytophagales; family Cyclobacteriaceae; genus Echinicola; species Echinicola vietnamensis. The sequence goes on along the minus strand of NC_019904.1, from coordinate 1,874,191 downwards.
GGTTAAAGATGGATTTACCGGTCTTCTCCACCTGTCGTGCCAGGTGTTTGGCCGTGTCAGGATCATTTCTTGTCCCACTGGGCTCCAAATATTGGGATGCCAGATACCCGTCGAAATGCGTCTTGGCACGGTCATGCCAGCCCATCCAATCGGCCACATATGCACCCCTCCAGCCCGGAAGGGGCATTCGCCAGGCCACTGCTCCATGGACGTACGCTGGGGCATCATATATGGCGTCCGCCGCGATGCCCAAGGCACCTCCAATCGTGTTTATATAAGGATCCGGCGTTTCTACCTGAATGCGATTGGCCAATTGGCTTCTTGCTTCATCCGCTTGGGCATAAGCTGTCGCCAATTCTCCATAAGGCAATTCCCGAAATCCGGGGCGGTAAATGGCAACATAATGCGCCTCCTCTCCTGCGGCAACCTTACCTGCCAATACCGGAGCTTCTACCACTTCTGATTCCCATAAAGTGGCTGGGCTGCCCATCTTTTCCGGTGCTGCACGTTTAAGTTGTGCCGAAGATGGAAAGGTGGCCAACATACGTGGGCGATCTTCGCCATCTTTGGCCTCGCCATAAGCCAATATCATTTCATTTTGGCTATTGATTTCAATATCATTGCCTTGGCACTTCTCTACTGTAAGGTCAAAAACAGAAGGTGGATCAGCACCAAGGTCCCCCATCCTGCTGAAACGTTTACCGGTCACACCACCGTAGACAAAAACCAATTCAGCCCCTTCAGGCAATCCCTCCGTTTCTGTCCTAAAAATGGCACCTTCTTGAGCACGTAAGGGCATTACGTTGACACTGACTGTTGCATTGCCCCAGCGTGGATCAGCAATGGCATACATCATCATGCCGGCCCTATAGCTGGCTTTTACCTGCTCGGCTTCATGGAGCCATATGGATTGTCCATCTACTTGGACGCCGATCCTAAAATGCCCTCCCATGCCGGGCAGGTAAAAAGAAAACAATGGCTGATCGCCCGCTTCTGTGCGAAAATCCGAATGGTAGCCGTAGAGGGCACGATTAAACCTGCGCGCTCCATTCTGGATGACAAAATCCTTTCCCTCTGGGGAATACCGTACTTCCCTAGGAATGTCATGCCAATATTCTTGTGCCGTTATGTGATAAATACTGCCAAGGAAGCACAACAGAAACGCAAACAAAAAAAGTAGCTTATTGCCCTTTGAATAATACATGATGGTTTAGTCTTTTATTTTAAATAGATAGGTACTCGAGGTCATGAACGCTCCCCCCTGACTGGTCAAAAAGAGGTAGTCCGGCTGATCATCCTTAAAGAGGAGCTGTGGCCGCTCAAACCGACCATACTTCGACAAATGACCAGGCTTTGGGGGCTGGCTAAAATAATGATCCGTTTCGTAATAGGCAATCTCCGGCGGATCACTGAAATGGATACCATCTTCGGATTCGAGGTAAAGCCCATATTGGTGATTGTAAATTCCCATATCCCGCATGAGCATTCGGAATTTGCCCTCTTGAAACCAGACAAACCCATCTTCCGCTTGGATATTGTCGCCCTTATCCGCATAGTTGATGATGGGATTTCCATCATACTTTCTATAAGGCCCCTCCGGTTGATCAGCTATGGCCAAGCCATATTTTCGGTTTCCACGTATTTTAGGATCGGTATAATGCTCATATTCATAGGTATTCCACGATTTGTAATACAGAAAACACCGCCCATCCGGGTGTTGGACAAAGGACGGATTGGTGGTACAGTGATCGTCCCAACTCCCCTCTTCCCCTGCTTCCAACAGCGGCTTGTCTGGTCGCTTCCACGGGCCATCCAAGGAATCTGCCATCGCCAAGCCAATGCGCTTGGTATTGGTCCGCTTGTTATGGTTGCCCATGTAAAAGAGGTAAAACTTACCGTTTACTGCTTTGATATGCGGATTATGACAAGTGGTGGCGTCCCAATGATCTCCTCCTCTCGGAGAAAGCACCACTTCTTGAAACGTATAGGGCCCTTCCGGCCGATCGGCCACCGCATGGGCGATTTCAGATTGATGGATCCATCCTCCCATGCCAAATTCCGACTTCCACCTTGAGTAAAACACATGGACTTTTCCTGCTTGATCATAAATGGGACTGGTACCCCAAACGTAATACCCTTCCGTCTCCAGTAATCGGTGCATTGGCTCCAGGCGTTTGGCAAACGCTGATACTGGATCTCCACGGAGCAAAGGCTCCAAGGAAGATGGAAACATGGCCATTGCAGGTAACATGGCGGTATATCCGAGAAAATCCCTTCGTTTCATAAATTGAGTTATTTTAACCTTTTCCATCAAAAAGCCACCCGCCGTTAGCGGATGGCTTTCATCTATCTTTCATCTATCTTCTTGACTCTTTCATCTATCTTAATACTGTCCTCGTACCTAATACTTCGTACTTCTAATAGCCTGGATTCTGCTCATACAGGCCCTCTTTTACGTCCAGCTGATTGATCGGCACGGCATAAATCATATCGTCCGACGTGATGTCCGTAGAAATCTTATTTCCGGAATCATCCGTGGCGATCCAATCCAGCATTACATCGATGGCCATTCCAGAACGCACCAAATCATGCCACCTCAAGCCTTCACCGATAAATTCCCTTCTTCGCTCTTCCATGATCTGATCATACGTGACATTGGAAATGGGTGTGCTGATGCCTGCTCGACCCCGGATTTCGTTGACGATCTCGTCAATTTCAGTTTGGGAGCCACCACTTTTGCTCAAGGCTTCTGCTTTCATCAACAGGATGTCGGCATAGCGGATGACCGGGTAGTTCAACTCAAAGTCAAATCGGTCCACACCAAGGTTATCCAAGTCCAGGTATTTCTTGATAAACCTATCCTGAACGGTATTGCCATTGGCGTCGGTATAATTTACCCAAACCGAGAAATCATCCCGCACATCGACGGATTCATAGGAAGCCATCAAATCCGCAGAAACAGTCTTGGGTGCATCAGGGAAGGTCCCGCCAGCAAATGGAATTCCATTGGATCGGGCAAAGGCTTCAGGATAGTGATACTGCACATACTCACCGCCTACCCCAAGGCCTCCACTTAAAAACTGAATATCAAAGATGATCTCTTCATTGTTTTCATTATCATAGGCAAAGATATCTGCATAATCATCCACCAAGTCAAATTGGCCGCTATTGATGATTTCATTCAGCAAGGTCAGGGCTTCACTCCACTCATTGGTGCCGAGCACGGGACCGTCTGGATGCAGCTGTGTACCGGAACGGGTCATGTATACCCTGGCCAGCAAGCCTCTTGCCGCATGGGAAGTCGCCCGGCCCAAATCACCCGCACTGGTATATTCGTCTGGTAAGTTATCGATTGCAAACTCCAAGTCGGCTATGATCAACCCATAAACATCTGCTACGGGGCTTCTTGGAATCTCCAATGCTTCCAGTGGCGTCACGGGCCGGTCGAAAAGCGGCACTTTTCCGTAAAACCTGATCAAATCAAAGTAATATAAGCCCCGCAAAAACTTGGCCTCTGCTTCAATCCTACTGCGCATCGCTTCATCAGGAAGGACATCAGGACTGATGTTGTCCAAAATGGTATTGGCGCGCATGATATTATTGTACAGGCCATTCCAAGTGGAGTTCATTATCCCCGCCGTCGCCAAGTTGGTATTGAAATTATTGATCAGGTTATAATCCCTGACCCCCGCTGTCCCTGGAGAGTAAATATTATCCGAACGCACTTCACTCAGTTCAAAGTGGTTGATGGGATAAGCATTCAGGCCATTGTACGCACCTGTAAGCCCTTTTATAAAATCTGATTCGTTCTGATAAAAGGCATTGGAACCGATAGATGAAATCGGAGACTGGTCCAGCTTGCTTTCACAGGAAACCATTGCTCCAGTGGCCAAGCCCAACAGCGTAATATAGAGTTTATTCAACTTTTTCATTGTTCTTGTTCTTTTGGGTTAAAACTTCAGGTTGACACCAAATACAATTGATTTGGACAAGGGGAATGCGCCATAATCGTCCCCATCACTGTTTACCGCCTCAGGATTAAACCCTCCGGTGTATTTATCCCCGCCAAAGAAGTTTTCAGCTGTCATATAAACCCGGGCGCCAGAAAGCAATTTTTCATTGGCAATAAGCCGTCCGAGGTCATATCCCAACGTAATATTTCGGATACGCCAGTAATCGGAAGGATACAGC
>NC_019904.1:0-65000 GCF_000325705.1 Echinicola vietnamensis DSM 17526 | reverse complement strand
CGGTAAACGGCGGCCGTAACTATAACGGTCCTAAGGTAGCGAAATTCCTTGTCGGGTAAGTTCCGACCTGCACGAATGGTGTAACGATCTGGGCACTGTCTCGGCCATGAGCTCGGTGAAATTGTAGTCGCGGTGAAGATGCCGCGTACCCGCAACGGGACGGAAAGACCCCATGAACCTTTACTGCAGCTTAGCATTGGCATTGGGCAAACAATGTGTAGGATAGGCCGGAGGCCGTGAAGGGGCGTCGCCAGGCGTTCCGGAGCCACTGTTGAAATACGGCCCTTTGTTTGTCCGGTGTCTAACCCGCCAGAGGCGGGGACATTGCTTGGTGGGTAGTTTGACTGGGGTGGTCGCCTCCAAAAGGATAACGGAGGCTTCCAAAGGTTCCCTCAGCACGCTTGGTAACCGTGCGCGGAGTGCAATAGCATAAGGGAGCTTGACTGCGAGGCCGACAAGCCGAGCAGGGTGGAAACACGGGTATAGTGATCCGGCGGTACCGTATGGAAGGGCCGTCGCTCAAAGGATAAAAGGTACTCTGGGGATAACAGGCTGATCTCCCCCAAGAGCTCATATCGACGGGGAGGTTTGGCACCTCGATGTCGGCTCGTCACATCCTGGGGCTGGAGAAGGTCCCAAGGGTTGGGCTGTTCGCCCATTAAAGTGGCACGCGAGCTGGGTTCAGAACGTCGTGAGACAGTTCGGTCCCTATCTGTTGCGGGCGTGGGAAACTTGAGAGGATCTGACCTTAGTACGAGAGGACCGGGTTGGACGGACCGCTGGTGTACCGGTTGTGGTGCCAACTGCACTGCCGGGTAGCTACGTCCGGAAGGGATAAGCGCTGAAAGCATCTAAGTGCGAAACCCACCTCGAGATGAGGTTTCCGTACAGGGTTGTCATAGACGATGACGTTGATAGGCTGCAGGTGTAAAGCCGGAGACGGCATAGCTGAGCAGTACTAATAGCCCGAAAGCTTGCCTGTGGACACGTTGTATTATCTTTGGTCATGTCGAAAGCCAAAAAGGAAATAAGGATATTGTTCCGTCGCCTGAGAAATGCCGGCGGGACGAAGAGCTTAGGGTGGTACGGCACGGGGGATCCACCTCTTCCCATCCCGAACAGAGAAGTTAAGCCCTGTCGCGCCGATGGTACTGGGGTTACACCCGGGAGAGTAGGTCGCCGCCCGCTTTTATACAGGCCCTTCCGCAACTGCGGAAGGGCCTTTTCTTTTTTGTGCAGGTTCCAAAGTGTTGGGGATCTGCCTACTTATGATTGCCGGACATGTGCCTTGCCACGGATGGGCACGGATAGGAAGGGTTCAGGGTATATTTTTTGGGAGAGAATATTGACATCTTCTTATGAATGGATACTTCATACCGTTAAATGATTGATCCCGCTATTGGCACTGAACGGGTTGATTTATCATGGGAGAAACTCATGGCTATGGATGTGCCGGCTCTCCGAGGCCAGGTATCGGATATGCTACCTAACCAGATTCCTTGTGTTCATGGAAGTTTTTCAGGCAGGGGATCTGTATTCCCCATGAGGATAAACCCTGGTTCCCAGAAATAGCGTTTTATCTTGAAAAGAGACGTATCTCCATTGCCTTAAATAGTTGAAATTCTGAGTAAAGCAATATTAATGAATTGTTACAATCGAGGAATTTGATAAAAAATTAGTATATTTGAAAAATAGAAAAAGAATATTAATATTCTTAGCTGTTTGTTGATGATTTAAGAATGGTGAAGCCTTCACCGATGCCAAGTTTTACATATTGATTACCTTTAATACTTTTCTATGCTATTAGTATTATTTTCTGTACTGACTGCTTTTTTCATAGGGATTATATTAACACCCTTGCTAATATTTCTCATAAAAAAAGGAAATTTATTGGATAAGCCGGGAGGTAGAAAGATCCATAAATATTCAGTGCCCTCTATGGGAGGGATTGCCATTTTCATTGGGCTTTTAGGAGGGATTCTCATTTGGTTGAACTACCTGCAATTGGTAGAAATCAGATTTTTCCTTTTGGGATTGTCTATCATGTTTATTCTTGGTTTGAGAGACGACTTGGTCGAATTGACGGCATATCAAAAGCTCATTGGGCAATTGATAGCTGTGATCACCGTGGTGGTTTTAGGTGATGTGAGGGTATCCAATTTTTACGGATTAATGGGAGTTTATGAACTGCCACTTTGGTTCAGTTACTCGCTGACCATATTCGCTATTATTGGACTGACGAATGCGTTTAACCTTATTGATGGACTGGATGGTCTTGCCGGAACATTAAGTATCATTACCTTTTTGGGGCTTGGCGGATGGTTTCTCTATTCCGGTCATACTACGTATGGTTTTATCGCATTTACATTTGTAGGAGCCGTTTTATCCTTCTTGGTTTATAATTGGCATCCCGCAAAAATTTTCATGGGGGATACCGGTTCTTTGACTTTAGGGTTTGCCTTATCTGTCTTATGCATTAAATTTATTGAAAGTAATGTGGCCATTCCTGCAGACAGTTTTAAATTTCACGCTCCATTAGCTACAGCAGCAGCATTGTTGATAGTTCCTTTTTACGATACCTTGCGTGTATTTGTCAAGAGGGCTAGAAAAGGTATTTCCCCGATGACCGCAGACAAAAGCCATGTTCACCATTTCCTAATGAGAATGGGCTTTAGGCATGATCAGGTGGCCATCATTTTAGGTGCTGTTAAGATTGGGTTTATCGTTTTGATGGTGGTATTTAATGAACTGCCGGATATTGTGATGTTGCCGACGCTCATGGTGTTGGTAGTGGCCGGAGGAGTAGTTCTGGATAGGTTGACACTTCGAAGGGTGAAACAAATTGTCCGCTGCTCTCCTAGAGTACTGGCGCAACGTTCTTATCATGGTATGAGGGCCAAGGTGAAGATTGATGAAAAGGTGCTTAGGCAAGAAGATGTTAATTTGAATTAAGTCTTTACCTTCAAGTATAGATTGTTTTTTCGATGATGGAATTCCGTTATACTGGCTAATGGATCAATTTTTATGTGTGTTTGTGAATGCGTTAGTTCCGAAATACTCTTCTAATTGATGAATTTTTAATTGGTGATTCCTTAAGATAGGGAAAGCCTGATTTGTAAACGACTGAATATTTTTTCATTATAAAATCATTGTTTTTGTGATTTGTGTTGGTATTTTTTATTATTTAGTAACCTACAAATTTCACCTAATCGTTTATGGCAAGGGTCAAGCTTTCTGAACCAGTCTTTAGTGAGGATATTACAGATCAAGTGCGTGAAGCTTTATCAAGAAGAGAAGTGGGCTATCAAGGTTCATATGTTTATTCCTTCATAGCAAAGCTTCAGGGATATACTGGGTGTGATCATATTGGTGTTTATTCCTCAGGTACCGCAGCGCTTCATTTGGCTTTAAGAATGGCAGGAGTTCAACCTGGAGATGAAGTTTTGTGCCAATCCCTAACCTTTTCCGCTTCTGCAAACCCCATAAAGTACCTGGGAGCTACTCCTGTTTTTGTGGGAAGTGAGCGAGAGACATGGAATATGTCTCCGAAACACCTTGAAGCCGCATTGGAGGATAGAAAAAGTAAGGGGGGACGCGTAAGGGCTGTCATACCGGTGCATGTTTTTGGAATGCCGGCCAACATGAAGGCGATCATGGAAATTGCCAATTATTATGGTGTGGCTGTTGTCGAAGATGCAGCAGAAGCTTTGGGTGCTTCTGTAGATGGTCAGTTTTGTGGAACGATAGGCGACTACGGTGTTTATTCTTTCAATGCCAATAAAATCATTACCACAGGGGGAGGCGGAGCACTGTTGACTAAAAGTGAAGAAAAGATACATGAGGCTAATTTTTTAGCCCTACAGGCAAAGGATCCGGCTCCACATTATGAGCATAGTCAGTTGGGATATAATTATGCCTTTAGTAACCTCAATGCCATATTAGGTTGTAGTCAAATGGATCAATTACAAGAAAAACTTGATCAACGAAGACGTGTTTTTGAGTGGTATTCCTCTTTTCTGTCCGAAAGGGGTGTAGCATTTCAGGAAAGTAACCATAACCTCACCAGTAGCCGTTGGTTGACGGCCATTACATTGCCATGTGCGGGACAAGCTGAGCAGCTTAGGGAATTTCTCGAAAGTAAAAATATCGAATCCAGACCAGTATGGAAACCTATGCATTTACAGCCATTTTATCGTTCATGTGCCTATTATGGAGATGGAGTAGAGGAGCAGTATTTTAAAAATGGCCTGTGTCTACCATCAGGCAATGGCTTGACCTATGAAGATGTGGCTTTTGTTTCATCCGGTATATTAGAGTTTCTCGAAAAGTCATCCCATCATGTATCGTAGGATATTAAAGCCATCGATTGATTTGTTGGTGGGGTGGTCAGGACTTATCCTATCCTTACCTTTACTAATCCCCCTTTCTGTCATATTGGCCATAGACTTTAAGGGAAACCCTTTTTTTGTTCAGGATAGAATAGGGAAAGGAGGGAAGATCTTCAAAATCTTTAAGCTACGAACCATGAAAGACATAGTTCAATCCAATGGGGATCTGTTGCCTGATAAGGAGCGTTTAACGCTTTTAGGTAGATGGTTGAGGAAGGCTTCCTTGGATGAACTTCCACAGTTTCTGAATGTTGCTTTGGGTGATATGAGTTTAATCGGTCCCAGGCCTTTGTTAGTGGATTATCTTCCTTTGTACAGCAAGGAAGAATCAAAGCGCCATGCTGTTAAACCAGGCATTACGGGGCTGGCGCAGGTAAATGGTAGAAATACGATCAGTTGGAAAGAAAAATTTGCTTATGACCTGGAATACGTTAACCGAATAAGCTTTAAGCTGGACGTTAGGATTTTGGTCAAGTCTGTAAGGAAACCATTTGACGTGAAAGATGTCTACACGGAGGAAGAATATGTAGCTCCATTTCGAGGCCATGAATAGAAGAGCACTGGAGTATCAGGCTTGATATTTATTTTGCAGTGCGATTTTTTTAGATTCACTCATTTTAGGTTATGAATACCAAAAAGTGTTTTTCCAAATGTTTTTTGTGTGTTTAATTAATACTACATTGTGATATGTTGTTAGATCAGCAACTTTATAGGATCTTTTTTATGATATAATTATTGATTTTCACCAATAATTGTAACATTTTTAAGCAAACATAGTAATAATGATAAAATGGATCACCCGTACAATTGATTCGGTGATTCTATTTCATTCCATTGTCCTTGCATATTTTTTAAGATTTAATTTTGAGTGGGAAGTTATCCATCAGTATCCAGTTTTGGATAGTGGATTGCTTTTTATGTTTTTAGGAGTAGGAGCGATGCTTTTGACGGAAAAGGAGAAGTGGCTTGGAAGTAGATCACGGATAGGAAATTTCGCTTTAGTGGCGCATACCGTCATGGTAGCACTTATGCTAGCATCTCTAGCCTGTTTGGTGACAGAAAAGCTGGTGCTAAAGGCTCCCTTCGTGCCTATTTCTGTACTCGTTATAGGTGCGCTTTTAGCGTATTTTTTCATGTCTTTATATCGATTGTTTGTCAAGGAGTTCTATGGGATGTATTTAAAGAAAAAACAGCCACAAAAGCATATTGTGATTTTCGGGGCTGGTGAAGCGGGGAGGCTGTCCAAAACGGTTTTAGGAAGCCAAGTCGGATCCAATCAAAAGATCCATGCCTTCTTGGATGATGATATGCAGAAAGCAGGAGGAAGCATTGGCGGGATACCTGTTTATCATGGACTGGATCGGCTCAAAACCCTCCAGAGAGATCATGCCATTTCTGATTTATTGATTTCTATTATGTGCATTTCCCCAAGAAGGAAAAAGGAAATTATTGAGGAATGTTTGCAGCTGGGGATCAAGGTAAGTGTCGTGCCATCCATTGACGAATGGGTGAAGGGAGGTTTTAACGTGGGTAAGATTCGGCAAATCAAAATCGAAGACTTACTGTCCCGACCTGAAATATCACTGGATAACCCAGCGGTGTTCAGCCAAATCTCAGATCGGGTGGTCATGGTGACCGGGGCCGCAGGATCCATAGGGAGTGAGTTGTGCCGTAAGATTATCGAGCATAAGCCAGCCTTATTGATTATGGTGGATAAAGCGGAATCAGCGCTTTATGACGTAGAGCAAGAGTTTAGGAGTGGTCGTTGGAAAAGCCAAATCAAGCCTATCTTGGCAGATATTCGAGATGCCAAAAAGATGGATCGTATTTTCAAAATGTACAAACCTGCTATTGTATACCATGCAGCCGCCTACAAACATGTTCCCATGATGGAGAACTATCCAGAGGAGGCTGTTACCAGTAATGTGCTGGCCACCAAAAATCTTGCGGACTTGTCGGTGCTGCATAATGTAAGTCAGTTTGTTTTTGTCAGTACGGACAAGGCGGTAAACCCGACCAATGTAATGGGGGCGTCCAAGCGGATAGCGGAAATTTATATCCAAGCTTTGAGCAGGTATCTTGATGTGGAAAAGGGCCAAGTCACAAAATTTGCCATTACCCGGTTTGGAAATGTGCTAGGGTCCAATGGCTCTGTCATCCCACTGTTTAAGAAGCAGATTGAACAAGGAGGGCCTGTTATGGTCACCGATCCCAATATTTCAAGGTATTTCATGACCATCAGTGAGGCTTGTCAGTTGATACTTGAGGCTGGAGCGATGTCCACTGGAAACGAAATTTTTATTTTTGATATGGGAGAGCCTGTGAAGATCCTGGATCTGGCCAAGAAAATGATCCAGTTAAGCGATAAAAAAATAGGAGAAGACATCAAAATCGTATTTACAGGACTACGTGAAGGTGAAAAGTTGCACGAAGAGCTCCTGTGTCATTCAGAGCAGCTACAGATCACCCACCATCCCAAAATCCGAGTGGTGAAAATGGGCGATATGGCTTTCAGTAAGGTGAATTATCAAATAGAGTTTTTTGAGCGATTGTTAATCTTAAGTTCGGACACTGAAATTGTCAGACATATTAAGCATATTGTGCCCGAATACGTCAGCAATACCTCTCGGTACCATGTTTTGGATCGGTTAAATTGAAGACGGTGTTTATCAGAGAGTTGATTTATTTCGGTGTGGATTTTGGGTGTTTAGCCCTTCTAAATTCTAGGAATTTTATATCTTGCGGTGATGGAAAATTTTGTAGTCTCAGCAAGAAAATATAGACCTTCCAATTTTAAAAGTGTGGTGGGGCAGCAGCACATTACCACTACCCTTAAAAATGCCATTAAAAACAACCATTTGGCCCAGGCATTCCTGTTTTGTGGGCCACGTGGGGTAGGGAAGACGACTTGCGCAAGGATCCTTGCAAAAACCATCAATTGTGAAAACCTTTCCGATGACTTTGAAGCTTGTAACGAGTGCGAATCATGTAAGGCATTCAATACCAATAGCTCTTTTAACGTCCATGAGTTGGATGCTGCTTCCAACAACTCCGTAGATGATATCAGAAACTTGGTGGATCAGGTAAGGTATGCACCTCAAAAAGGCAGTTATAAAATCTACATCATCGATGAGGTGCACATGCTGTCTACGCAAGCTTTCAATGCTTTTCTGAAAACACTGGAGGAGCCTCCAAAATACGCCATTTTTATTTTGGCGACTACAGAAAAGCATAAGATCATTCCGACCATTCTTTCGCGTTGTCAGATCTTTGATTTTAACCGAATTCAAATCAAGGATATTGCCGAGCATTTAAAATACATCGCTTCTGAGGAGGATATTTCCTATGAAGATGAGGCATTGCGGTTGATAGCGGCCAAGGCGGATGGGGCATTGCGGGATGCCCTTTCGATCTTTGACCTGATCGTGACGTATTCGGCAGGAAATAAGCTGACTTATACCGAGACGATTAATAATCTCCATATCTTGGATTACGATTATTATTTTAAGGTCACAGATGCCCTGTTGGCGGAAAGTGTTTCAAACGTACTGTTGATTTTTGATGAAATCCTTAAAAAAGGATTCGATGGACATAATTTTATCGTTGGGCTGAGCGAGCATTTTAGAAACCTGATGGTTTGCAAGGATGCGGCGACCGTTGAATTGCTGCAGGTTTCTGATAGTGCCCAAGAACGCTATATCGAGCAGTCTGCAAAATCCAACCTGTCCTTTTTACTTTCTGCACTGAATATTTGCAACCAATGCGATATCCATTATAAGGGAAGTAAGAACCAAAGGCTTCATGTGGAGCTGGCGTTGATGAAGTTGGCCAAATTGCCCCAGGCCATATCGTTAGCTGCCGTGGCAAGGGAAGAGGCAAAAAAAAAAGACTAGCTAAGCAAAAATCTCCATCAGCGAGTCATCAAGAAAAACCTTCTGAAACATCGACTGCCCCCAAAACAGAGGTCAAGAGAACGATGGCAATTCCTGCCAGCCTTTCCGAAGTAAAAAGTCACGTTAAGAGCAAAGAAGAAGAAAGAAAGCAAACACCCAAAGCGGAAGCCCAGAAGCAATCAAATGATCAGAAAGCCACCAAAAGTACCCCTTTTGACAAAGGTAAGGTAGGTGCCGTTTTGGAGGATGTCGTGGCGCACTATAAGCAGCAGAAACGGCTTATAGAAAGTACATTGCTCAAGCAGCCTTTTGAGGTGAATGAAACGACCGTGAAGTTTTTCTTAAACGGAGAGCTACAGGAGCATCGATTTGCGCAATTACGTCCAGAACTGGTTGGGGTGTTCCGAAGAAAATTGGAAAATGACTTTGTCGAAATTGATTTTGAGGTCAAAGAAGATGCGGTCAGCGAGGAAGCTAAACTTTATACTTCCTCCGATAAGCTGGCTTACCTGACCAAAAAGTCCCCAGCCCTGAAGGAACTCCAAAAAAGGTTTGGGTTGGAGACGGATTTTTAAAAGTCGATTCCCAAACCGAAATTGATGAGATTTTGGAGCTGTACTGCCCTGGATTTACTGCCATCATCCATTTCAATGAAGACATTTTCATCATAGATCAGGACCGTTTCCACCCTAGTGCTGATATATTTATTGACTTTCATGCTGATGGTAGAGTTAAAGTTGACCACCATGTTGCCAAATTTTCCGTAGTTGGAGAAGAGGTTTAGGTCGGCTTTCCAGTTGATGTTTTCCATTACGCGCATATCGATGGAAGTACCCAGGGATGCACCTGCTTCCGGCTTTACCTTGTCGCCTGGGACAATGCCAAAAGCACCTGCTTGACTCAGGGAATCGTTAAGAACAATCGTGAATCGGCCAGTAAAAGGGGATAGGATAGAAGAAAACTTAAAGCCATCCTTTTCTTTTTGGTAATTCAAACCGGTAGAGGACTGGACATATCCGGGGCTGAGAAAATCGGATATCAAATTCCTGGACTCCAAGTCGGAGCCGCTTTCTTTAAAATATTTATAACCTTCCAATAGCTGTGTCCTGGCTTCAAGTTGGGTGGACAAGTAAAAACCCTTGGATAATTCCCGGCCATATTTACTGACAAACTTGAAGTTGTCATTGGTCTTTCGGGTTTTATAGGCCCGGTCCGATTGCCTGTTAAAACCAAAGTTAACGGATAGGGATGTTTCCCAAATTTTATTGTTTTTCTTGTAGTTGGCAAATAGGTTGACTCCTGTGTTCAGTGCGAAAGAACTGGCACCACCCGCAGCCCAGTTGGATAAGCTTACCTGTTGGACACTGAGGTTGTAATTGCCTCCAGTTTTCCAGAAAGTAGGCCTTACTTCTTCTCTAATAATGAGGCTATCGCCTAGCATCACCAGTGTATCGCCATTGATAAGGACAGTGTCGGGCACAATGTCGGACATGTTGTCCTGAGCCAAAGCACATTGAATGCTTGTCATCAATACGAAAAGTAAACAGGTAAGGCGCCGAATCATTCCTGGGATTTTAATGAATAGACTACAAATATAAATTACTTTCTTGACTTGCCTCAATCTCGGTGAATGATTAGCTCCTGTCCCACATGAATCAGCGATTGGTTGGAGATGTTGTTCCATTGTTGGATCTGGGAAACGGTGACGCCATATTTGCGCGCAATGGCATAGAGCGTTTCTCCTTTTGCGACCTTATGTGTAAGTTGACGATTGTCGGGCGTCACTTTTTGGGCAGGGATTGGGTCAGTGGTTCCGGCAGGAGTTGGCGAAGGTTTAGCGGTATTCGTTTGCCTATTGGAAGGAGACGGAGATACTTGCCGATATTCGAACGCTTCATTCCGCCTAAGATACTTCTGTAATTTTAAGACCATTCCTTCCCGGAGGTCTTCGTCTTTGTATAACCTGTTTTTAGCCTTCAGTGAATGTAACCGGATGCCATAGGCCTGAGAAATTCCCCATAAGGTTTCTCCTTTTCTGACCACATGATAAGGCGTTTTTGCTTTTCCTTTTTTTCTTTTGGTGTAGTAATACTGGCCTTTGACGACGGGGTCTGATTTGGATAGGTCATTTACCCTTCTGAATTTCCCTTCTCGGATCCCAATACGTTCGGAAAAATCATCGGAAGTAGTGGTTACCGCAGCGATGATTCCCTTTATGCCGTTTATTCGGATTTGGTTTTTCTCAAAAGGCTGGGATTGGGTCCCGCTTATTTTGGGGTAGCCGGCATGATTGGTTCCAACAGCTTTTGGAGTGCTTACAGGGGAAGATGTATTGCTTGAGGTCAGGACAGGGCGGTATGATGGTGTTCCTGTTGCCAGGTACGTGAGGCTATAGGTTTTGTCTCCGGGGATTTTCTTACGGCTGACCCATTTGTTGTATTCCTCTAGATGTGATTCACTGACCTTTAGGTTTTTGGCCAGTTGTCCAAGCGTGGTAGGGCCTTGTACCTCGATCACTTCCAAATGTTGGTTGTTGATGAATTTTCCCAGTTGGCCTTCAAAAGCAATTTTGTGCGCCAAGAATTTTTTAAAGTACCAATGGGTGTTTCGCGTAATCTTCATGGTTTTATCCCCATTGTATTGGGAGCCAAAATAATTTTGGGCACCTCCCAGGCCCATTTGGTAAGCCACCATGGCACACACCCAGTTGTCAAATTTGCTGTTGTTTTTCTTCAGGTATAGGGCTGCCCCTTTGGTCGAAGCGACGATGTTTTTTCGTTCGTCAATATGATGATCGACCTGTAAAAACACTTCATGAGCGGTTCCTTTTTTAAATTGCCAAAAGCCCACCGCATTGGAGGTGGAAACGGCATCTGGGATCAGCCCACTTTCTTGAATGACCAAATACTTAATGTCGTCTGGAACACCCTGTTCGCGCAAAACACTTTCGATGATCGGCATATACAAGTCGACCCTTTCCATTTTCGTTTTGAAGTAACTTGGGTTACGATGAAGGGCGTCCACATCCAGCTGGATATCACGTTGGGCCTGACTGTTGAGATGGAGGGTCATGTCGGCAAAACGGATGGTCTGGGGAACCCGTGGGGCCTGGGCATAGGCGAGGTTTATCGCGGCAAAAATGAAAAAGATCAGTCCAATATAAATAGTTTTGGTCGGTCGATGAAGCATGCCAATAGATTACGAAGTATTTGATTACCTGATTTAATTTAAACGATTTGAAAACTGGTTTTACTATAGAAGTGGTGTTGGAAAATCTACCGCTTTCTGGCCATCATGATGCCATCCCTGATGGGGAATAGCACATTTTCCACACGGTCATCTTCCTGAACCATTTTATTGAAGTCCAGAATGGCCTGAGTGGATTTGTCCGCTTTGCCTTGGTGGTCATCGACGACCTTTCCTGACCACAGTACATTGTCTGCGAGGATCAATCCTCCCGGATTGACTTTATCGATGATCATGTGATAGTAATTGGAGTAGTTTCTTTTGTCCGCATCGATAAAGACCATGTCAAAGGTCTCGTTGAGTCCAGGGATGAGCTCCATGGCATTTCCCAGGATATATTGGATCTGGTCGTCCAGTCCTGAAGCAGCAAAATACTCCCTTACCATTTCTTCTAGTTCGTCATTTTTATCGATCGTAATGATCTTTCCGTCCTTGTCCAGGCCCCTTGCCATACAAATGGCAGAATAACCGGTGTAGGTTCCTATTTCGAGGATGGTTTTGGGACGTTGCATTTTGGTGAATAACTCCAAGGTCTTTCCTTGCAGGTGCCCGGAAAGCATCCTTGGCATCAGTACCTTGGCATGGGTATCACGGGAAATCCGCTGTAGAAGATCGTCTTCTTCGGTTGTGTGATCCTGGCAGTATTGTAATAGGTCCTCGCTAATGAATTCCATTTTTTAGTGGGGTAAATAAGTGAGAAAACTAAGTTCATCCTCTCGGAACATCTCATTGGCTATGTGTTGAAGCTCTTCGGAGGTGGTGTTTCTGATCAGGCTGAAGATATGGTCCAGGGAATCGATTCGGCCTTTGTCGAGCAAGCTCTTGCCAAATACCAACATGAGCGCGGCGTGGTTTTCCTCGGCCATGGCCATTTGTCCAATAGCCTGTTCCTTGGCCATATGCAGCTGCATCGTTCCCAGTTTCTTTTCCCGTAACCGTTTGAGCTCACGCAATACCAGTTTTTGGGCTTTTTTAAAGGTTTTTTCCTCTGTACCATAAAATATACCTATAAAACCGGTGTCTTTGTACACTTGATAGGCAGATTCTACGCTATAAACGTATCCATATTTTTCCCTTAAGGCAAGGTTTAGGCGTGAATTCATGCTGGGGCCTCCCAAGATGTTGTTCAGCAGGTAAAGCTTATAGCGGTCAGGATGGTACAATGAATACGCAGGCTTTCCGATGGCACAGTGGGCTTGACTGATTTCCTTGTAAATGGTTTCGGTTTTTGGTTGATAGTGCCTGAAATCACTTCTCTGATAAAGACTCTTTTTCGAGGGAATTTGATTTAGCTTGGGTTCCAGCTGCCGAAGGACTTTTTTGAAGGAGATGTTCCCCACCACCGAAAAGACGATCTTAGAGGTGTCCATACGGGTGGATATGAAATCAAAGAAGTCATTTTGCGTGAAGCTACCGACAGTATCTTCCGTACCAAGGATATTTCTGCCCAGCGAATGGTTTTGGAAAACCACTTCATCAAACTCGTCTTGGATGGCATCGTCAGGAGAATCACGGTACATCGCCATCTCCTCCAGGATTACCTGACGTTCTTTTTCGATCTGCTTTACGGGGAAGGTGCTATGAAAAGTAATGTCATAAAGCAATTCAGCTGCCTTGTTAAAATGTTCCTTTAAGATGGAGGAATAAAAGCATATTTTTTCCTTGGTAGTGTAGGCATTCAATTCCCCGCCTACGGATTCCAATCTGTTCAGGATGTGAAAGGACTTTCGCTTCTGGGTGCCTTTGAAGGCCATGTGTTCCCAGAAATGTGCCAGTCCGGCCTGCTCTTTTGTCTCATCCCTGCTGCCGATATCCAGAATAAACCCGCAATGGACCAGTCTGGTGTGTGTCACCTCTTGATGGACGATGCGGATACCATTTGGTAACGCTTTGATATTATATGACATGTATGGTTTACTTTCAAACTTGAAATTACAAAAATAATGTACTTATTCAGGATATTTTTTTCACGGTCTTTAATATGTTAATTTTAAGTCAGAAAAAAGTGGTCTCGACCATTTCTTACTTTTCAAACGAACATGATGCATACCATTAAAGACGAATTAAAAGCTACTTTAATTATATCGGTTTATAAAAATACGACTTTCCTTAAGGCTGTCTTGGATTCCCTGGCCGGGCAAACAGACAATCGGTTTGAGGTGATTATCTCTGAAGACGGCAATGCGGATGAGATGAGGGATTTTGTCCAAGGGTATTCCTTTAGTCATCCTGTTCAGCACTTGAGCAGAGAAGATAAAGGCTGGCAAAAAAACCAGGCACTCAACGAAGCGATCAGAGCGGCCAATACCGATTGGTTGGTTTTTATCGATGGGGATTGTGTGCTGCACCCTCGGTTTATGGAGTTTCACATCCAGAAGGCCAAGCCGGATACTATCCTGGCTGGAAAGCGGATCAAGCTAGACCCAGAGACGTCCCAGCTCTTACTGGAAGGTACCGTAAATCCAACGGAAATGAACGCTTACCTGAGAAAACACTTTAAGAAGATCAAAGAAAGAGGAGGGGAGTTTGTGGAAGAAGGTTTTTTTATCTCGCCAAATGGTCTGGTGGGACGTGTGATGGGGACACGGAAGATGAGGCACTTGAAGGGCTGTAACATGTCCTTTCACAAAGAAGCCATTTACGCGATCAATGGGTTCGATGAGGCGTATACCCGTCCGGCAGTTGGGGAGGATGCTGATTTGCTTTGGCGATTTAAAGGAATCGGCTATCAGTTGGGGTCCGTTCGGAACTTGGCGGTCCAATACCACTTGTACCATAAGGAGAGCTGGACGGATCAGGAAGAAAACCTGCGGATCATGCAGGATAATATGGCAGCCAAAAAGTTCGTATGTAAACAGGGGTTAGTGAAGAACAAATGATAGGATCTTGTACGGGGAGCTGGATATCCTTCATGAAGGGTTCTTTTGGCGAGAAATAAATAAATCGATTCAGAAAACATAAGGACAATGCGGTACCAACCACTGAACAATACATTTTATAAGGCCAATCGGGCCAGACTGGCCAAGATGCTGAAACCAAATTCCGTGGCCATCCTGAATTCCAATGACTTGATGCCTACCAATGCTGATGGGACCATGAAATTCAGGCAAAACAATGACTTGTTTTACCTCAGTGGGATCGATCAGGAAGAGACCATACTATTGATTTGTCCAGATTTTCCCAACGAGACCATGCAAGAGCTGTTGTTTGTCCGGGAAACCAATGCCCAAATTGCCGTCTGGGAGGGTAACAAACTGACACAGCAGGAAGCGGCTGCTTTATCAGGGGTGAAAACAGTGCGGTGGACCTCTGAGTTTGATCAAGTTTTGCACAGCATCCTGAGCCATGTAGAGCATATTTACCTCAATACGAATGAACACCGTGGAGCTGCCAATGAAGTGGAGACCAGGGATGCCCGATTTACTAAAAAGCTCAAAGCAGGTTATCCCCTGCACCGCTACGAGCGATTGGCGCCACTGATGGGAGGGCTCAGAGCGATCAAGGCTCCGGATGAAGTCGAGCAGCTACAAAGGGCCTGTGATATTACAGAAAAGGGATTTAGGAGGGTGTTGGACTTTGTGAAGCCTGGGGTGAAGGAATATGAGATCGAAGCGGAATACCTGCATGAATTTGTGCGGAATGGCAGCAGGGGGTTTGGCTATGAGCCCATAGTCGGATCAGGTGCCAATTCCTGCGTGTTGCATTACCTGGAAAATGACCAGGTTTGTCAATCCGGCGATTTGATTTTGATGGATGTAGGTGCAGAATATGGAAATTATAACGCGGACATGACCAGGACCATTCCGGTAAATGGCCGCTACACTTCCCGCCAGCGGGACGTGTATGATGCGGTCTTGCGTGTAATGAGCGAAGCAGAAAAGATGCTCAGGCCAGGAGTAAAACTACAGGAATACCAGAAAGAAATAGGGACACTAATCGAAGGGGAGCTGATCGGCCTGAGCGTGCTGGACAGGCATGAGGTGAGCAAGCAGGATCCGACAAAGCCCCTTTACCGCAAATACTTTATGCATGGTACCTCTCATCCGCTGGGACTCGATGTCCACGATGTGGGATCGGCTTACGAACCGGTAAAGCCGGGCATGGTCTTTACCATTGAGCCGGGGATTTATATTCGCGAGGAGGCCATTGGCATCAGGCTGGAAAATAACTATGTGATCGGGGAGAAAGGAAATACGGATTTGATGAAAAATATTCCTATAGAAGCAGAAGAAATTGAGGAGTTGATGAGTGAGAATACCAAGTAGTTGGATACTGGAATACAAAAACCGCAAGCCATTCGACCTGCGGTTTTCATTTTTATATGGTTTTCAGAAGTAAACTATCCGATAGCTACTCTTTTGAAGTCTACTACTGTTAGGCCTTTGGTTACGCCGTCCAAGTACTGGGAAACGGATTTGCTGCTGTCTTTTACAAAAGACTGGCTAAGCAAGGTGTTTTCTTTGTAGAACTTGTTCAGTTTACCCATAGCAATTTTTTCGATCATTGCTTCAGGCTTGCCTTCTGCTTGAGCTTGCTCTTTACCTACGGCAATTTCTCTTTCTACTACTGCTGAATCCACACCGTCTTTATCTACGGCTACAGGGTTCATGGCGGCGATTTGCATGGCTACGTCTTTGCCAGCTTCTTCCACGTCAGCGCCATTTACGTTTTTCAGTGCTACCAATACACCTAGTTTGCCGTTAGAGTGGATATAAGGTACTACTGCTTCGCCTTTTACCACCACGTAGTCACTGATTTCGATTTTCTCACCGATCTTACCGGTCATTTCGATGATTTTCTCACCTACCGTGATGTTTTCGAAAGGAAGGGCAAGGATCTCATCTTTGGTAGAAGCACTTTTTTCTACAGCCAGTTCAAGGATGGCGTTGGCAAAACTTACAAATTCCTCGTTTTTGGCCACAAAGTCAGTTTCACACGTAAGTGTCAATAGCACTCCTTCTGATTTGTCGGCACTTACACTAGTAACTACTACACCTTCTTTAGTTTCACGGTCAGCTCTGGAAGCAGATACCTTTTGTCCTTTTTTTCGTAAGATATCAACCGCTTTATCAAAATCTCCTTCAGCTTCGGTAAGGGCTTTTTTACAGTCCATCATACCGGCACCAGTCATTTGTCTTAGTTTGTTTACATCTTGTGCAGTAATAGCCATTGTTTGATATTTTTAATAGTGATGATGACTTTTAAATATAAAATGAACGTTTTTGATCCCTTAGCGGGCTCCCAAACGAATTGGCAATAACAAAAAAATTGAACATAGGTACTTTACCGTATGTTCAATTTTCTGTTATCATTAAATCATAGTGGATTATTCTTTGGTTTCGGCGTCAGCAGCTTTTTTTGCTTCTTCCTCTTCAGACAGTTTTGCCTCTTCTTTGTCTTTCTTTCTCTCAGAAAGTCCTTCTTCGATAGCAGCACCGACCGCTTTTACCAATAATGAAATGGATTTGAATGCGTCGTCATTGGCAGGGATTGGGAAATCCGCTTCTCCTGGATTGGAGTTAGTATCTACCAAGGCGAATACAGGGATACCAAGCTTTTTGGCTTCGGCAATTGCGATGTGTTCTCTTTTGATGTCCACCACAAAAAGCGCTGCAGGAAGACGGGTCAGGTCAGAAATGCCGCCCAATACGTTTTCCAGTTTCTCACGCTGTCTGGTGATCATCAGACGTTCCTTTTTCGCAAGGACAGTGTAAGACTCTTCCTTCATCATCTTGTCGATGGAGGACATTTTCTTTAATGACTTACGGATAGTGGCGAAGTTGGTCATCATACCACCTAACCATCTTTCCGTAACGTAAGGCATTTTAAGTCTTGCTGCTTCTTCAGCTACCAAGTCCTTGGCTTGCTTTTTGGTCGCCACGAACATCACTTTTTTGCCGGAGCGTACGATTTGCTTGAGTGCGTTGGATGCTTCATCAAGGCACACGAGCGTTTTGTTCAGATCAATGATATGGATACCGTTCTTCTCCATGAAGATATACGGCGCCATTCTTGGATCCCACTTTCTTGTTAAGTGTCCAAAGTGAACACCAGCATCCAGTAAGTCTTTATATTCGATTTTAGCCATTTAAATATGTATGTTTTATAAAGTACCTGTGTAATTTCCAGATTAACGTTTGGAGAACTGGAATCTTCTTCTTGCTTTTCTGCGTCCTGGTTTCTTACGTTCAACCATCCTTGGGTCTCTGGTAAGGAATCCTTCTTTCTTCAATGGGCTTCTGTGTTCCTCATTGACTTCGCATAGGGCACGGGCAATGGCCATTCTGGCGGCTTCTGCCTGTCCTTTGATCCCACCACCGTCTACAGTGATCTTGATGTCGAATCCTTCCGCCTCATTTACGAGGGCAAGCGGCTGTCTTACGACGATCTGGTGAAGGTCAAAAGGAAAATAAGCTTCAATGCTTCTGTTGTTAACGATGATTTCACCTTTGCCAGGCTTCATATAAATCCTCGCTACAGATGTCTTTCTTCTTCCGATTGTATTGATAACTTCCATGGAATGATCAGATTAAAGTTTAACTACTTTTGGTTGTTGCGCTTCATGAGGATGCTCTGCACCTTCATATACATAAAGGTTTGTGTACAGTTTTCTTCCCAATCTGTTTTTAGGAAGCATTCCTCTTACAGCTTTCTCTACAAGGATTGCAGAAGACTTGCTTTTTAGGATCCTTGGGGTAGAGATTCTTTGACCACCTGGGTAGCCTGTGTGACGTACATAAACTTTATCGTCCCACTTCTTACCAGTCAATCGGATTTTGTCTGCGTTGATGACAATGACATTGTCACCGCAGTCTACGTGAGGAGTAAAGCTAGGCTTGTTTTTTCCTCTTAAGATTTTCGCTACCTCACTTGCAAATCTACCAAGTACCATCGCTGAGGCATCCACTATCACCCAGTCTTTTTGTACGGTAGCACTGTTTGCTGATACGGTTTTATAGCTTAAAGTATCCACTGTGTAAATGTTTAATTATTAGCTTGTTAATTACATTTCGCCCTCAAAAAGGGACACAAAGATAGAAGGAATTCCGGTTATATGCAAAATATCTTTGTGTTTACTGCCTAATTTTCACGAGGATAGCGATTTTTTCGATCCTTTTTCCCGTGAAGTCGCCTCATCTGTAAAGTATGGCCAAGGATAGGAGTGACCAAGTAGGTTACTTCTTTTCCAGCTGTTTGACCAATACTGCAAAATCCTTTGGGTAAGGGGCGGTAACCTCAATCAGGTTGCCGTCCATGCCTTCAAAGGAGATGGAATAAGCATGCAGCGAAACACGTTGCATAATCGGAAGTTCTTCTGTTCCCTTCTTCAGGTTGAACTTTCTTTTAAGTGATGAAAGGTATAGTGGCTTGCCGCCGTACATCTCGTCACCACAGATAGGGGCTCCCAAGTACGCCAGGTGAACCCGGATCTGATGAAGCCTGCCTGAAACCGGCTTGCACTCAATCAAGGAGTGCATGGCATAGGTTTTCAGTGTGGTGAAGTAGGTGGTGGCCGGTTTTCCTTTGAGACTGATCTTGGCGATCCCTTGATTGGTCGCGACCAAGTTTCGGTCTACGAGTTTCTGGTCGTAGTCATGGATCCCTTCCGCCACGGCGTGATAGATTTTTTCGACTTTTCTGTGTTCAAATTGGATCGCAATATTACGGTATGCATCCGGATTCTTTGCAATAACCAAACATCCTGAAGTTTCCTTGTCCAGTCGGTGACACATTTGGGCATCTGGAATGTAGTCCCTGGCCAAGTCAAGGATGTTTTGTCTTTCATGCCTATCGTCTAAGGTCGATAAGTATGGAGGCTTGTTGATGACAATATAGTCATCATTTTGAAACAGCATAAGATCTTCGAAATCTAACTTCTTCATACAGCCTGGCTAACACCTTTCAAATTTAAGGTGCAAAATTAGCTAAATTTACCGAACAGGAAAAGCTTTTCCCAAAATAATGTTTGGAAAAATGCTAGCGAATGGTGGAGGAGGGGAGAACGCTATTTTTCTTGGAGGGCTGCTTTTTTTTCTGATGGTAGGGTAAAGCTGAAGCTGGACCCTTTGCCGACAGTGGAGGTGACAGATATTTTGCTTTTGTGGCCTTCTAAGATGTGTTTCACGATGGCCAATCCTAAGCCCGTGCCTCCCATTTCCCGTGAGCGGCTTTTGTCCACCCTGTAAAAACGCTCAAAAATGCGTTTGATGTCTTCCGGTGGAATGCCGAGGCCATTGTCCTTGATGTCTACCTTGATGTGGTTTTTGGTAGATTTGAGGTGGATGGTGGCTTCCCCGCCTTCATGATTGTATTTGATGGCGTTGGAGATAAGGTTTTGGCATACTCGGTAGATTTTATCTTTGTCCGCTTTGGTGATATAGGACTTTTCCGGATTGTATTTAAAGCGGAGGTTGATATGCCTTTTTTCTGCTTTATTTTCCAATTGTTCCATGACCTCTTCGATCAGCGGGATCATGTCAAAGACCTCATAGTTGAATTTGACAACCCCACTCTCCATTTGGTTTAGGGTAAGCAGGTCCTTGACCAAATTGTCCAGGTTGTTCAGGCTTTTGGCAGCCCGTTTCAGGAATTTGTCCCTTACATTCACATCTTCCACGGCACCATCCAGCAGGGTGTGGACATAGCCTTGGGCAGCAAAAATCGGTGTTTTCAGTTCGTGGGAAATGTCCGCGACAAACTCTCTCCTGAAAGCTGCATTGCGCTGCAGGGTTTCGATTTCCTTGTTTTTGGCAATGGCATAGGAGTTAATGGTGCTGTTGATTTTCCTTAGGGGTGAAATGGAAGTCCTGCGCGGTTTGTCCGCAATTCCGGACAGGTCTTTTTTCTGGATCTTCTCCAATGCACTGTAGATATTACTGATTTCCTTGAAGATCAGGAATTCCAAGGTGAGGTTGATGAGGAGGTAGGAGATGGCGATGGTCAGCCCCCAAGCTACAGTCAGTAGCATTGGGGTGGCATCGTCCAATAAAGAGAGGAAAGCAACCGTAAGGGCAGATATAGCAAAAGCCAGTACAAGCGATATTCCCCTGGATGTGGTAAGCATAGTTTAGTTATTGTCAAACTTATATCCGACGCCTTTTACGGTCGTGATATAATTTTCGCCTATTTTTTCCCTTACTTTTCGGATATGGACATCTACTGTCCTGGCCAAGACAAATACGTCCGCTCCCCAGATATTCTGGAGCAATTCGTCCCTGCTAAAAACCATGTTGGGATTTTTGGCCAAGAAGTAAAGCAGTTCAAATTCCTTTTTCGGAAGGGTAATCGTTTTGCCGTCTTGGTCGATGGTAAAACTACTTCTGTCTATGGTAAGGTCTTTTATTTTGATCTGGGAAACTTCCTGTTCTTTTTTGGACTCTCTTCTGAAGAGTGCGGCGATTCTACTGACCAAAGCGCGCGGTTTGATGGGCTTTGTGATATAATCGTCTGCCCCTACATCGAAAGCAGCTACTTCGGAATATTCTTCTGAGCGGGCCGTCAGGAAGATGATGAAGGTGTTTTTCAATTCTTCCATGTCCCTGATTTGTCGGCAGGTCTCTACCCCGTCTTGGTTGGGCATCATGATGTCCAGCAGGATAACATCTGGCTTGAATTTGCCGGCAGTCTGTACAGCTTTGACTCCGTCACTTGCGGAAGCGACTTCATAACCTTCCTTTTCAAGGTTGTACGTTAAAATTTCAATAATATCCGGTTCGTCATCTACTACCAGAACTTTGATTTTTGGTTTGTCACTCATTTGACTTTCCTTGTTTAATGTTCTTTAAAGCACCGCTAATTTAGAAAAACTATCAAAAGAAATAACTTTATTTAAGGAAAAAGGCTAGATGTCCAATAGAATGTTTTGTAAAAACTTTAATTTGTTAAATTAATGTTATGACACCGTTACTTATTTATTACGCAAACCTTTAGCTTGTGTTATTTCCATGTTAAGTGATCCCACGACCAGTTCAGCTTCGACTTTGATCGGAATCCTGTTTTTGTCATTTGTGATCCACATCTTAATAGGATTCTCCCCACTGAATAGCTTGTTGCTGGGCATCACTGGAGAGATGACAATGGTGTCAAAATCTCCGATTTTGGTGGACACCTTGTCCCTGCCTTCGTACACCATTTTTAAATCATAGGTCTTCTCATCGAAGAAACCTTTAATGTTGATGATATCACCTCTTTTGTACAGCCTGTAATCGAGGTGGCGCATATAATAAAATCCACTGACGATATCTTGGATTTCAGATTGAATGTCAAATTCCTTGGTTGATTTTACCCTCCTGTTTTCCTTATCGTACTCCTTGACCGTAGCCGTGCCTTTCTTATGGTTAAAGTCGATGACCTCGTGCTTGCGGTACCCGCCTTCTTCAATATGCCGATAAGAACGGTAAGGGATGTTTTTGGCCGTGTCCATAACGGTGCCCCAATTGTCCTTTACCTTAAATATGCTAAAAATACTTAAGGTTTTGCCATAAACATCGATTTTATAGGAAGGACGGCCGTTTACCTCGTGGATCTGGTCGTCTATGATCATCTTCGCTTCAGCAGCGTTAAAGAAAAGATATTTTACCTTAAAAGTGAGCTCCTCGCCTGCTTGGTAGGGCTTAGAGAATTGTTGGCCGTACGTGGCGGGATAGATGGCAACAATAAAGCATTGAATTAAAAATAATCTTATGATTAAGGGCATATATGAAATGTTACTTTTTTAGTCTAAATTCAAAAGTTATACCAAATCTACTGTCACCATATAATACAAATTCCTAATTTAATAAAACGACTTAACAAAACAATGGTTGTGATGAAAGTTGATATTGAGTTGGCGAATGTTTACTTTCACATAATATTTTAACATACCTTGGATTCTTTGAGTATATGAGTGAAAATACAGAAAAATTAAAAGCGCTTCAGCTTACCTTGGATAAGTTGGAAAAGACCTACGGCAAAGGTACGGTCATGAAGTTGAGTGATAATTCGGTAGTGGATGTTCCAACCATTTCTACGGGTTCACTCGGATTGGATATGGCTTTGGGTGTAGGAGGTATTCCCAAGGGAAGGGTCATCGAGGTTTACGGACCAGAATCCTCCGGTAAGACCACACTGGCCATGCATTGCATCGCCGAAGCACAAAAAAAAGGTGGAATGGCAGCAATCATTGATGCTGAACATGCCTTTGATAAATCTTATGCAGAAAAACTGGGGATCGATACTGAAAACCTGCTGATTTCTCAACCGGACAACGGAGAGCAAGCCCTGGAAATAGCCGAGCATTTGATTCGTTCGGGCGCCTTGGACATCATCGTGATCGACTCGGTGGCAGCTTTGGTGCCAAAAGGCGAGCTGGAAGGTGAGATGGGCGATAGCAAAATGGGGCTTCAGGCGAGACTGATGTCTCAAGCGCTCAGAAAGCTGACAGGCGCCATTAATAAAACTGGTTGTGCCTGTATCTTTATCAACCAGCTGCGGGATAAGATCGGTGTGATGTTCGGTAGCCCGGAAACCACCACTGGTGGTAATGCGCTGAAATTCTATGCTTCTGTTAGGCTGGACATCAGAAGGATCGGCCAGATCAAAGAGAGTGCGGATAATGTCCTCGGTAACCGTACCAAAGTAAAGGTGGTGAAAAACAAAGTCGCCCCTCCTTTCAAGGTGGTCGAATTTGACATTATGTATGGCCAAGGGATCTCCAAAGTGGGCGAGATCATCGATCTTGGCGTGGAGTTTGACATTGTCAAAAAAGCAGGTTCTTGGTTTTCATACGATGGCAATAAACTAGGCCAAGGACGCGATGCAGTGAAAAATCTCCTCTTGGACAATCCTGAGCTAATGGAGGAACTTGAGGTCAAGATCAAAGCAAAAGCGGGCCTCGGTGGTGAAGTCGAGGAAGAGGCCGTAAAGGAATAGCCATTAATGTAATTATTGATTTACTGTAAAATAGGCCACCTTAAATTGTTAAGGTGGCCTTTTCCCTTTTTGAAGTAGGAAGTCAAGTGGGAATGATCCTTGGCGCTACGTCATTCTTCGACTCGATCTGGCAAATAGACAGATCCGTTCAGGATAACTATCAAGGTGAACTTTCCTTAACTTTAGCGGATTGAGGCGGTCGACCTTCAATTTTTGCGGTCCCGTGACAGGGTAGGTGGTACCACGTACACCTTGCTAAGTTCTAGTGATTTTTAAATCCAGTATCGGTCCTGTGAGGTATTGATAAACTGGTCAATTCGTTCTGATTGCTTCCACCGGATCCATTCTGGCGGCAATTCCTGCGGGAACAACCCCCGACAGCATGCCTATGACCATGGAAAGTCCTATGCCCAGGGCCATGTTTTTAGCAGACATGAATATCTCGAGAGAGCCCAAGGGGATAAAGGTGATGGCAAAAACCAAAACCAGTCCGGTCAGTCCTCCAAAGAGGCTGAGGAAGGTGGATTCAAACAAAAACTGTAGCAGGATAAAGTAATTTTTGGCTCCCAGTGATTTCTGTATGCCGATGATATTGGTGCGCTCGCGGACGGAGACGAACATGATATTGGCGATGCCAAAGCCACCTACCAGGATGGAAAAACCACCAATGACGGCTCCGGCGATACTGATGACATCGAAGATGGCCCCAATGGCATTTTGGATAAATTCCGATTTATTGAGTGCGAAGTCGTCCTCTTCGGTAGGTTTTAGCCCTCTTTTGCCCCGCAGCAATCCCGTCATTTCATTTTCCAGTGCGATCAAACCTCTGTCACTGTCCATTCCCTTGGCAGCGATAGTTGGCTCTATACCCCAGCGGCCCAAATAGTACATTTTACCGAATGAGCCAAAAGGAATCAGGCATGCATCATCCTTGGAAGGAAGGTCAAAGAGCCCTTCGCCTTCTTCTTCCAAGA
Organism: Echinicola vietnamensis DSM 17526; assembly: GCF_000325705.1. NCBI lineage: Bacteria > Pseudomonadati > Bacteroidota > Cytophagia > Cytophagales > Cyclobacteriaceae > Echinicola > Echinicola vietnamensis. The sequence continues at coordinate 40,589 of NC_019904.1, read as the reverse complement.
GTCCGATGACCATGAATTTTTGGCCCTTGATTTTCATTTCCTTGCCGATGGCATCTCCCTCAGGGAAGAGTGCATTGGCTATTTTGGCGCCGAGGACGGTGACATTTCTGGCGGCAGTGATTTCCAGTTCTGTGAAAAAGCGTCCATCCACCACAGGGACGTCATAGACCTCTTTATGATCAAATACCACCCCTTCCAAATTGGCCCCTTCGAAGGAACTGCTGCCCCTTTTTAACGTAGCGGAAGCAGATGCTGAGATGGTAATGGCTTCGGCATTTTTTAATCGTTCTTTTAGAAACACAAACTCACTATAGTTGGCCGGAGGCCTTCGGAAATATCTCCACCACGGATATTCTCCCGGGCCAGACGAAAAAGGAAACCGATCCACCCTCAAAACGTTGGTACCAAGGAACGAAAAGCTGGATTTTATGTTCTTTTCTAAGGAATCTACTAAGGTAAAGACGGCAATAATGGCAAAAATTCCGATGGTGACCCCCAACAGCGAGAGTACGGTTCGTGTTAGGTTGGACCTCAAAGCTTGTAGTGCAAACCGGAAACTTTCCCAAATGAGTTTGAAAATGATCACCTGATAAAATTTTGTTTAAAAACTATTTGACAATATAGGTAGATTTCGCTATAATTCTTATTAACTTTGCGGTTTTTACGAGCGTAATCGTAGAATCAAAATATTCATCATATTTCTCTAAAAATACATATGAAATTATCAGATTTCAAATTCGAAGTTCCGAAAAAACTCATTTCTTTATATCCATCTGACAACAGGGACGAATCCCGTCTGATGGTAGTGCACAGAGACACAGGTGAGATAGAGCACAGGGTTTTTAAAGATATAATTGAGTATTTTGATGAAGGTGACGTCTTCGTAACCAACAATACGAAAGTATTTCCTGCCCGGCTTTATGGAAACAAGGAGAAAACGGGCGCAAAGATCGAAGTGTTCCTGTTGAGGGAGCTGAACCAAGAGCTTAGGCTGTGGGATGTGCTGGTAGATCCTGCCAGGAAGATCCGTGTGGGAAACAAGCTGTATTTTGGAGACAGTGATCTGGTAGCGGAAGTGATCGATAACACGACCTCCCGTGGACGTACCATTCGCTTTTTGTTTGATGGTACGGACGAAGAATTCTATAAGACCATCGATGCATTGGGTGAGACGCCTATTTTGAAGGAGTTCATTGATAGGAAAGTAGAGGAGGAAGATCGGGAGCGTTATCAGACGATCTATGCTGAGCACGTGGGAGCTGTGGCAGCACCTACGGCGGGATTGCATTTTACGCCCCATTTACTGAAACGACTGGAGATTAAAGGGGTAGAGGTTTCGCCGATTACCTTGCATATTGGTTTGGGGACTTTCCGTCAAGTGGATGTGGAAGATCTTACCAAACATAAAATGGATTCGGAAAATTACGATATTCCCGAAAAGACTGTAGACTTGGTGAATGATGCCATTGATGCCAAAAAGCGTGTGGTGGCTGTAGGCACCACTTCTCTCAAAACAGTGGAATCTTCCGTGACGGCCAGCAACAGGCTCAAACCATCCAGTGGCTGGACCGATAAATTCATCATTCCTCCATATGAATTTAAAATAGCCAATGCACTGATCACAAACTTTCATTTGCCGGAGTCTACCTTGCTGATGACCACCGCAGCATTTGGCGGATATGATTTGATCATGAAGGCATACAAGGAAGCTGTTAAAGAAAAATACAGGTTCTTCTCTTACGGAGACGCCATGTTGATATTGTAAAAAAAGAAAGGCGCTTTTACAGCGCCTTTTTTATTGATATAACCTTCATCAAACGATAATACTTCCTAAACATGGGGGATGATAGAAACCATTACTTTTGCGGGCGAAAGCTAAACGAGTTTTATGAATAAAGCAGCGATTATTGTAGCAGGAGGAAGAGGTACTCGCATGGGTTCGCCGATACCAAAGCAGTATTTGGAAATAGGTGGAACGCCCGTTTTGATGCGGACTCTAGAAGTTTTTTATCAATTGGATTCGGCCATAAGCCTTGTACTGGTCATACCGGAAACTGATTTTGCCCTGTGGGAAGAATTGTGTGAAAAGTTTGGGTTTGAGGTTCCCCATGAAGTGGTGGCGGGAGGGAAGTCCCGTTTTCAGTCGGTCAAAAATGGCCTAGACAGTCTTCAATGGGAGGAAGGACTGGTGGCCATCCATGATGGTGTGCGTCCTTTTGTGGCCCCAGAAGTGGTAGCCCTAAGCTTTGAAAAGGCGGAAGTACACGGCAGTGCAGTAGCGGTGGTGCCGCTTAAGGATTCGATTCGTAAGCTTACCGATGAGAACAAGTCCTTTTATCAGGAACGTCAATATTTCAGGTTGGTGCAGACTCCTCAGACTTTTTCACTAAAGATGATCAAGCAGGCATTTGATGTGACCGAGCTGCATCATTTTACCGATGATGCGACGGTCTTTGAGCACCAGGGATGGCAAGTTCACCTTATTGCAGGGAATCCGGAGAATATTAAGATCACCACGCCAGAGGACATGGAGTACGCGCAGTTTTTGCTCCAAAGGCAATCCTAGAAAGACCGTTCAAGTGGGACAGGTGGGTTTCTGTGTGATCAGAAGGGAAGTTCTGTGATAAGGGGTGGTTTACCTGTGAAATCCCTCCGTTTACCGAGTTTTTATAGCCCATGACCTAAAAGATCTCTTATATTTTAATAAGTTGAAGTAGTTTTAGCATCATATTGGATAATGAACTAATTTACTTTGACTATGAAAAAGACATTTGGAGGTGGTGATGGTGGGAGGACCACTACGGGACTGATAGTACTAGCGGTAGGCATGTTCTTGCTGGTAAGACAATTGGGGGTATCGGTACCGGGCTGGATATTTAGTTGGCCAATGATTTTTGTGGCCATTGGACTTATTACCTTGTCCAAACATAACTTTCAAAGCGGTTTTGGCTTTTTTATGCTTCTTTTTGGAGGCTTTTTTCTCCTTAAAAATGAATTGAATATTCCTTGGGAATTGGAGCGTTACCTTGTCCCGGGAGGATTGATCATATTGGGATTGTTTTTGCTGGCCACCAAAAACAGGAAGGCTTTCGCGGATTTTACCAATTGGTCTGGCGGAAGTTCGACTCCTCCTCCTGTGGGGGATGGCCCTGGCAAAGGAGAAACGTTCGTTTCTGACAAAGGCAATGCTGGATGCTCAGGGGGCTTTAGCTCCGTGGATACTGACATGATCAATTCCCAAGCACTTTTCTGTGGTATCCAAAAACGGATACTTTCCAAAAACTTCAAAGGAGGCAAGGTGTCCGCCATCTTTGGCGGGACAGAGATTGATCTAACCCAGGCGGATTTGTCTGAAAACGCCGTATTAAGCGTTGAGGTGGCTTTTGGCGGAGTGAAGCTCCTGATGCCTCCTCACTGGGACCTCAAGATGGGCGTTACCAATATCTTTGCTGGTGTGGAGGACAAACGGATGTATCCACAGTCAACAGGGGAATCCAATAAAGTCCTGACCATCACCGGAACGGTCTTGTTTGGTGGATTGGAGATCAAATCCTATTAACGGAGGGAAGGGATGGTCAGTAGGCTGCTGAAGACTTCTTATGGATGGGTGAGGTTGATCCTGATATTGGCCATTTTGGGCAGTGTAAATGCCTTTTTGCTGGTGAATTATGGGGTTGATCTTGGGGTAAGCCTGGTTGATAGCCTCTTGTATGTGCTCTTGACCTTTTCCGGGGTGATGCTGCTGGAAAACATTTTTCGTTTTTACCAACCCAAAAAAAACAATTCCTGGTTATGGGTAGCGGTACCTGTGGTGCTGGGAATAGCACTGGTTTTTTTAGGTGAATTTGCCTTGGAGCGCTTAATGAAATCCAAAACAGATTATTTGTTGTTTCTGAAGGAAGTGCGCTTAGTGAGAGGGTTTTTTGTCCTTTTGCTTTTTGGGGCATATACGGGGCTTTTGATCGTTGGTGGCCTGTTGGAGGATCAGCTGGAGGCCAGGAAGCGAGCCGAAATGATCGACAAACTATCGAAGGAAGCGGAGCTTTACCATCTCCGGCAGCAGCTTCAGCCTCATTTTTTGTTTAATAGCTTAAATTCCATCAGTGCTTTGGTAAAGCGGCAGCCTGACAAAGCCCGTGAGATGGTGCTCCAGTTATCGGAGTTTTTGAGAGGGACAATTCGTAAAAATCAGCTGGAATGGGTAAGTGTGGAGGAAGAAGTAATGTACCTTCGGTTATTTATGGCGATTGAAATGGTAAGGTTTGGACACCGGTTGAAGGTGGATTTTACCGTATCGGAGGAAGCGGAGACGATGACATTGCCCTCCTTATTGATCCAGCCATTGTTGGAGAATGCCGTAAAACACGGGGTGTACGGACGTACAGATGAGGTGTTTATTAAATTGGCCATCCAGCTGCACGGAAGTTATTTGAATGTGATGATCAGCAATCCCTATGATCCTTCAGCGGCCAATTCCAACGGCAAGGGGTTCGGCCTTGAATCTGTCAAAAGAAGGATGTACCTTTTGTTTGGCAGGCATGATTTGTTGGTGGTGGATAAAAACGCCTCCTTGTTTACGGTGAACTTAAACATACCAATTGGTAAAAGAGCATGATCAAAACCATCATTATAGACGATGAACCGTTGGCCACACAACTGGTGGAGGAGTACCTGGAGGCATTTTCGGATTTTGAAGTGGTGGCAGTTTGCCATGACGGATTTGAAGGGCTGAAGGCCATCCAGCAGCATGAGCCTGACCTTTTGTTTCTGGATGTTCAGATGCCACGCATCAATGGTTTTGAGCTGCTGGAGCTGTTGGAGCATCCAATGGCCGTTATTTTTACAACGGCATTTGATGAATATGCGGTAAAGGCATTTGACAGCCATGCGGTGGATTATTTGCTGAAACCTTTCTCCCAGGCGAGGTTTGAGGAGGCGATCCATAAATTTTCCATGAGAGAAAACGGGGATTTGGTACAGAAACTACTGCTATCGAAGGATTTTTCATCCAAGGAGGACTATGCTAGCCGTATCGTGCTTAAGGAAAAAGGTGAAATCAAGGTCATTCAGGTCGGTGACGTAGCGTATTTAGAAGCAAATGATGATTTTGTCAATATCCACAGCAAGGGGGGCAAGTATATAAAAAACAGGACTTTGAAGTTTTTTGAATCAGTCCTTGATCCACGGGATTTTGTGCGGGTACATCGATCTTATATCGTAAGAATAGCCGAAATTACCAGTGTGGAACCGTACGAAAAGGAAGGAAATGTCCTGCGTCTTAGGGGCGGGGGAGTCGTTCCTGTAAGCCGCAGTGGTATGGCCAAATTAAAAGCAGTACTTGGGGTATAGAAGAAAAAAAAAGCCCTGTTGGGGCTTTTTTTTAATATTCATCTTCATTAAAGAAGAAGTCATCTTTTGTTGGATAATCCGGCCAAATTTCTTCGATGTTTTCATACGGCTCACCATCGTCCTCAAGTTCCTGTAGGTTTTCCACTACTTCTAGAGGAGTACCCGTCCGAATAGCGTAATCGATCAGTTCATCTTTAGTAGCTGGCCATGGTGCATCTTCCAAGTAAGATGCTAATTCTAACGTCCAATACATAGTGTCTACATTTTAAGTTTTTCCGCTGTACACGGTGAAGCAAAAATATAAAATCTTTTATTTTTTAAAACGGTAACTTATTATTTGTTTGAAAGTTCCTTAATAATATGATTTTTTACATCAAGCTTCCTTTTGTACGCACTGATTTTTCTATACAACATTGTTTCGAAATCAGGTTCATGTGATCTGAAATTCTCGGAATTTTCCTTGACGGTTTCCAGTTCTTTTTCATCCCGGGAGATCAGATCCTTCATGATACTGATTTTGACTTGCTTTTGCTCTTGCTCGTCCATATCATAGTAATTATCATATTTGGATCTTGCAAGTTTATGCAGAAAAGATTTCTCAAAGACAATATCTGTAAAGAAGACGAACAAACGCGAGTATTGTTGTGCTTCCCTTGGTTTTTTAGGAGGTAGTGATTTCCATTCGGCCTGCAGTCGTTTTGCCTTGGAGATTTTTTCAGGACTGGTATCCCCTAAGGAGAGGTCTCGCATGGATTCAGCTAGCTTCTCTATTTTTTTGACGACTTCAAAAGGGCGTAGGCGCGGAGGATGGTTATAACCGCCATGCCCATGACCTTGCCCATGTCGTGGGCGGTTTTGCATGGTGCGTTTAAACCGTCCAAAGATCTTGTTGTTTAACCTGGAAAATTCATCCCATAGCGGCTGCCTTTTTTCTGCGGGAACCTTTCCGGATTCCTTCCACTGTTTCTGGATCCGCTTACTGATTTCAAAAGCTTGCTTGACATCCTGCATGTTGAAGGCCTCTCTGGCTTGTTCCACGAGGGATTCATACACTTTTATGTTCTCTTCAGCTTGAAGTGCCAAGCCTTCAAAATAGTTTTTACGATTTTCAAAAAAAGTGTCCGTAGTTTCCTTAAAGGCTTCCTCGATTTCGTCTTTCAGCTCAGGCGATACGGGGCCGGTTTTTATCCACCGGAGTTTGATGTCCCGGAATTTTTCTGAAGTCTCCTTCCAATCAGTGTCGTTCATGATCGCACGTGCCTCTTCGATAAGGCCTCGCTTGATTTCCAAATTACGCTCGCGATTGGCCTGAATGATCTCATCCAGAAATTCTTCCTGTTCGTTGAGTTCATTTATCAAGGGGACAAAATCCCCCAAGGCATCGTATTGCATCAAAGATTCTCTCAAATGGATGAGCTTCATCAGAAATGAACCCTTGTTTTGATTTTCTTCGATGTCTTTTTTAAGGTCAGCTACTTTTTTCTTCGCTAGTTCAAACCGATCTTCAAAGTACTTGATGGTGGAGGCTTCGTTTTCCTTGACCTCTCCGATCACTCTGTCCTCCTGATTTAAAAAACCTTTTAAATAAACTTTGTCGTCTTTAATGTATCCGTATGGATGCTCCATCTCGATTTAATAGGTTGGTGGTAAGTTGGCTAATGCTTGTTTGGTGCAAATTAATTAATTAAGATGCATTTATCCTAAAGAAGGCGATTATTTGCCATATTTGTTCCATCATAAATATAACCATAAGGTAAAATAAATAAATATGAGTGACGAGAAAATTATATTTTCAATGGCCGGGGTGTCAAAAATCTACCCTCCCCAAAAGAAGGTGTTGAAGGATATTTACCTTTCTTTTTTTTATGGGGCTAAAATTGGAGTATTAGGCCTGAACGGCTCTGGAAAGAGTTCTTTGCTTAAGATTATAGCAGGAATGGATACTGAATACCAAGGGGAAGTGGCTTGGTCTTCAGGATATTCCGTGGGGATGTTGGAGCAAGAGCCCGAGCTGGATCCCGAGAAAACCGTCAAAGAGGTCGTAGAGGAAGCGGTAGCAGAGACTGTGGGCTTGCTTAAAGAATTTGAAGAGATCAACGAGAAATTTATGGATCCTGCGGTAATGGAGGATCCAGATGCCATGAACAAGCTGATCGAAAAGCAGGGCGAGGTGCAGGAAAAATTGGATGCGGCCAATGCTTGGGAGCTTGATGTGGTGCTGGACAAGGCCATGGATGCCTTGCGTCTCCCGCCGAGTGATGCCGTCGTGGAAAATCTCTCCGGTGGGGAAAAGCGAAGAGTGGCGCTCTGTCGACTGCTGTTGCAGGAACCGGATGTTTTGCTGCTGGATGAGCCCACCAACCACTTGGATGCCGAATCGGTCCATTGGCTTGAGCAACACTTAAAACAGTATAAAGGCACGGTGATCGCCGTGACCCACGACCGTTATTTCTTGGACAATGTGGCCGGTTGGATTTTAGAGCTGGACAGGGGAGAAGGGATCCCTTGGAAAGGTAACTACAGCAGCTGGCTGGACCAGAAGCAAAAGCGGCTTGCACAAGAGGAGAAGTCTGAGTCCAAGAGACAGAAGACCTTGGAGCGTGAACTGGAATGGATCAAAATGACCCCCAAAGCCAAGCAAGCAAAAGGGAAGGCCCGTTTAAATGCCTATGAAAAATTAGTGGGTGAAGATGCCAAGGAGCGGGAATCCAAGCTGGAACTTTACATTCCACCGGGGCCACGATTAGGCTCGAAGGTGATCGAAGTAAATGGTGTTTCGAAGTCCTATGGTGATAAGTTGCTTTTCGAGGATTTGACTTTTGCCCTTCCCCAAGGCGGGATTGTCGGCATCATTGGACCAAACGGAGCGGGTAAGTCTACCTTGTTTAAGCTCATCACCGGTAATGAAAAGCCGGATGCTGGAAGTTTTGAAGTCGGTGAAACCGTTCAGCTCGCATACGTGGACCAGGAGCACGATCGATTGGATGCGGACAAGACCGTTTACCAGACGATTTCTGAAGGCAATGAAAACATCAAGCTGGGAGCCAAGGAAATGAATGCTAGGGCTTATGTGAGCAAGTTTAATTTCTCAGGATCCGATCAAGAGAAAAAAGTAGGCGTGCTTTCCGGTGGAGAGCGAAACCGGGTGCATCTGGCACTGACGCTGAAGGAAAACGGGAACCTGCTCTTGTTAGATGAGCCTACCAATGATTTGGACGTCAATACGTTGAGGTCACTGGAGGAAGCCTTGGAGAACTTTGGGGGCTGTGCAGTGGTGATTTCCCACGACAGGTGGTTCTTGGATAGGATCTGTACCCACATATTGGCGTTCGAAGGGGATTCCCAAGTGTATTGGTTTGAAGGGAACTTCACCGATTACGAGGAGAATAAAAGAAAGCGACTCGGAGACGTGGATCCCAAAAGGATTAAATACAAAAAACTTAAGTGATCAGACTAACAGAAAGTTTGTGAATGGGCAAATGTGCCAAATTTTATGGCCGCCAGAAGAAGGTTGGGGAATTTATTTTCCCTACCTTTGGCGGAAATTTTAAAATGCATTATTGATTGGGAGCGTTATGATCAGACAGATTTTGCTGGCCCCAGGGGCCGATGAACTGAACTACGAAATCAGGGGCATCGTAAAAAAAGCAAAGATTATAGAAAGTTTGGGCTTTGAGATCACTTGGGAAAATATTGGTGATCCCATCCAAAAGAGCAATACCATTCCGGTATGGATGAAGGATATCGTCAAGGAGCTGGTCAGTGATGACAAGACCTACGGTTATTCTGATTCCAAGGGAATGCTCAAGACCCGCCAGTACCTGGCCGGACTAAACAACAAGCGTGAGGGAGTGCAGATTTCCGAAGAGGATATTTTGTTCTTTAACGGGTTGGGAGATGCCATTGCCAAGCTGTATCAGTTTCTGATTCCCACGGCCAGGATTATTGGTCCTTCTCCGGCTTATTCTACCCATAGCTCTGCCGAGGCGGCCCATGCCAATACTTTTCCGATTACCTATCGGTTGGATCCGGACAACAGCTGGTACCCCGATATGGATGACCTGTACAATAAGGTGAAATATAATCCCAATATCGTAGGGTTGCTGATCATCAATCCCGATAATCCGACGGGAATGGTCTATCCCCGCGAAGTGCTGGAGCGGTTTGTGGCCATCGCGAGAGAGTTTAACTTGCTGCTGATCGCCGATGAGATTTATCAAAACATTACATACAACGGCCATGAGGCGATTACCCTTTCTGAGGTGATCGGGGATTTGCCAGGGATCTCCTTGAAGGGGATATCAAAAGAGTTTCCTTGGCCCGGTTCACGATGTGGCTGGATGGAGTTTTACAATAAAAATGCATCGGAGGAATTTAACAAGCTCTGTACCACCTTGGAAAATGCCAAAATGATTGAGGTTTGTTCTACCATGCTTCCCCAGCTGGCCATTCCAAAGATCATGAGCCATCCCGAATATGTTCCTTATCGAAAAAATGCCAATGAGCGGATAGGAAAACGTAGTCAGATTATGGAAGAGGTGCTTTCAGATGTCCCGGGGATAAAGTTCAACAAGACCAAGGGGGCATTTTACAACACCATCGTCTTTGACGAGTCCATGCTCAATGAGCGGCAGTATCTTCCGGTGGAGGATGTGCGGGTAAAAGGCTATCTGGCACAGTGGCTCAACGAAGATGAAATGCCGCATGACAAGCGTTTTGTGTACAATCTTTTGGCTTCAGAAGGGATCTGTGTGGTTCCGGTGAGTTCTTTTTGCTCCAATCTCCGGGGCTTTAGGGTAACCTTGCTAGAGGAAGATGAGGACAAATTCAGGGATACCTTTACCCGGATTGCCAATAGTATCCGTTTCTATCTGAAGTCTGCCTGAAAAGGCGCACTGAAATAATCCCAAATACAGAAAGGTGTAAGCAAGGGTGAATGGCCATGCTTACACCTTTTTTTGTGATTGCGGCGCTAAAAGTCATGATCCCTGGCCTCTATTTTTTTCTCCGTGGAGAAGCTTTCCCATGCGTCGGCTTCAAGCTGTTGGTTTAGGAGAGGGGAAAGATCGGGCTGGCCCGCATCCACCCAGGCAGTATACCAAAAGTCGGCAATCATTTTGATGGATCGTTTCATCTGCCGCTCGACTTGGCCATCGAGCAGCTGGTTATAGGCGATGGTAAAAGGTTTGGAATACACTTTGGTGTTAATGGTTCCGCGCTCTTCAAAGCTGTATTTTTTATCGTCACTGAATTTTTTGCTCAGTTGCTTTTCGAAGTGCAAGACACTGTCCATGGCTTCATGGGCTTGGATGACAGCTTCCCAGGCGGCCATTTGGGTGTTAGGAATGTATGCAGCCTTGCCGATAAACAGGTCAAAGTCCGTCGACAGCAGCTCTGGGATCCTGCTTTCCCAGAAGCCATGAATGCCTTCTTGGCCCGTTAGCTGTCCATTGTAGTTTTCGGTGGTGTGGAGGGGGACATTGATATCGCCAATGTAATGACCAAGATCAGCGGAAAGCCGAAGGATCGCCTTTGCATTTTTGTCCTTGAAGGCTTTGGTGAGCTGGGTTTTTACGAACTGCACATTCCACGGGGCAATGCCATATTTTCTCAAACTGTCTTCGCCGTATTTGTTTACCGCGTCGCTCCAGTACCTGGGTAAGGTGTAAACAGCGCTGTCTCCATAGACGTCTGCATCAATGTAGTGTTTTTCAGCCTCGCCCTTTACGGCATACCTTCTCCGGTCAGGGTTGACCGCATTTTCGGTGAGGTATGCAATGTTCTCTTTGTAGAAACCGATCATTTCCAGTGGAAGGGAGAATACGGCAAGTCGATTGATCCTTTTGTGTGCGTAAAAACCCCAAAATCCAAAACATTGGAAAGCAAATAGTAGTAAGGAGCAAAAAAGTATTATTCGTTTCATAAAGAAATTTAATGAATTTATCGAGAATAGAAAAGTGAAAATGATTACATTTGCGGTTAATTAAGGAGTTTCAGGAGGTGAATTAAGATGAGTTTGAAAACTTTCTGGTGCTTAGTTGAATAATCCTTTTGTGATTATAAATAAAACAGTTAACTTTGCACTCCTATTAATGGACAGTGGCGAAATCAAAGAAATTTAAGCAAAAATAAGATATGGCAAATCACAAATCAGCTCTTAAGAGAATTCGTGCAAACGAAGCCAAGCGTTTGAGAAACAAATATCAAGCTAAGACTACGAGGACTTTCATTAAAAAATTGAGACACACTACTGATAAGGTGGAAGCTCAGGAGTTGTTCAAGAAAGTTTCTTCCATGATCGATAAGCTTGCTAAGAAGAACATTATCCATAAAAACAACGCAGCTAACAAGAAGTCTAGTCTTGCGAAGTTTGTGAATGCACTAGGATAATAGTGTGGATAGATAAAGACTTTTGTAAAGCCTTGTCGCCCAGCGACAAGGCTTTTTTTGTTGTGCCTCAAGATTATAAGGCTTGAGGTAAATTATAGTTCGGAGGCAAGCGTAAAAGTCTGGGGACAGGCAGTTTGTTTAATGGTAAAACCACGCATGAATAACAATGCCCCAAAGTCCCAAATACATCAACTGGGTGCCGTGCCAATTTATAATTGCTTTGTGTCTTAGAGCCTTGGTAGCGTTTCATTGTACTGATAACTAAAGAAATTCACCCCTCTTATAAATAAATATCGCCTGACCCTGAATTTGGGAAGGCTTGAGGGGTATGGCTGTGTTTCGAAGAAGTGCGAGCGGCATAAACCAATCACAGCTTTCATGCGGTAAACAGATCAAAAAAACCAAGTTAGGGATGTTTTAACCATTTATTGGTAAGTGGGGTTGGATTATGGGGTGAGCGTTGTTCATCGCAAATTTTTTTCGATAAATTAAAAGGGTATTGAACAGGATTTAGGTGTCACCAAAACTTTTTTAACATGGAGATTTATCAATCAATTAAGATTTCTTCACTTGCCGAAGAGGACCGTCCTAGGGAGAAGCTTCAGCTAAAGGGAAAGGCCGTCCTTACGGATGCTGAACTGATTGCGATTTTGATCGGGTCAGGTACCGCTTCCATGAGTGCGGTGGACCTGTCAAGGCATATATTGGGAAGTGTGGACCATAACTTGGCTGCTTTGGCACGACTGTCGGTTAAAGACCTGATGAAATTCAAGGGGATTGGTGAAGCTAAGGCCATCACCATCGTCAGTGCCTTAGAGCTGGGCCGGCGGAGAAAACTGCAAGAAGTACCCAAAAGATCGAAAATCACCTGTTCCGAAGAGGTATATGAGCTGATGAGGCCAGAGCTAATGGATGAACCGGTAGAATATTTTTACGCACTGCTCCTGACGCGTGCCAATTTCGTGATCCGAAAAGCAATGATCAGCAAAGGCGGGACTAGCGGGACGGTCGTGGACCCCAAGCTAGTGTTTAAGGCTGGGCTGGAACATGGGGCATCTTCGATGATCTTGGTGCATTATGTGAAGTATATGATTATGTAAAGTAATCCCTGTAAAAACCTGATACTATGAGGATTAATCAAGAATCACTTTACATAAAAATATCAGAATCTTTTGAGCCAAGAGATAAGATTCTCATTATTAAGCCATACAGCCTTTTCACCTGGATTTACGTCTTCATATGCTTTTTCCAGGGCAATGCGTTTCTGTTTGGAGTCAGCTCTGGCATAAATTTCTGTGGTCTGCACAGAGACGTGTCCCAGTATATCACGGATATAGACCAGGTTAACACCCGCCTGAAGGAGGTGCATCGCCTTTGTATGTCTGAAGGAATGACAAGTGATTTTTAAAGGTATCATCAGCTTATTTTCTTTCCTTGCCATTCCTACATACTTCTGGATAATGTAATTGATTCCTGCGCGTGTCAGTTTTTCTTTTTTACTGTTTGAAAAAAGAGGGTACAGTTTCGCCGAAGGACTATCCAACTCGTACTCTTTCAGATAGTTTTTAAGGTGTACTGTTTGTGCATCAAGCATTGGAACTAACCTTGCTTTATTGCCTTTTCCAATGATTTTGATGGTGGCAGGTTTGTCGAGCCGTAACATGGATGGTGTCAGATCAATGATCTCCTGGACCCTTGCTCCTGTGTCATACATTAATGCCAATAAAGCAAGGTTACGCCTGCCTTTCCTGGTTGTTGTATCGGGTTGCTGTAACAGAAGCCTGATACCCTCAACGCTTAGGTATTTGATGCTGTCTTTGGCTGTTTTCTTGGATCTAATGGATAAGATACGTTGACATTCGTAAAGGTTGTCCAAGTGTTGATATTGCAAGTACCTGTAAAAGGAATGAATAGCAGCCAACCGTAAATTGCGGGTTGAGTTACTGCACTTCCTTTCGCTCTGTATCCAATCCAAAAATGCGACGATTGTTTCTTTTGTGATGTAATCCAATGTCAGCTTTTCCAGTTTCACCTTCCTATGCTTTTCAATGAAGGACAGCAGTAATACGAATGTATCTCTATAGGCAGTTATGGTATTGAGACTAGCCCCATTTTCATTGGGAAGGTATTTTGAGATAAAGTCTGAGATATGCTTTGCAAAGTCAGTCGGCCCCATAGTTTCTGAATTTTGGAAAGACATCAATACACGTTTTATCCATATCCCTGATCAGGTCCGGGAACATTGAAGCTGTCAACCGCACATAATGGTCAGTTGCTCCTATTGACTGGTGCCCAAGATAGTTGGACAATATCGGTAGCGAGGCATACAGATCGATTCCTGCTTCTGCCATACCGGCAAGAGAGTTGACAGCAAAAGTATGCCGTAGATCATGTATACGCGGCCCATGTTTTTCTCCCAAATATGGGATATTGGCATGTTCTAAACATTTTCTGAACCATTTCCGAAAACCCTGGCCACACTTATTACCACTGACATTTACGAAGAAAAATCCGGTTGTTGAGTTCTTATAAGGAAGCCATGCCCTGTAAGAAAGATATTCTTTACATACCAAGTTCAAAGAAGCTGATATAGGAATGGCTCTCTGCTTTTTATTCTTAGAATCCTGAATACGGATATACCCGTCTTCCAGATTGACATCCTCATCTTTTAAATCAAGCGCTTCACCTATGCGTATTCCTGTTGCATAAAGTAGTCTCAATAGGACGGGCATGCAAAACAAGCAGGATTCCCTGTGGGCAATTTGCATCCTTAATTCATCACATGCCTTAAATAGCATGGCAATCTCGTCCCGTGAATATACATATGGTATAAACGTATTCTCGGGAAAGCGGGGAAGTTTTGGAATATATGATTCAATCCCTATATCATTTATATAGGAGGATAGTTGTACCAACATCAGCATTCTATGATAATGATATCCTCTGGATTCGTTGGGTCGCTTTTCAGCCCACATGTCGGCGAATGCCTTTGTGATGCCTTGTGATGTCTGCCTCGTTTGTGTTGCAAGATCATCGATTTTGGATAGCGCAAAAGTCTCTGTCACATACTTGAACCCCAGTTTTCTCTTGGTCTGTATGAACTGCTTTATGTGCAGGCCATATACACTGTGATAACATTTATCCATAAAACGCACCTCCTCTCTGCTGATAAAACTCTGTTGGTACAGGCGGGACGTCCAGCATACATTGCTTCATGGAGGTTAGATCGATCCGGAGGTAAAACCTTGTGGACTCTGAACTTTTGTGACCAAAAACCTCCGATATAACGGGGAGCATAGTGCTTTTTTCCAACATTCTGAATCCCAAGCTATGCCGTAATGAATGGGGACCAAACCTTCTGTTTTTGGTGTCAATACCGGCTTTTATTATCGCTCTCTGAACAACATGGGTAACCACGTTGCTAGTAGTAAAACAACCGTATGGCGGCCTTCCTGTTAAAAACACATGGGGTTCTTCTGAAACAGGACGTCCGTATTGTAAATAATCGATGATGGCATTGCCAACGTCTGGCAACAAGGGGAGCTGTAATGGGTTCCCTGTTTTTACCTGGTCAATCTCAATCGTACTGGTGTTCCAATGTAAATTTTTAAATTTTAATCTGGAGATATCCGAAGCCCTGAGCCCGAGCCTGGCGGCAAGCATGATAATAGCATAGTTCCTTTTCCCGGTAGGGCTTGATCTGTCTACTGATGCAATCAGTTTTTCTACTTCTTCCTTTGAATAGAGGGAAGGTATCTTGGGCTGGGTAACTTTTTTACATCTTGGGACCTTAGAAGAATAGTCAATAGCCGTAAGGTTTTCCTTAAACAGATACCGCAGGAAAATCCGTAAGGTCGAAATCAAGACAATCATTACGGTTTTCTTATCACAGTTGTACTGGTTTATGAAATGAAGCAGTAAGGGCAGATCAATATACCCAACGCTGCCAATACCTCGCTTTTCACAGTACTCCATAAATTCATATAAATGTCTTTGATAATTGTGGAGACTGCTTCTGGACATCCCCCTTTGCTGTCTGCGCCTCAAAAAATCCAGAATAACTTTACCAATGGGGCCCCTAAAGTCCAGTGGATATTTACTTGGCAGTGAAGGAATGTTGATCTTGCCTGTCTGATGATACTCGGTAAGCATCTTCAGCCCATTATAAGTGACTCTTTGACTGACAGTCAGATCCTTCCAACTTTTGTTTTTAAAATTAAACCGTAAAAACTGCTCTTCTACTGACTTATCATAATGACTAAAACCATTGGAAAACATAAATTCTCTGAGCCGTTTCCAGACCTTCGCATATTCATAGGATGTCTTTAATGAATAACAGAGCTTCTGTTCAAGGTAATTACCTGCACTGTTGGTGAGTTCATTGAACTCTGTGAAATGCTTGTTCATGATCATTTTTTTTGGTGAATACTACCCCTAAATAAAATGACCAGGCTCTTTAACAAAAGGAAGACAGCGTATTTTTATGTAAAGTAAACTCTTGTTAACTATCAAAAAATCAAATGTTTACACCCAGCGCTTTACATAATCATATACTTCACATAATGGGCTTTATGTAAAGCTTTACATAAAGCCCATAATCATCCTTCTGGTACCTGCAAACCTTCAGGGCCGGATGAGAGATTGACCAAGACTTTGGTCGAATTGGGAAAGAAATTGGAGTTGCCGATCATAGATCATTTAATTTTCACAGATGTTGGTTATTTTAGCTTCGCAGATGAATCAATGATCTAAAATTAAATGAAACAACAGCAGATATTATGGGGCGTAGTGGGGTTAGTCGTTTTGATTTCAGTAGGTTATATGTTTTTTGGCGGTCAAGACAGTGGAGATTACCGCCAGGAAATTCTGGACGAGCGAGAGCGACAGTATAAATTTTTAAGGTATAACGAAGAATCTCCCCTGACGGATGCGCAAAAATTGGCCTTTGATTCCTTAATTTGTTTTCCTGTGGACGAGAAATACAAAGTCCGCGCGCGGATGGTGCCCCTCCAGCAAAAACAGTTCTTGGAAATTCCCATGACTGACGGGTCGATGGAGACGTACCTGAAGCACAGCTATGTGGATTTTGAGCTGGGCGGAAAGTCATGCCGGCTGCTGCTTTTACAAGCGGCGGATGAACCTGATAAAAAGAATTTTTTTCTGCCCTTTGCTGATCAGACCAGCGGTGAACTTACCTATGGAGGGGGAAGGTACCTGAATCTTCGACAGGACGGGATAAACAGTGTTACGATTGATTTCAACTTGGCTTACAATCCCTATTGTGCTTATAACCCGGATTTTGCTTGTCCGATTCCACCGCGAGAGAATATTTTAGATGTTCCAATCAAAGCAGGGGAGAAAAATTACTTGAAATAAGCTTTCAGCCATTGGCAATTATCTTAAATTTGCTCTTTAATTTAGAGAAATCATTCCGAATACATGAAAATTTCTGTCAATAGATTAAAAGACTATATACCATTTGAAGAAAGCACGGAGAAGATTGCCGAACTTCTGACTCAGTCCGGATTGGAAGTGGAGGGAGTAGAGCATTTTGAATCCATCGCCGGTGGGTTGCGGGGCGTGGTGATCGGAGAGGTGCTTACCTGTGAAGCCCACCCCAATGCGGATCGACTGAAAAAGACCACTGTGGATGTGGGAGGTGAAGTGGTTCCGATCGTCTGTGGGGCGCCGAATGTCACGCAAGGCCAAAAAGTGGTGGTTGCCACTGTGGGGGCTGAGCTGGGGACTCCCGAAGGAGAGACCTTTGCCATCAAAAAGGCAAAAATCCGTGGAGAAGTTTCCCAAGGGATGATCTGTGCCGAGGATGAACTGGGCCTCGGTCAAAGTCATGACGGCATCATGGTGCTGGATACGGACTTGCCAAACGGGACTCCTGCCGGGGATTACTTTCGCGTAACCACAACCGATGTGGTGGAGATTGGCCTGACGCCAAACCGAGCTGATGCTGCCTCCCATTTGGGAGTGGCCCGAGACTTGAAGGCCTTGCTTCGTCGGGAACTGACATTGCCTGACGTAAGTGAGTTTAAGGTGGATAACGGTTCGAGACCTGTGAACGTACAGGTCGAGGATGCCAAGGATTGCCCACGGTATGCAGGATTGACCATTTCCAATATCAAGGTAGCCCCTTCACCCGAATGGCTTCAAAGTTACCTGAAGGCATTGGGCTTGGAGCCCATCAACAATGTGGTGGATATTACCAATTTCATTTTACATGATCTTGGCCAGCCGCTGCATGCCTTTGATTTGGACAAGGTCGCCAATGATACGATAATCGTCAAAAAACTACCCAAAGGAACTTCTTTTACCACCTTGGATGAGAAGGAGCGAAAACTGACTGGAGAAGAATTGATGATTTGCGATGAAAAAGGAGGATTGTGTATTGCCGGTGTTTTTGGAGGGCAGGATTCTGGCGTAAATGACGGGACTACTTCCATTTTCTTGGAAAGTGCCTATTTTTCTCCCGATGTCATCAGGAGAGGGAGTCTGGTGCATGGGTTAAAGACCGATGCCTCTTTCCGTTTCGAAAGAGGAACTGACCCTAATATGCCTGTTCTTGCACTGAAGAAAGCCGCTTTGCTCATCAAGGAGATTGCAGGAGGGGAGATTACTTCTGAGGTGGTGGATTGTTATCCCAATCCTATTGCCGATATGGAGGTGAACGTAAAGTATGCTCATGTCGATCGCTTGATCGGGAAGCATATCCCCAAAGAAACCGTTCACGACATCTTGGAGAGCCTGGAGATCAAGGTGAGCGAACCCAATGAAGAAGGGTTTACGGCGATTGTCAAGCCTTACCGCGTGGATGTGACACGCGAGGCGGATATTATCGAAGAGATTCTTCGGATCTATGGTTTTGAAAATGTCGCGCTGTCGGACACCTATCAGTCGGGATATTTGGCCGAGCATCCGGCCACGGATACCAACAAATTGCAATATAGGGTTTCGGAATTGCTTACGGGCATGGGGTATTATGAGATCATGACCAACTCCCTGACCAAGCCAAGTTATGCCAGCAAATCAGGTTTTCTTAAGGAAGAAGAGAATGTGGAGATCTACAACAAGCTCAGTGAAGACCTTGGGGTGATGAGGCAAAGTTTGCTGTTTACGGGACTGGAAGTATTGGCCCATAACATCAACAGACGTCAAACTGACCTTAAGTTCTTCGAGTTTGGCACAGCGTATTTCAAGGAGCCAGAAGGATACCGGGAAGAGAAGCACCTTTCCATTTTCTTGACCGGTAACAAGGCGGCAGAGAGCTGGCTGGAGCCTTCTAAAAAAGTGAGCTTTCCGGATCTCTATACGGTAGTGGAGCGTTTATTGGATAAGCTCAACGTGCGTATGCCGGAGGTGGAGATCATCCATGAAGCCCCCTATGATTATGCGCTTAAGCTTAAAATGGGCGAAAAGGAAATAGGTAAAGTAGGGCTATTGTCATCGAAAATCACCAACTTGGCAGAAGTTAAGCAAGAAGTGCTTTTTGCAACGCTTCGCTGGGATTACCTGTTGAAGAAAGCCAGCGGACTGAAGCAATATGAGGAAATTTCCAAATTCCCCGAAGTGCGCAGGGATTTGTCATTGGTGATCGACGAATCGGTAACCTTCGATGCAGTCCGAAAAGTAGCCGAAAAAGCAGGTGGCAAGCTTTTGAAGCATATTGGAGTGTTTGATGTTTACCAAGGAGATAAAATCGATGCAGGTAAAAAAGCCTATGCACTGAGTTTTTACCTTCAGGATAATACCAAGACACTTACGGAAAAGATCATCGATCAGTCCATGAACAGGTTGATGAAATCATTCGAAAAAGAAATCGGGGCGTTGATTAGAAAATGATAAGATGATTCACGAAGAACTCCAACATCTGCAGCAACTGACCAACAAGGTGACCAGAAAGCTTGAACAACTGGAGTTGGACAAGCAGGCCCTGGAGGAGCAAGTAGGGCTCTTGCAGCAGGAACTGCAGGAAAAGGAGGCTTCATTGGACCATTTTAAAAATCAAATTAAAATTAGTAAAATTGTAAACAACATACCGGTAGAGAACATAGCGTCTGCTGAATTACGGAATAGAATAGATAATTATATAAAAGAGATCGATAAGATCATTACCCACCTGTCTGAATAGTTATGGATACGCTTTCGATAAGAATCAAAATAGGCGATAGGGAATACCCTATGAAAGTGAAGGCAGAGGATGAGGCGAAAATCAGGCGTGCGGGTAAATTGATTAATGATAAATTAAAGAGATATAGAGAAGAATTTGGTTTAGATGACAGGCAGGACCTGTTGGCGATGGTGGCCTTTGACTGCATGGTAGAAGCCATGGAGGTCAATGAGGTGAATACAGAAGACAGTGAACAAATCACGGCTACACTATCAAAAATCAATGACCAATTGAAATCCGTATTGTAATTATTTTATTCTTCGTGCTCCAGACGAGGTTTTTTAACTACCGGTAGGTCTTTTATTAACCTAAAATACCTATGGTAATATACACAATAATTGCAGGCATTGTCGGCCTGGCATTAGGGGCAATAGTAGTTGGTTTTTTTCTGAAGAAAAACAACCAGAAACTGGAACAAGAAGCGCAAGAAAAAGCGAAGAGCATCGTCAGGGAAGCTGAACTGACTGCCGAATCCCTCAAAAAAGATCGGATGCTGGAAGCAAAGGAGAAATACCTGAAGCTGAAGGCGGATTTTGAAGAGGAGGTGAACAAGAAGAAAAACATCCTGATTACCAATGAAGGTAAACTCAAGCAGCGCGAGCAGATTCTCTCCAAAGAGATGGAGCAGATCAAACGAAAGGAAGCCGAACTTGACAGCAAGAAGGAAAACCTAAGTGCGCAACTTCATGCCGTTCAGGTCAAGAAGGATGAGTTGGATCGGGTGACTAACCAACGGATTGCTGACCTGGAAAAAGTGGCGTTGCTGACGAAGGAAGAAGCACGTGATCAGCTGGTGGTCATGCTCAAGGACGAAGCGCATACCAAGGCATCCTCACAGATCAAGGATATTCTTGACCAAGCCAAACTCTCCGCTACCAAGCAGGCGAAAAAGATCGTTTTGGACACGATCCAGCGTACGGCAACGGAGCACGCCATCGAAAACTGTGTTTCTATCTTTAACATCGAAAGTGATGACATCAAAGGTAAAATCATCGGTAGAGAAGGACGTAACATCCGGGCCTTGGAATCAGCCACTGGCGTAGAGATCGTAGTGGACGATACGCCAGAGGCCATTATCATTTCAGGCTTTGATCCGGTGCGAAGAGAGATCGCACGATTGTCCTTGCACAGGCTGGTTCAGGATGGGCGGATTCACCCTGCCCGAATCGAGGAAGTGGTTGCCAAGACGGAGAAAAATATCGAAGAAGAAATCGTGGAGATCGGCGAAAGAACCTGCATCGATCTTGGTGTGCACGGCCTTCATCCAGAATTGATCAGGATGGTGGGCAGGATGCGTTTCAGGTCTTCCTATGGACAAAACCTCCTGCAACACTCCAGAGAAGTGGCAAAACTATGTGCCACCATGGCGGCGGAAATGGGCCTAAATGCCAAGCTGGCCAAGAGGGCTGGACTGCTGCATGATATCGGAAAAGTCTATCCAGAAGAAGCGGAACTTCCCCATGCCATTTTGGGTATGGAGCTGGCCAAAAAGTATAAGGAGCATCCAGAAGTATGCAATGCCATCGGTGCCCACCACGATGAGATAGAAATGACTTCCATGATCTCACCGATCGTCCAAGCCTCTGATGCGATTTCCGGCTCCCGACCTGGAGCGAGAAGGGAAATCATGGACAGCTATATCAAGCGATTGAAGGACCTAGAGGACTTGGCGCTGAGCTTTGATGGCGTCAACAAGTGCTTTGCCATGCAGGCTGGGCGTGAATTGAGGGTCTTAGTGGATGCTGAGCATGTGGATGATACTACTGCAGGAAAACTGTCTTTTGATATCTCCCAGAAGATCGAAAAGGAGATGCAGTATCCTGGACAGATCAAGGTGACCGTGATCAGAGAAATGCGCGCGGTCAATTACGCCAAATAAAGCAAAAATCTCCTGATCAGTACGACAGGAAGCCTATAACCGTGATTTACGTAGGAGTGTTAAATATACTCCCATGTGAATCACGGTTTTTTTTGTTTTGATAAGGGTAAATAGCTGCAAGCAGTCTGAAAATGTAAATAATTTACTTATTTTTGGCTGTAAATGATTTTTTAAGCAGTAAATAGTTAATAATGGAATTATATTTATAAAATATATTTTTTTATTTAAATATTAAAATATACTGTTTTTAGAGTATTGTTTAATACTGCAACTTGTTTTAATATTACTATTTGAAAGTCGGTGAGGATACCGAAGAATGTATTTTACAATCAAAATCAATCAAATTTAATTATGAAGAAACTATCTACTTTACTGACATTGTTTGTATTGACCGCTTCCGTGGCCTTGGCTTTTGATAAAAAAGTCAAGATATCTGCTAGCGAACCAGACGCCAATATTTATGTGGACGGACAGCTGGCCGGTACTGGAAGTGTGGAATTGAAAATAGAGAAACGTACGTGCATCAATGTGCGGGTTGAGAAAGTTGGGTTTGTCGTGGAGGAACGTACCTTGTGTGACCAGAAGAACCAGCCCAAGCCCAATAAGCGGGAATATATCAAATTGGCGGTAGATGAGGCCTATACCGCTTCTTCCAGCTCAGATATCGCTAATGTGGACATCAGCCTCAAGCCGTCAAAAGATGAGTTGGAAGCTTGGCAATTGGTGTCTCGAATAGTAACCTCTTATTTTGATGTGATCGAAACGACTGATCGTGAGACAGGGTACCTGAGAACTGCTTGGGTGGCACAGAACTTTAATGGTTCCGTGGTGAGGTCTAGGTGTATTGTGAAGCTTGGCAATACCAGTCCGCTGGAATATAAGGTGAAGCTGGTCAGTGAATATGTAAATGCTCCTGGGGTTTCGGTTAAGACAGATGAAGCGTTTCGGGAATGGGATCGTATTTTGAGAAAATATGAAGGTTTGATACCAGAGATGCAGTCCAGAGTGGGACGTTGATTTAATTAAAAAAACCATCCGATACAGCGGATGGTTTTTTTTAGTCTTAAGAAATGTGAAAGAACTTACATGTTATCAAGTTCTCCATTTTCTGCTTTTTCCACCAATTCTTCATTGGCTGTAATGGCTACTTCGACACGCCTGTTTTCGGCTCTTCCTGCGTCAGTGTCATTGGATGCCACAGGAGCGGTTTCGCCGTGTCCCACGGTTGTCAGCCGGGAACTGTCAATACCCTGCATTTTAAGGTAGTTGGCAACGGAACTGGCCCGTCTTTCGGAAAGCTTTTGGTTGTACTCTTCGCTGCCTTTGCTGTCCGTGTGGCCGTCGATCATGATGTTAGTGTCAGGATATTCGTTAAGGATCCTGGCCATTTCCATGACATTTTCTTGGGCTTGGGGAGTGAGTTCATAGGAATCAAACCCAAAAAGAATACCGGAATCGAAAGTGACTTGGATACCTTCTCCTACGCGCTCTACTTCAGCATTTTCGATTTCCTCCATTTCTTTGGCTTGTTTGTCCATGTACTTGCCAATGGCTGCGCCCGCAGCACCCCCTACGGCTGCTCCTATGACTGCACCAGCGGCGGTGTTGCCTTTATTGTTTCCAATAAGTCCTCCCAATGCTCCACCGGCACCAGCGCCAATGGCGGCACCTTTTCCAGTATTACTCCAATTTGCGCAACCAAACAATACCGTTGCACTCAATACGATTGCCAGTACTGATTTTAAAGTTTTCATTGTAAAAGTTTTTATAGTTGATTTAATTTTTCAAATCCCTCATGAATTTTTGAAATTGCATCAAACGATTCGTCGAGGTTATTAACCCCTTTGCCAAATTTGTGCCAAAAACCGTCTCCACAATCAATATATTGTCCACGTTTTTTGGGAGTGCTATCGCTGGCTACTTCGTAGTCATAGTCTGGTAGGTAAATGTAAGAAAGCAGTTGTCGGCTGTCATCCCAGTTCCATTCCTTAATTTGACCGTTTCTTTCTAATATTACCTTTCGTACCGAAAACTTTACAGTTAGTGTATATTCATCCACTGTTTCTTTGGTGATGGACTTGTATCGGACAGTCAGTGGAGCTTCTTTTTTGTTGACCTCATAGATGGCTTGGATAAATTCCTGGGCCAGCATGTGCCACTCTTCTTGGTTGGTAGGAATGCTTCTGGAAATCTTTCCATGGATGTCTTTGGCAAAGACCTTGACTCCGCCATTTTCATCCAGTTCGCGCTTGTTTGACCACTTGGTCTGGGCATAGAGTGACTTGAAAGGTTGTTCCCAAGCAGTAGGTACTTCTCCAATAAAATTATAATCATCATCCAAGGTGAATCCTTCTGCAAAGATTTCCTCCTCCATCAGCTCTTCCCTGTCCGTGTAATGGATGGTAAACTGCGTATTGATAAAGCCTTTTTCAAAGCTGATTTTCAGTTTGAAGACATGACTGAACGGAGGAGGGATCATTCCCGAGTCAAAATCAATTTCAATTCGCTTTATGTCATCAGATTTAAGTAGCATGCTTTGTTTTCTTTGGGATTTCCTGTTGGGTGATAAAATAGTAACGGTTTTCCATGCAAAATTATGGTTTTCTTGAGATTAATTCACCTACATTTGTGGCTAAAAACTATTCGCATGGAAAATGGAGCGATAGCGAAGGCCCTTTATGATAAGGGCTGGTGCGTGATTGAGCATTTTATCTCTGATGAGTTTAGGCTGGAATTATTGCAAGAGCAACAGGAGATTCTCGCACATGGACAGTTTAGGCATGCCGGTATAGGCAAAGGAGAAGGTTTTACGATTAGGCCTGAAATCCGAAGCGATAAGGTTAGCTGGATGGATCATCGGTTGCTGACGCCTTTGCAGTCCAAGTATTGGGAAATGATGGAAGCATTGCGCGTGGCCATTAACCAACGGTGCTTTTTAGGATTGAGATCATATGAGGCCCATTTTGCGATGTATCCTCCCGGCTCTTTTTACCTTCGTCACCTGGATCAGTTTCAAAGTGTCAAGTACCGCGTGGTCACGGCCATTTTATATTTAAATGATGAGTGGTCGGAAGATGATGGAGGGGCGTTACGGATGTATATCCCGGGAGATAACGGAGAAGAAACAAGCATGGACATCCATCCTTATGGAGGCCAACTGGTGGTTTTTTTAAGTGGTGAAATTCCCCACGAAGTTTTAGAGACCCATAAAGAGCGAATCAGTATCACCGGTTGGTTTAGGGATGTCGAATATTAGTGGATATGTGTCGGCCGGTGTTGTTGGAAGCGTTATACTTGGGCAATAAAAAAAGGCGCCTATCTGGATAGACGCCTTTCCGACCTTTTTTTGAAAAGGTATTTATGCGTTTACATTCAGTGCTTTTGCCATCACTTCTCCGATTTCGGCTGGTGATTCGGCTACGTGAATGCCATTTTCTTTCATGATTCTCATTTTTGCTTCAGCAGTATCGTCCGCCCCACCAATGATGGCGCCTGCGTGGCCCATTCTTCGGCCGGGAGGTGCTGTTTGTCCAGCAATAAAGCCCACGACAGGTTTTTTGTTGCCGTCAGCGTTTATCCATCTCGCAGCTTCAGCTTCATAGTTACCGCCGATTTCACCGATCATTACGATGGCATCGGTTTCGCTGTCTTCCATTAGGAGCTGTACTGCATCCTTGGTAGAGGTACCGATGATCGGGTCCCCCCCGATACCAATTGCAGTAGAAACGCCCAATCCTGCTTTGGCAATTTGGTCAGCGGCTTCATAAGTCAAGGTGCCAGACTTGGATACGATGCCTACTCGACCTTTTTTAAAGACAAAACCTGGCATGATCCCTACCTTGGCTTCTCCTGGGGTGATAACGCCTGGGCAGTTAGGGCCGATGAGTGTGGCTCCTCTTTCCTGAATATAAGGCTTGGCTACCATCATGTCTTTTACAGGGATACCTTCGGTAATAGCGATGATCACTTTAATGCCGGCATCAGCAGCTTCCATGATCGCGTCAGCAGCAAAGGCAGGTGGTACAAAAATAATGGAAGTATCTGCTTCAGTGGCTTTGACAGCTTCCGCTACGGAGTTGAATACAGGTTTTCCAAGATGGGTAGAACCGCCTTTGCCGGGAGTTACACCTCCTACGACCTTGGTGCCGTATTCGATCATCTGTTGCGCGTGGAATGAACCTTCGGATCCTGTGAAGCCCTGAACGATTACTTTAGAATCTTTATTTACTAAAACACTCATGATGCGATTTTTAAAGTTTGGATACAAAAATAAAAGATTAAGGGCTAGTACAAAAAGAAAAAAGAAACAATGTCAAATTTAATTTACCTAAAACAATTCTTTTTCTAACTTAGAACCGAACTATGCCTAGAATTATCATAATCCTGTACATTCTATTTTTGCTGAAAGGAACACTGATGGCCCAATCCTTTCAGATGAACAAGCAAATCAAAGGGGTGGACTTGCCTTCTCAGATTGTTTCTACTATTGATCAAGATAAAGATGGAAGGATTTGGTTTACTACTGCCAAAGGTGTCTTTTATTCAGATGGCATCAGCACATATGGATTGCCAGAGGAGTTGAGTGATAATCTAAATGGCTCGGAGGGAGTAGAGGTAGATGATGATGGACAAGTGTGGGTGTATGCAAAAAAAGGAAAGCCAAGGATATATAAGTTGATAGAGAATGATTGGGATGAATATCCAATAGAGGATTCCGTTAAGTCGATTTTGGAAAGTAGTAAAATGAAACTATATGTTTCAGGGGGCAAGGAAAATAAGCTGTTAGTGTTGTCTGGACCAGAAGTCTTTGCCAGTTCTTTGGAAGCGTCGGGGAATTGGACCGCCTATAGCTACGATGAGGAGGAATGGGGGGGGCTAAAATCAGTATTTTGCTGTACTGCCGATAGTGTTCTTTTTCTCTTTGGAAAGAGAACAGTGCGTTTATCCAAAGGCAAGTTTATTCCATTTGTATTTCACAATGCCGATTTGCCCGGCCCCGTATGGATGGTGAGATATAGTCAATTTGACGATAAGTTTTATTTTCTGGGGGATGACTATCTGGCTATGGGGAATAGTTTATTTGAGATTGAGAATGTGTTAGACCAAGGTTTTTCTCGAATAAATTACCAGTTTAGTCAGAAATTTGGACTACAAACCAAACAGGGAGGTGTCTATTATTTTTTTAATTCCCAGCTGTATAAATATAATCTTGATAATGGAAAGATAATCGAAATCTCCACATATGATGCTCTGAAATCCTTCTATATTACAACCAGTTTTGTTGATCGTGAAAATATTATCTGGATCGGTACCGAGCGTGGTGTGGTCAACCTACCGACTTTAAGATTCCAAAATTATAGTAAATGGGAAGGCCTGATGGAGCATGAGGTTTCAGCGGTACTGACCTTAGGTGCCGAGGAGATTCTATATGGGTTTAATAATGGTATACAGCATTGGAAAAATGGTGAATTAATATTTGAATCCAAATCTGCAGGACAAGAAGGAGAGCCCAAAAACCGAATCACCACTTTTCATGTGGATCAAAAGGGTGTTGTTTGGATGTCTTCAGCGATGAAGGGATTGGGTAGATATGACCCTGCTAGTCGGAGTTTAAGTTATGTTCAAGCCCCAGATAGATCCTTTGTAATGCATGCCATTCCAAAAGGAGATAGCCTCATAATTGTGTCAAAAACACATATTTATTTAAGTTCCATACATCAGAGAGGGAGTGACCATTTCAAAAATGAGATTACCCAATATCTTTTTGATGAGCTTTTAGGGATGTCCATTAATGAGGTTAGAAAAGTGGAGTTTACAAGTGAGGGGAGGATGGTTATTATGGCCGGAGGATGGAAAGACCTTCAAGATAAGGTCTTTAATAATGATGAGGTGTTAGCATTTTCGGGATATGATTGGATTAGGTATAAAGAAGGGTATTTGTTGGCTACGTATGATGGCTTAAAATATTATGATGGCGATAGGATTGTCCCTTATACCCTTAACGGTCAAAAGGTAGACCGGCCTGTGTACGCCGTGATAGCAGATGGAAAAGGAAATATATGGGCCGGGACGGATGAAGGTGTTGCGATTATTGGGAATGGGATCATTCGTTACTTTAATGAACATAATGGCTTGGTGGGAAATGAGGTGAACAGGGGAGCCTTTACAATGGATGAACAGGGAAGGGTGCATATCGGTACCCAAAATGGCCTGTCGGTGTTTATTCCGGAAGAAGATGATGAGATTTTTGTCGAACCGCAGGTAGATGTGACATCGCTGAAGGTTTTAGGAGTGGATGATTCTAGGAAGATCTCCTATGATAAAATTCCTTACGAACTAAATAATGTGGAGTTTGAGTTCAGTGCTATCAGTTTTCTGCAGTCGGCTAATTTCACAGTGAGTTATATGCTGGAAGGATTTCATGATGATTGGCAGCATGTACAGAATCCACGGACCAACAAGCTTTATTTTAATAACCTCCCCCCTGGGGACTATCAGCTGAAGGTAAAGGCCAGTTTGGGTGGTCAGTTTTCCTCTGGCATCGCCAGCTCTGAGCGCTTTTCCATTATCAAGCCTACCTACTTACAATCATGGTTTATCGGGGCATTGATCTTGTTTTTGTTGATGTTGGGGTTTGGGCTTAATGTTCTGATCACTCAATTTAAAGAGCAAGGGGTTCTCCAAAAAAGCATCGCTGAAAAGAACCAAGAGATTAAGACAGCAGAAGATCAGTTTAAGAATGTTTGGGAAAGCTCGCAGGATGGTTTTATGCTACTTAACTTAAAAGGGGATGTTCTGGCCGTGAATCCGTCAATGATTAAATTGGCCGGTATGGAGGAATACCGCCAATTCACAGGAAGACATATTAAAGAATTTTTCAAGAAGCCAGATTATTATTTCGAGCACAAGGATTTGATTTTAAGTCTTCTGTCCAAAAGTGAAAGTGGGTCAATGGAGGCGTATATGCCCTTTCACAGTGGGTATAAAAATATAGAACTTTTTGTGACCAAGGTCAATCCCGAGAAAAATGACGATGTCGTATTAATGGTTTTTCGGGACGTTACCGATAAGAAAGTCTATGAGGAAGGTCTGAAAGAGGCGAAAGAACGGGCCGAGGAGGCAAATCGGATTAAGACAAACTTCCTTTCCAATATGAGCCATGAAATCAGGACGCCCTTAAACGGTATTTTAGGTAGTACCGAGAACATCATCATCCAAAACAAGGACAACCATCTTCTGGTAGGACAGCTTGAAATCATCATGGAGAGCGGGGAGCGGCTTTTGAATACGATCAATAGTATCTTGAGTATGGCCAAGATCGAAGCCAATAAAATGGAAGTGGATTACGAAGAAACCAATATCAATGATTTTCTTTCCCATCTGCTGATCCCTTTAAAGACCTTGGCGATGAAGAAAAACCTCCTACTGACTGCCCGATTTGCTACCAAGCCATTCGTGGCAAGGGTGGACAAGCGGTATTTTGAAATGATCGTTAACAATATAGTGGGCAATGCCATCAAATATTCCGATGAAGGACTGATCAAGGTATTGCTCAAGCAGGTGGATGATAAAATACATTTTGAGGTAAAGGACAGTGGTATTGGCATGAGTGAGGAATTTGTTCAAAAGCTGTACGCCCCATTTGAGCAGGAAAGCGTCGGTTATGATCGCCAATTTGAAGGGACAGGATTGGGACTGTCCATTACCAAGAATCTGGTGGAGATCCTTAATGGAACCATTGAAATAAAGAGTAAGAAAAATGCAGGAACTACCGTATTGGTGATTCTTCCTGTCAATTAAAATATGCTTATACTTGTAAAAAATTAATACGAGATCTTTTTTTGACTCAAACGGAAAGTTATGCTTGCACTTAAAATCCTGATAGTAGAAGATGATAATGTCTCTGCGCTGTTGCTGAAAAAGGCACTGGAAAAAAACCATCATGAAATCATGGGCATCGCAGCGACCGGGGAGGAAGCATTGGAGATCATGGAGGAAGTGTCTGTGGAGTTGGTGATGATGGACATCAACCTGGGGGGCGAGCTGGATGGGATTACAACCACTGAAATAATCAACGAAAAATTCGATATCCCAGTGGTGTACCTGACGGCCAGTTCAGATGAGGAAACCCTACAGAAAATAGCCGGAACCAATCCAAGTGCCTACGTCATCAAACCCTTTAATATCCGGGAACTCAATATGATGATCGAATTGGCGATCTTCAAGGATAAAAAGGAAAAGGAGCTCCAAAAGCTCAACAATGAACTTGAAGAAAAAGTACGCCAGCGTACGGCAGATTTAAACGAGGCAAATAAAGAGCTGAAAAAGGCCTTGGAGAAGGAGCGTGAAATAGGGGAGCTGAAATCCAAAATTGTTCAAAACGTCTCTCACGGGTTTAAGACACCACTGACTTCCATCCTTAGTTCTGCCCAGCTACTTCAAATTTATTCTGAAAAGGATCATCCGATGAAGGGCAAGTTGATGAAGCACTCCCGGAAGATCGAAAATTCCGTCCGTAACTTGAATAACCTGCTTACATCTGTGCTGTTCTTCGGCAAGGCAGACGCCAATAAGATCGATTACAAGCCTTCACGGTTTTTTACGGCTGCTTTTTTCAATGAGGTCATTGATGTGGTCAAGGCCAATAACGATAAGGACGTGACGCTGGAAACCTCTTTTAAGGATGTTCCCAAGACACTCAAATCCGACACGGATTTGCTTTACCAGGTGTTTGAAAACCTGCTGAGCAATGCTGTAAAGTATTCTAAGAACAAAGGTAAGGTAAGTTTCAGCGTGCAGGTCAATGACGATATCATGATTGCCAAGATCGAGGATGATGGTATTGGGATACCTGAAAAGGAACAATCCCAATTGTTTGACCGGTTTTTTAGGGCCAAGAATGTGGGGATTACCGAAGGCTCTGGGCTTGGCCTGTCCATCGTGAAGAAATGTGTCGAAGTACTGAAAGGGGAAATTTCCGTAGAGAGTAAGGCGGGTAAAGGCTCTACATTCACCGTCAAAATTCCGATCAATTGATATGATTTTAGCTAAAGATATTTCGTTTTACTATGAAAGGGAACATGCCATTCCTATTCCGGAGATCACCCTTCAGCAAGGAGAAGAGTTGTTGGTACTGGGTGCCTCGGGCAGTGGGAAGACAACTGTTCTCAATATTTTGGGAGGTTTACTGAAACCCATCAGTGGCGTGGTGCAAATCGACAACACCTCTATTTACGACCTTAAAGGAGCGCAGTTGGATAAATTTCGCGGCGCGAATATTGGAATGGTCTTTCAAAAACCCCATATCCTAGCACCACTTACTGTCAAGGAGAACTTGCAGGTAGCACAGTATTTTTCGGGTACTTCTGACCATGGATTGGTGGAGCGGCTTTTGAAGGACCTGGGGATATTCCACAAGGCAGGGGCGACGGTTTCTGCCCTCAGTGAAGGAGAAGCCCAGCGTGTATCCATCGCCAGAGCTCTGGTGAACAATCCCAAGGTGGTTTTGGCCGATGAGCCAACGGCCAGTTTGGACGATGAGAATGCAGAAATGGTCATCAGCTTGTTAAAAGAGCAAGCAAAGAAAATGCGTTCAGCCCTGATTATTGTTACGCACGACCACCGCGTCAAGGAGCATGTGCCAAATCAAATCAAGATGGGAGGTGATCGATGAATATATTGAAGCTTAGTTGGAAGTATTTGGTTGCCAAGCCGCTTAATACTGGCCTCAACATCCTGCTGCTTGCACTGGGATTGGCCATTATAACGGTGCTGCTCCTGATGCAGGACCAGTTTGAAAATCAAATGAGCAAGGATGCGAAGGGAATTGATCTGGTGGTGGGCGCCAAAGGAAGCCCCTTGCAGCTGATTCTTTCCAGTGTCTACCATATTGATTTCCCTACGGGAAATATTGATTTGAAAGAAGCCAAGGCAGTTTCTCGAAATCGGTTGATCAAGAAATCCATCCCGATGGGGCTGGGAGACAATTACCAGGGATATAGAATTGTTGGGACCAATTATGATTATCTGGAGCTGTATCAGGTTGATTTTGCCAGTGGTCAGGGATGGGATCGGCCATTTGAGGTAGTCCTGGGAAGTGCGGTCGCCCAAAAGCTTGGGCTGAAGGTAGGCGATGAGTTTCTGGGCTCACATGGGATAGGCTCGAGCAGTCATGAGCACGATCATCATCCATACGTTGTCACAGGGGTATTGTCATCCTCAGGTACGGTGGTGGACAAATTGATCCTTACTTCCTTGGAATCAGTCTGGTTTACCCATGACGAAGGCGAGGAGCACGACCATGAGGCCATGGAGAAAGAAGTGGTCAAGCATGGTTTCCCCGAAGGTGGGGAAGATCGTGAGGTGACCACGCTTTTGATGCAGTACAGGAGTCCGATGGCTGCTGTGCAACTGCCCCGTTTTATTAACAGCAGGAGTTCCCTGCAGGCCGCTTCCCCTTCCTTTGAAATTGCCCGCTTGTTTGAATTGCTGGGAGTGGGGATTAAGCTCATCAAGGGGCTGGCCTTTATCATTATTTTCATTGCAGGTCTGGGCATTTTCATTGCCTTGTACAACTCTTTAAAGGAGCGGAAGTATGATTTGGCCGTCATGCGTACCATTGGTGCATCCAAGGGCCAGTTATTTCTCCATATTGTTTTAGAAGGAGTGATTTTAACGTTCTTAGGTGCCGTGGCTGGTATTTTGATCGGGCACCTTTTTCTGTCGTTCTTGGTTATAGGTCAGGAGCAGGGTGCGCTGAGTACAATTTCTGCTTGGGTATTCTTGAAAGAAGAGGCTTGGATCATTGTGTACGCCGTAGGGGTCGGGATAGTGGCTTCCCTATTCCCTGCTTTGGGAGCGTATAAAACAGATATCGCCAAACAATTGACGAAATAACATAGAGATTAATAGCATCATGAGATTAAAGTTTAGTGTAATTGTAGTAGTGCTGATGGCCGTTTCTGGTGTTAGTAGGGCACAGGAAAATAATGTTTGGAAGACCTTGACAGGTGTGACTTATGAGATCGGAGAAGATGAATATGGGGAGTTGTACTTACCTGTTTTTAGTGAGGACATCCAAGCGCTTGAAGGGAAGGAAGTTTCAGCGGAAGGGTATATCATCCCTTTTGAAGGAATGTTTAAGCCTGAGCATATCATCCTATCCTCTTTGCCCTTGGCAGAATGTTTCTTTTGTGGGTCTGGAGGCCCGGAGACGGTCATGGAAGTGATGATGGCAGATCCCATTGAGTACACTTCCAAAAGGGTAAAGGTGAAAGGAACCCTGAAGCTGAATGCCAAAGACCCTGAAAAGTTAATGTATATTTTGACTGACGCAGAACTGGTGCTGTAAAGGGGCTGTATCTACGTTGATATCACGGCGAATGTAGGGAAGGAGTCTCGGCATGCTTTTTTACGGTGGGCCAAGATTCCTTCCTTATATTATGGCCACGATCTTCATAGCGTCTGCTTAGGAGACCGTCTCTTCCTCCATTCTTTTAAACTGCTCCATTAATGCAGTGGTGCGGGTACCTACTGCTCCGTTGGAAATTGGTTGGTGGTCGATTTTAGTGATGGGCAAGATACGTTTGGTCGTGCTGCTCATAAACACTTCGTCTGCCGCCATGACTTCTTCCAATGTAATGTCCCGGATTTGGGCATCAGGAACAAGTGCTAGGATGTTTTTCCGCGTAATTCCTTTCAGAATATTGGTCTTTGGCGTGCTGATGGTACCATCTTTCACGATGAAAATGTTGCTTCGGGAGCTTTCTGAGATGATCCCATCTGCATGGTAGAGAACATCTTCGGCATTATTGGCTTTCCAGTCTTTACTTAAGTAGACAGGTAGGGCATAATTTGTCGTCTTAATCTCTGGGACAGGGCGGATATACTCGGTGGTCAACAGGTGTACGCCATTGCGGTATTTATCATCTGAAGGCATCTGTAACGCTTCACAAAAGATGAAAAGACTGCCTTTGGTAGGCGAGAAATGATTGTCAGAATTCCCGCCCGAAAGGACCATTCTGATTCCCCCTTGTTTGAGGTCGTTTTTCTGTATAAGTTCCAGTACAATGGATTTAAGCTCCTCATGTCCCTGGTCAAGGACAAGATGGGCTTTTGCGGCCGAGGCGATAAAACGGTCAAGGTAGTCCTCTAAAAATAATGGATGATAATCCACGGTTCGAAAAAAGTCAAAAACAGCATATCCCCTGATCAGCCCAATGTCCAAAGGATGGAGACTGGCATCTTCACTGGGAATAATACGGTCTATGGCAAAACAATATGGTTTCATGGTTTTTAAATGGTTTACGTATAGAATGTTACTGTTTCAAGACCAATATTGTCGGTCCTGAAAAATTAGTTTTCGTAAAAATAAGATATGTGAGGAGCTTTTCACTATGAAACCAGTAATCTTTTGTCTAGAAACAATCCTGTTGGAATAGTAAATTAAATAAAAGTGAAGGGTGTTTTATTGGCTATTGAATAAAAAATGTGATTTTTGTAGTGAAATGATGGTAAGTGATGGTTTTGATATGGTTGAATTTAACATTATATATACTTGATTATGAGCTTATTTCATAAAATGTCTGTATTGGTCTTCGTGATTGGGATCTTGGTTTCCTGTAATGGTCATCAAAAGCAAGTGGAGGATCTGAAGGGAGAGGTATTGGGGATCCATGATGAGGTGATGCCGTTAATGGGGAAAATAAAGGAGGAAGAAAAGCGCCTGATGACCGCCTCGGGAAAGTTAATGACCGAAGATTCTGCTGCCAATAAGGCTACTTCCGATAAAATGCGAGCCACAGCGAAAAAGCTGGAAAATGCATATGAGGGGATGTTTGTTTGGATGCGTCAGTATAAGCTTGATTTTGAAGGGATGAGTCAGGAGCAAGTGATTGCCTATCTTGAAGATCAGAAGGAAAAAGTGACCAAGGTGAATGAGGAAATTACTAAAGCACTGGAAGAAGCCAAGGCATATTGACTGAGGTCGGTACTTATTTTTCTTCCAGGTATTTTTTTACCTCTTTGACTTCTATACGTTTTTCATTGCCCCCAAACACGGTGTAAATATAGGTGGCGATCTCTGCTATTTCCAAATTCGTTAGTTGTGGATTCCCAGGCATGGGTTGGTTATACCGGATGCCGTTTACCGTGATTTCTCCTTTGATGCCATGCTTGATCAGGCGGATGGTCTTTCCGGGATCCTCTAGCATAAAATCAGCATCCTGCAAAGGTGGAATAAGCTTGGCCAAACCCGTACCATCCTTTTGATGGCAATTTGCACAATAATTGGCATATAGCAGCTGGCCTTCGATGGCATACTGTCTGGTTTTGATGTCCTCGATTTCATTTAGGGAAATAAGGCCGTCGTCCTTTTCATCCTTCTGGCCACAGGAAGCGAGGAACAAGGACATCACCAATCCCAGAGTGACTGACTTTTTAAGATTTCTTTTTGCCATTGTCCAGCAGCTTTGGGATATCCTTGATCAATTGGTCCACTTGGTCTTCTTTCGTGCCATCATAGACCCCTCTGATATGTCCTTGGCGATCAATGAGGATAAATGCCCCGCTGTGGAGGAATCCTCCGGGTTCGTTTTTGTCCTCCATGGCCGTGGCCAAGTAGCTGGTCTGTCCGATTTCAAAGATTTTTTCCTGATCACCGGTCAGAAAATGCCAGGTGGATGCGTCTTCTATTCCCAATCGTACGGAATACTCCTTTAATACGGCCACCGTATCATGAGTAGGGTCGATGGAGTGGCTTAGGATCTGAAAGTCAGGATGCTCTTTGAATTTTTCATAAACTCTGAGCATTTGGGTTTTCATGACCGGGCAAATGGTGGGGCAAGAGGTAAAGAAGAAGTCCGCGACATATACCTTGCCGTTCAGGTCACGGTTGGTGATGGTAGCGCTGTCCTGATCGGTGAAGGAAAAGGGAGCAATGGTATGATAAACCGTATCCGTGACGGTCTTGCCATCGACGGTTTTTTCTGCTGTTTGTTTATGTCCCAAATAGGGAAGGGGCTTGGTGTCTTCGGATTTTGAAGTGCAGTTCCAAACCATTAAGATACTGCTGAAAAGGATAAGTATGATGAGGTTGTGCTTAACCATGGTCGTTGTATAGTTTTATTTTTTTTCTCGTTGCTTTTTGTACCATTTGACGGCCAGCATCAGAAGAATGCTCAGTCCCACTAGTCCTGCCATTCCCCAGAGCATGTTCATAAGGTTTTTCAGGACGATCAGGAATACAATGGCAAATAGCAATACCGTAGCTCCTTCATTCCAAAGCCGTAACTGAGTGGAATTCCAAGTGGCCAATCCTTGTTGGAGTTTTTTGTAGATATGGTGGCAAATGAAATGATAAACGTACAGCAGGACAACAAAAGCCAGTTTGGCATGCATAAAGCCTAGTTCCAGATATCCTAAACGGTAAGTGAGGGTCCAAGTTCCAAAAATCAAGGTTAATATTGCCGAAGGCCAAGTAATGCCCAGCCAAAGCCGTTTAGCCATAAGGTCGAGCTGGGGCTTGAGTATCTTTTGCTCTTCTGGTGTTTTTTCCAGTGCTTCAGTCTGGTAAATGAAAAGCCTAACGACATAAAATAACCCTGCAAACCATGTAACGATAAAGATAATATGCAGTGCTTTGACATATTCGAACCCCATATCCAAATTTTTCCCCTAAATTAAGGGTAAACTAAAGAAGAGGAAAGAGAAAAGGATAAAAAGCATGGTTTGCTATCCAAGGGATAAGACGGAGTAAAAAGGCTCGCACATCCCAAATAGTAAAACCTTCGTCAGAAAGGTTCGTGTTCAATGTTGAACTCGAAATGTTATGGAAATTATGAAAAATACAAAAAGGCTATATTACCTGATAGGTTTGGTGGTGTTGGCACTTCTGGTTTGGATGATGCGTGACACCTTTACGCAGCCGGGTACCGATGACCTTAAAATGGATTTTCGGGAAGTAGCAGCCTATCGAAACGAAAATAACACCGGCCCCATTAAAAGGGTGTATGCAGTGGTGGTTTCTGATAGCCTCTGGCACGAGATGGAGCAATACGGAAAGTTCATGCCGCATACCAAATACGGCAATACACAAGTGTATTTTTTCACAGATGAGGCCCATGCCCCTAAAAAGCTGAATGCGGAGGAGCCCTATTTTGAGGAATCCCTTTATGAATATTGCATTGGTCGGTATGAGAAAAAAGCAATGGGGCAGGAAGGGTTCGTAAAGTACCCTTTCCGTTAATGAACAGTTGAAAGGCGATGACCATGTCGAGATCAAAACATAAACGATTGGATCCTGCAGCTTATGCAGAGGGGGTTTTGTCAGGAGATCGGAGCATGTTGAGCAAAACCATTACGTTGATCGAAAGTAAGCTGGAGGAAGACCAGGTATTGGCGGAAAGGGTGTTACAGCTGCTTTTACCGCATACTGGAAAGGCCAAGCGGATAGGAGTGACCGGTGCTCCCGGTGTGGGCAAAAGTACCTTTATTGAAGCATTTGGGAAGGTGATATTGCAGGGAGGGCATCGATTGGCGGTTTTAAGCATTGATCCGTCCAGTAAGCAGTCCGGTGGCAGTATCCTAGGGGACAAAACCCGGATGGAAGAATTGTCCAAATCTCCGAATGCCTACATTCGTCCTTCTCCAGGGGGAGGGTATGCCGGCGGGGTGGCGATCAGTACCCGTGAGGCGATGTTGGTCTGTGAGGCGGCGGGCTATGATGTGGTGATCGTGGAGACCATCGGGGTGGGCCAATCGGAAGTGCAGGTGAAAGAAATGGTGGATTTCTTCATGCTGATTGTGCAGCCTGAAACTGGAGATGGGCTTCAAGGGGTGAAAAGGGGCATTATGGAAATGGTGGACACCATCGTGGTAAACAAAGCAGATGAACGGAGTCGCCAAAGTGCAGCACAAACCAAGAGGGAACTGGAGGGAGCCTGTCAGCTGATGTCTCCCCGTTCGGGAGCAGGGCAGATCACCGTCCTGCTTGTCTCCTCAGTGGAGAAAAGGGGGCTCGAAGAAGTATGGGCTGTTACGCAGGAGTTTTTTGGGAAAATTTCAGCAACGGGTTTCTTGGGGGAAAACCGCAAAGCGCAGCGGAACCATTGGTTTTATGCCCATGTCCAAAAAGCATTGGAACAGCGGTTTTACCAAGATCCTCATGTCGTCACCAAAATCGAGGAGGCGCTAGGAGAGGTGAAGGATGCAAAGGAACTGCCCGCTGCTGTGGCAAGAAATTTGGTAAATACATTTTTTAAAGCGTCAGATTGAACAAGAATAGGTATGTTAAAACTTTCCACTTTTATAGGACTTTTGTTGCTGCTGATGGGGTGTAGCCCTGAAAAGCAAGAAAACAATGAAAGGCTAGAATTGGCCCACAAACAAGTATCCATGGAAAAGGTGTCCTGTGTGGGGACGGATAGTACCTGTGCCAAGGTACGGATGGTATATCCGGAATTCTATAATGGGCCAGAGCAGCAGGCTGCTTGGTTGAATACCCATGTCAAAGAACAGCTGTTGATGTACTTGCAGTGGGGAGAGGATTCCGTAAAGACGGATAAGCTTGAAAAAGCGGCAGCCGGTTTTCTCGAGGATTTTGAGGAGTTTTCGGAGACATATTCCAGTGGTTCCATGCCTTGGTTTTTGGAGACAAAGGCCACCGTGACCTTTAAAGGCCCTCAAGCCTTGTCCTTGGTGTTTACCAACAGCAGTTTTACCGGTGGGGCACACCCAAATCATACGGTGATGTTTTTGAATTTTGACCTGAAGAACCAGCAATTACTGAAAAACGAAGCGATCGTCTTGGATCAGGCCAGGCTCCTGGAGAAGACCGAAAAGGCATTTCGGGAGTTTCATGAAGTAGCTCCAGCCATGAGTTTGGAAGAAGATGGCAGGTTTTTCCTACAGGACGGGAAGTTCTTTTTGCCTGCTGCGATGGGATACGAAAAGGATTCGTTGGTCCTGATGTATAATAGTTATGAGATCGGTCCGTATTCCATGGGGCAGACCGAGCTGCACCTTCCCCTTAAGGATTTGGACGGGATTGTTTGGATACCATAAAAAAGTCCTACTTGTTAGTAGGACCTCATTTTGAATTTTTTGCGCTGCTCATTAATGGCATTTCTAAAGGAAGTATCGGTTTCCATTAGGTCGTTGACGGTTTGGACGGCATGGATGACCGTACTGTGGTCACGGCCCCCAAAGTGATAACCGATGGATTTGAGGGAATGGTTGGTAAATTCCTTGGAAAAATACATGGCCACTTGCCTGGCGACCACTATTTCCTTTTTCCGGGTTTTGGCTTTGAGGTCGTCCAGTTTGATGCCGTAATAGTCTGAAACCGTTTTCTGTATGAAGTCAATCCCGACCTCTGTTTCGATGTCCTTGACGATGTTCTTCATGATCGTCTTGGCTAATCCAAGGTCTATCTCCACCCTGTTTAGAGAGGCGTGGGCGATCAGGGAAATCAATACGCCCTCCAGTTCCCGGATATTGGTGTCCACGGTGTAGGCCAAATATTCGATCACATCATCGGGGATGTAAATTCCTTCAGACTGCATTTTGCGTTTGATGATGGCCACCCTGGTTTCGAAATCAGGCATGTGAAGGTCAGCGGTGAGGCCCCATTTAAAACGGGAAAGCAACCTTTCCTCCAGCCCCTTGAGATCTCTGGGAGGGCAGTCGGAGGTCATGATGATTTGCTTTTTGCTTTGGTGAAGGTGGTTGAAGATATGGAAGAACATTTCCTGGGTCCTGTCTTTCCCTGCCAAAAACTGGATATCATCGATGATCAAGACATCCACCTGCATGTAAAAATTGGTAAAGCTTTTTACGTTCCCATCTTTAATGGAATCCATGAATTGATTGACAAACTTCTCTGAAGAAACATACAGTACAAATTTGTCTTCCGGTCCATTCTTGATTTCATTGCCGATGGCTTGGATCAAGTGGGTTTTGCCCAGTCCGACCCCTCCATATATCATTAATGGGTTAAAAGAGGTGACCCCTGGCTTGGTCGCTACTGCATACCCGGCGGATCTTGCCAAGCGGTTACAGTCCCCCTCAATATATGAATTAAAGGTGTAATTCGGATTTAGATTGGATTTCAGCAATGCCTGAGAATCCAGGGATTGCATTTCAAAAGGGCTCCTTCGTTCCTCTTTTACCGGCTTTTCATTCTTTTTCTTGTTTGGGCTGATATTCCCTTGTGGATAGCTGACCACATAGGGCTGGTTCTGGGAGTTTCCCCTGTCCACTACCACGGCATATTCCAATTTGCCATTGGGGCCGAGGATGTTTTTAATGGCCAACTTCAAGACCTGTACATAATTGTCCTCTAACCATTCGTAAAAGAACTGGCTGGGAACCTGAATGGTGAGTACAGAACCATCCAAACGCACAGGGTTTATGGGTTTAAACCATGTGGAAAAGCTTTGTTCATTTACGTGCTCTTCAATGACACGCAAACACTCATCCCATACTGCTTTGGCCTCTGAATTCATTTATAATAAGTTACAAGAAAGAATTTTAGATGCTCCTCTTCACCATTGAAGGGCAACAAATTTGGGGAAAATATATCTAAATTAAAAATCTAAAATTGCTTGACTTAGCTGGAGTTTTCTGTTAAGGTCATGGTGTTTATTGCTTTTTTTTAGTTAATCAGGTAGTGATGTTATTTCAAAATATTTTATCCAAATCCAGAGAAAAGAATATGCTCCCAAGGCAGCATGTATTATTCTGCCTTCTTTCGTTCATTTATCTCTGGGGTATGGAGTCCTTTTAAGGGCTTGC